>NZ_CAJMZE010000005.1:0-290655 GCF_905220235.1 Paraburkholderia sp. J41 | reverse complement strand
GCGGGCGGAAAGAATTTTTCCGCCCGCGTTTTTTTCGACTAACTCGCGCTGTCTCGGCAGTTAGTTGCGGTTCAGCGACATCGGCATCGACCCCGACATCGCGCGAAGATCAAGCGTCGCCCGCGCGCGACTGCTTCATCTGCTCGCGCCGATACTCGCCCTGCCGCGCCAGCATCCAGCCCGGATATTCGGCCGGCAAGCCGCTCACGTCGTCGAGCACGGCCAGTTCTTCGGCGGAAAGCGTCACTTTCGTCGCGGCCACGTTGTCTTCGAGCTGGTCCACGCGCTTGGCGCCGATAATCACCGACGTCACCGCGCGCTGATGCAGCAGCCAGGCAAGCGCGATCTGCGCCACCGAAACGCCCTTTTTCTCCGCGATCGGCCGCATGGCGTCCACGCAATCCCACGCGCGGTCGCGATTCACGGGCGGAAAGTCGAACGTCGTGCGGCGGCTGCCCGCCTCGCCTTGCTGATCGCGCCCGTACTTGCCGCTCAGCAGCCCGCCGGCAAGCGGGCTCCATACCATCAGCCCAAGCCCTTCGCTGTGCAGCATCGGCACGATTTCGCGTTCGAGGTCGCGCCCGGCGATCGTGTAATACGCCTGGAGCGACTCGAAGCGCGCGAGCCCGTGATGATGCGCAATGCCGAGCGCCTTCACGATCTGCCACGCGGCCCAGTTCGAAACGCCCACGTAGCGCACGTGGCCGTGCTGCACGAGCGTGTCGAGCGCGCGCACGGTTTCCTCGATCGGCGTGGCGGGATCGAAACCGTGAATCTGGTAGAGGTCGATATGGTCGAGTTGCAGGCGCTTCAGGCTGGCCTTCACGCCGTCCATGATGTGATAACGCGACGCGCCGCGCTCGTTGGGCGCGCCGCCCATTTCGCCGAATACCTTGGTCGCGATCACGACCTGTTCGCGCGGCACCTTGAGATTCTTGAGCGCCTGGCCGGTGATCTGCTCGGAGGCGCCTTGCGAATAAACGTCGGCCGTGTCGATGAAATTGATGCCGGCGTCGATGGCGCGGCCGATCAGGCGTTCGGCGTCCGCTTGCTGAAGATCGCCGATCTGGTTCCAGATGCCGCTGCCGCCGCCGAATGTCATCGTGCCGAGGCAAAGCTCCGAAACGAACAGGCCCGTGCGGCCCAGTGAGTTGTAACGCATGGGGAAACTCCGTCGTGAGTGAGGGGAAACCACAGGGAAACCACGGGGAAACGTCCAACGCGGCGAGGATACTGCGATCGCGCGAGGCTTGCCGGAGCGCGCGCGCCGCGTAAGCCGGTTGAAAATGTGCCGATGCGCCCGGATATGCGCTGCATCGCCTCGGCGAACCGCAAGCCGCGCATCGACGCGCCGCGACTCGCCGCGACGCGCCGCGACTCGCAATGCCACGCCGCACACGCGCGCACGAAAGCTGCGAGACTTCCGGTCATCCCGCCTTCTTCACCGTTTTCAAGCTTCAGGCACGCATGAGCACGTCCGTCACCGCTACGCATGATCTCGACGCCGGCGCCGATCCTCGCGGCGACGTGCTCGCGCGCTTTCATCCGGCTGTCGCGGGCTGGTTTCGCCGCAGCTTCGAAGCGCCCACGGCCGCCCAGCGCGCCGCGTGGCCGCTCATCGCCGCGCACCGCGCGACGCTCGTGGCCGCGCCCACGGGTTCGGGCAAAACGCTCACGGCGTTTCTCGCCGCGCTCGACGAACTGGTGCGCGAAGGTCTCGACCACGGCGGCGCGCTGCCCGACGCCACGCTCGTCATCTACGTCTCGCCGCTCAAGGCGCTGTCGAACGACATCCGCCTGAATCTCGAACGCCCGCTCGCGGGCATCGGCGAAGAACTCGCGCAAATGGGCCTGCCGCGCGTGGAGATTCGCACCGCCGTGCGCACCGGCGACACGCCGCAGCCCGAACGCGCCGCGCAGCGCAAACGCGCGCCGCACGTTCTCGTCACCACGCCCGAATCGCTTTACGTGCTGCTCGGTTCCGAGTCGGGCCGCAAGATGCTGGCGAGCGCGCGCAGCGTGATCGTCGACGAAATCCATGCGCTCGCGGGCAACAAACGCGGCGCGCATCTCGCGCTGAGCCTCGAACGGCTCGACGCGCTGTGCGGCCGCAAGCTGCTGCGCATCGGCCTTTCGGCCACGCAAAAACCCATCGAAACCGTGGCGCGCTTTCTGGTCGGCCTCGGCGATGCCGCGCTCGATGCCGCCGCGCCGCCGCCCGCCTGCGAGATCGTCGATGTCGGTCATGCGCGCGCACGCGACCTGGCGATCGAGGTGCCGCCCGTGCCGCTCGAGGCGATCATGGCGAACGACGTGTGGGAGCGCGTGTACGACCGGCTCGCCGAACTCGTCGCCCTGCATCGCACCACGCTCGTGTTCGTCAACACGCGGCGCATGGCCGAGCGCGTGGCGCGCCATCTCACCGACCGGCTCGGCGCGCAAGCCGTGGCCGCGCATCACGGCAGCCTCGCGCGGGAACATCGCTTTCTGGCCGAACAGCGCCTCAAAAGCGGCGATTTGCGCGTGCTCGTGGCCACGGCGTCGCTCGAACTCGGCATCGACATCGGCGACGTCGATCTCGTTTGCCAGATCGGCTCGCCGCGCTCGATCGCCGCGTTCCTGCAACGCGTGGGGCGCTCGGGCCATCAGGTCGGCGGCGTGCCGAAGGGCCGCCTGTTCGCCACGTCGCGCGACGATCTGATCGAATGCGCGGCGCTGCTCGATTGCGTGCGGCGCGGCGAACTCGACCGGCTCACGCTGCCGCACGCGCCGCTCGACGTGCTCGCGCAGCAGATCGTCGCCGAAGTGGCCTGCGCGCAATGGCGCGACGACGACCTCTACGCGCTCGTGCGCCGCGCCACGCCCTGGGCGCAGTTCGAGCGCGCGCGATTCGACGCCGTGCTGCGCATGCTCGCCGACGGCTTCGCGAGCCGCCACGGCCCGCGCGCCGCCTATCTGCATCGCGACGTGGTGAGCCGGACCTTGCGCGCGCGGCGCGGCGCGCGGCTCGCGGCGCTCACCTCGGGCGGCACGATTCCCGACAACGCCGATTACGCCGTGCTGCTCGAACCGCAAAGCGTGAAGATCGGCACGGTGAACGAGGACTTCGCGGTCGAAAGCCTGGCCGGCGACGTGTTCCAGCTCGGCAACGCGTCGTATCGCATTCTGCGGATCGAGGCGGGCCGCGTGCGCGTGGAGGACGCGCAAGGCCAGCCGCCCAATATTCCGTTCTGGCTCGGCGAGGCGCCGGGCCGCAGCGACGAGTTGTCGTTCGCGATTTCGCGGCTGCGCCAGCAAGTGGAAGCGTTCCTGAGCGAAGCCGACGAGCGCGGCGACGCCGCGGGCGCGGTCGGTTTCGCCGCCGCCAAATTCGCCGCCGCGCTCGATCTCGACGACGCCGCGGCGCGCCAGATCGTCGAATATCTCGCGCGCGCCCGCGGCGCGCTCACCGTGCTGCCCACCCAGGATACGCTCGTGATGGAGCGCTTCTTCGACGAATCGGGCGGCACGCAACTCGTGATTCACACGCCGTTCGGCAGCCGCATGAATCGCGCGTGGGGGCTCGCGCTGCGCAAGCGTTTTTGCCGCCAGTTCAACTTCGAGTTGCAGGCGGCCGCGACCGAAGACGCCATCATCCTTTCGCTGACGGGCGCGCACAGCTTCGCGCTCGACGAGGTGTGGCGCTATCTGCATTCGAACACCGCCGAGCATCTGCTCGTGCAGGCGCTGCTCGACGCGCCGCTTTTCGGCGTGCGCTGGCGCTGGAACGCGACCACGGCGCTCGCGCTGCCGCGCCAGACCGGCGGCCACAAGACGCCGCCGCAAATTCAGCGCATGCGCAGCGAGGATCTGCTCGCGGCCGTGTTTCCCGATCAGGTGGCGTGCGTCGAAAACCTCGCGGGCGAGCGCGAGGTGCCCGAACATCCGCTCGTCGGCCAGACGCTCGACGACTGCCTGCACGAAGCGATGGACACCGAAGCATGGCTCGCGCTGCTGCGCCGGATCGAGGCGCGCGAGGTGACGCTCGTGGAGCGCGAACTGCCCGCGCCCTCGCCGCTCGCGGCCGAAATTCTCACGGCGCGCCCCTACGCCTATCTCGACGATGCGCCGATCGAGGAACGCCGCACGCAAGCGGTGCTGTCGCGGCGCTGGACCGATCCCGAATCCGCCGACGATCTGTGCGCGCTCGACGCCGAAGCCATCGCGAACGTGCGCGAGGAAGCCTGGCCGCAAGCGCGCAACGTCGACGAAATGCACGACGCGCTCAACACGCTCGGCGCGTTGGCGCAAAGCGAAGCGCAGCGCGAGCCGCAATGGCCCGCGTGGCTGGCGGAACTCGCGGCATCGGGACGCGCGGCACGCATCGCCGTCGCGGAAAACGATTCTCTGTGGGTGAGCATCGAGCGCCTCGCGTGCGTGCGCGCGATCTATCCGCAAGCGCAGTGCGAGCCGCCGCTCACGCCGCCGCCCGATTACGCGCAGGCGTGGGACGAGGACGCGGCGATCGTCGACATCGTGCGCGCGCGATTGTCGGGTTTCGGGCCGCTTACGCTTGCGCAGATCGCTCGGCCGCTCGCGCTCGAAGCGCGCGTGGCGGCGCTCGCGCTCACGCGCCTCGAAGCCGAAGGCACGGCGATGCGCGGCCGCTTCACGCCCGAGGCCATGCACGGCGGCGACGAGCAATGGTGCGAGCGGCATCTGCTCGCGCGCATTCATCGCTACACGGTGCGCAAGCTGCGGCGCGAGATCGAGCCGGTGGAGCGGCACGACTTCATGCGCTTCCTGTTCGAATGGCAGCGCGTCGCGCCGGGCACGCGCGGGTCGGGCCGCGACGCGCTCGCCGCCGTGCTCGATCAACTGGAAGGCTGGGAAGCTTCGGCGCTCGCGTGGGAAGACGAAATCCTTCCCGCGCGCCTCGACACGCGTTTTGGCGATTCGCCGCCGATGCTGCTCGACGATCTCTGCCGCGCCGGGCACCTTGCGTGGGCGCGCTTGCCCGCGCGCGCAGCCGCCACTTCTACGGTGCGCAGCACGCCCGTCGTGCTGCTTTCGCGCCGCGAACTCGCGCGCTGGACGGCGCTCGTCGAAACGCCCGACACCGCCGAGCTTTCGGCGCGCGCGCGGCGCGTGTACGAAGCGCTGACGCGGCACGGCGCGATGTTCTTCGACGAACTCGCCGCCGATGCGCATCTACTTGGCGTCGAACTCGAAAACGCGCTGGGCGAACTGGTTTCGGCGGGACTCGTGAATGCGGACAGTTTCGCGGGCCTGCGCGCGCTCGTGAAACCGGCGGCACAGCGCGGCTCGCATCACGGACGGCGCAAACCGCGCGGCTTTGCGCCGCTGGTGGGCGGAATGGCCGACGCGGGGCGCTGGGCGACGTTGCGGCGCGCGCCGCCGGGCGAACGCGCGACCGATACCGCCGCGAATGGCGCTGATGCCGCTGATGCCGCGAATGGCGCTGATGCCCGGAATGGCGCTGATGCCGCTGATACCGCGCCGCCGGCGCATACGCAAGGGGCGCGCGCCAAAGCGGCGACGGCGACGCCGGCGCGCCGCCCGCCCGCCGACACCGATCTGCTCGAACACGTCGCGCGCGTGCTGTTGCGACGCTACGGCGTGATCTGCTGGCATCTGCTGGCGCGCGAAGCGCCGTGGTTGCCGCCGTGGCGCGACCTGCTGCGCGTGCTGCATCGCATGGAAGCGCGCGGCAAGGTGCGCGGCGGGCGTTTCGTGACGGGTTTGTCGGGCGAACAATTCGCGCTGCCCGAAGCGGTGGCGCTGCTGCGCGAAGTGCGGCGGCGGCGTGTGAGCGCGCCTGCGCCGGCATCGGCATCGGCATCCGGCGACGAGGGTGGAGACGGTAACGCGCTGATCTGCATTCCGGCCGCCGATCCGCTCAACCTCGTCGGCACGCTGCTGCCCGGCGAGAAAGTGCCGGCCGTGGCGGGCAATCGCATCGTGTTTCGCGACGGCGTGCCCGTGGCGACGCTCGTGGCGGGCCGGTTTGCGTTTTTCGGCGATATCGACGAAAGCGGACGTGCGGCGTTGCGGGCGCGGCTGGCGAAGCCTTGGTGACGGTTTTGCTGCGCGCGATGCCGACGCCGATTCGCCGATTCACCGATTCGCCGATTCGCCGATTCACCGATTCACCGATTCACCGATTCACCGATCCGCCGATCCGCCGATTCGCCAATCCACCAAACCGCCAATCCGCCGATCAGCCGATCCGCCGATCCGCCAAACCGCCCAAACCGCCGAACCGCCAAACGTCCGGCGATTTTCCCTGCGCGCCGCGCCTTGCCACGTTTCGCCTCGGTTCCGCCCCCGCCAACTCTCCCGGCGCCTCACACGCCCGGCAGTTAGTTGCAACTCAAGCGATCACTTGCGCGCGCCAAAATGCCGGCGCACGCGCAGCCCGTTCGCCACGACGAGCAGACTCGCGCCCACATCGGCGAAAACGGCCATCCAGAGCGTCGCCTCGCCCGCCAGCGCGAGCACGAGAAACACAGCTTTGATGCCGAGCGCGAGCGCGATGTTCTGCTTAAGCACGGCCGCCGTCTTGCGCGAAAGGCCGATGAACGCGGCGATCTTGCGCGGATCGTCGTCCATGATCGCGACGTCGGCGGTTTCGAGCGCCGTGGCCGTGCCCGCCGCGCCCATCGCGAAGCCGATGTCGGCGCGCGCGAGCGCGGGCGCATCGTTCACGCCGTCGCCGACCATCGCCGCCATGCCGTAACGCGCGGAGAGTTCGGCGACCGCGTCCTGCTTGTCCTGCGGCAACAGATTGCCGCGCGCGTCGTCGATGCCGAGCTGCACCGCGATCGCACGTGCCGTCGACGCGTTGTCGCCCGTCAGCATCACCGGCGCGACGCCGAGCGAGCGCAACGCGCGCACGGCCTCGACGCTTTCGGCGCGTAACGCGTCCGCGACGGCGAACACGGCCACCGCCGCATGCGACGCGCACAGCACGACCGCCGTCTTGCCGGCCTGTTCGAGTTGCGCGAGCCGGGCCTCCAGCGCGGGCGTGCAAAGCCCGATTTCCTCCACCAGCCGATGATTGCCGAGCCGCCAGAATTCGCCGTCGATCCTGCCTTGCACGCCGCGCCCGTTGAGTACCGCGAATGCCTCGACCGACGAAAGCCGCGCCTGCGGCGCGCGAGCGCGCCAACCCGCGACGATCGCGCGCGCAACGGGATGCGTGCTGGCGTCGTCGAGGCTTGCGGCAATGCGCAGCGCTTCGTCCGCCGTCAACGTCGAAGAAAGCGCCAGCACGTCCGTCAGCGCCGGTTCGCCGCGCGTGAGCGTGCCGGTCTTGTCGAGCGCGACGGCCTTGAGCAGACGCCCGCGTTCAAGCCAGACGCCGCCCTTCACGAGCATGCCGTGGCGCGCGGCGGCGGCGAGGCCGCTCACGACCGTGACCGGCGTGGACACCACGAGCGCGCACGGACACGCGATCACGAGCAGCACGAGCGCCTTGTAGAGCCACGCGCTCCACGCGCCGCCGAACGCGAGCGGGGCCGCCAGCGCGATCAGCACGGCGAGCGCGACGACGGCCGGCGTGTAATAGCGCGCGAATTGATCGACGAAACGCTGCGTGGGCGCGCGCTGCGCCTGCGCCTCCTGAACCGCCGCCGCGATGCGCGCGAGCGTGCTGTCCTGCGCGGCGGCCGTGACGACGGCTTCGACCACGCCATCCACGACAATGCTGCCCGCGTACAGCGCCGCGCCCGCTTCCTTGTCGACGGGCAGGCTTTCGCCCGTGATCGGCGCCTGATCGAGCGCGCCGCGACCCGCGATCACGCGCGCGTCGAGCGGCACGCGCTGGCCCGTGCGCACACGAATCCGGCTGCCGATGGCGACTTCGCCCACGGCGCGCTCGCGCCACGCATTTTCGGCGTCGAGCCAGATTTCGGCGGTGTCGGGCGCGAGCGCCGTCAGCGAACGAATGGCCTGGCGCGCGCGTTCGAGCGACAGAGCCTCGATTTCCTCGGCAAGCGCGAAGAGGAACACGACCATGGCCGCTTCGGGCCATTTGCCGATGGCAACCGCGCCGATCAACGCGAGCGACATCAGGAAATAGATGTTGATCGTGAAGTGGCGCAGCGCGATCCAGCCTTTGCGCAGCGTGGGCAGCCCGGCGCACAACAGCGAAACCGCCGCGCAGATCAGCACGGGCAAGCCGGTTTCCCGGCCCGTGGTCCAGGCCAGCAATTCGGCGCTCACGGCCGCGATGCCGCTGGCGGCGAGCAGCCATTTCTGCCGCGACTTCAAGCCGCGCGACGTCTCCCGCGCCGCACCGGCGGCCGTGCCTTCGAGCGCGCTCGGCGTCATGCCCAGCGCCTTCAACGCATCGACGAACGGCTGCGTGTCGTCGAGCCGATGGTGAACCGTCAACTCGCGCCCGAGCAGATCGAAATCGAGCCGCGCGACCCCCGCCATCGGCTCGAGCTTGTTGCGGATCAGCCGTTCTTCGGTGGGGCAATCCATGTTGTCGATGCGCCAGCGCGTCGCTCGCGTGCCTTCGGGCGCTTGCGCGAACGCGCGGGGCACGGGTTTTCCGGCATCGGCATGTGAAGGCGAAGGCGAACCGCAGCAGGTGCCGGCGTGATCGTGACCCGAGGCATCGTGCCCCGCACGGTCGCTGTTTTGGGCTTGACCGTGACAGGCGTGCCCGGCATGCGCGCCGTGATCGTGCCCGGCGTGATCGTGCCCGGCGTGATCGTGTTCGCCGTGATCGTGTTCGCCGCGATCGTGGCCGCCGTGCCCGCCGCGCTCACCGCGCCCGCGATCGCCATGCGCCTCCAGCGCCTCCTGCGCCTGAATGCGTGCGGGTTCGCGCGCGCCGCAACACGATCGGCAAGCGTCGGCATCGGCAACGGCGGGCGCGGCGCTCGCACCGTCGCCCTGCCCCTCGTCACGCGCGCGAACACGCTGTGCCGCGGCAATCCGCGACAAGAACGCCTGGTTCATCGTCAAACTCTCCCAAAAGTGACAAAATCATTGAACAGCCTGTAGCCGCTACAGGGTCAAGTCATGCGTCACATCATTTGGGAGCCGCCACCATGCGAATCGGCGAACTCGCCCGCCTCGCGCACTGCGACGTAGAAACGGTGCGCTTCTACGAACGCGAAGGCTTGCTGGACGAGCCCGCGCGCGAAATCAACGGTTATCGGCGCTATACGCCCGCGCACGAGGCCCAGCTCAACTTTATCCGCCACTGCCGCTCGCTCGGCATCGGTCTGGCGGACATCCGCATGCTGCGCCGCTTTCAGGCCGACCCGAGCCAGCCCTGCGGCGAAATCAACGAACTGATCGACAACCAGATCGCCCGCATCCATCAGCAAATCGAGTCGATGCGCGTGCTCGAACAGCAGTTGCGCACGCTGCGGGACAGTTGCCATACGCACCACCGCAGCAGCGCCGAGTGCGGCATCATGAAAAACCTGGTGCAGCCCGTGGACGACGAACGCTGCTCCTGTCACGCCGACACGCCCGCGCAAGCCGCTCACGAAGCACTGCACACGGCCGCGACACCGCATCGGCACACTGCCGGCGAGTGATCCGCGCGGCCGTCGAAACGACCGCACCTTCTTCATCGCAAACCGCGCCTTCGAAGCGACCGCGCTTCCGGGCGGTCGCCGCCAGCTCAAGGCGCGGCGGCAATCACCTCGGCCACCGTCGCCGTGAGTTTTTTCGCGTACGGGACGTGCAGGAACTCGTTCGGGCCGTGCGCGTTGGACTTCGGCCCAAGCACGCCGCACACCATGAACTGCGACTTCGGAAAGCCCGCCTGCAACACGTTCATGAGCGGAATCGTGCCGCCCTGGCCCAGATAAGCGCAATCTGCGCCGAAGTGCGTGCGCGACGCGTCGTTGAGCGCGGCGGCGAGCCACGGCGCCAGCTCCGGCGCGCTCCAGCCGTTGGCCGCGCCTGCATCGGGCTTGAACGTGACCTTCGCGTTGTAGGGCGGATCGAATTCAAGCAGCGACTTGAGTTCGGCCACCGCCTGCGACGCCTCCACCAGCGGCGGCAACCGCAGCGACAACTTGAACGCGGTGCGTGGGCGCAGCACGTTGCCCGCGTCGGCGATGGCGGGCAAACCGGCCGCGCCCGTGACCGCAAGCGACGGCCGCCAGGTGGAATCGAGCAACGCCTGTTGCGGGTCGGTGGTGGTGGGCAGCACGCGGCGGCCGTCCTGGCCGCAGGCCCACGGCAAGCCCTTCCACACGCTTTCGCCGAGAATCTTCGCGGTGGCTTCGGCTTCGCTCAGGCGCTGCTGCGGAATCGCGCAGTGAAAGCCCTTGGGCAGCAGCGTGCCGCTCGCGGCGTCTTCGAGACGCTCGAACAGTTGCCGCATGACGCGAAAACTCGACGGCGCGATGCCGCCATACGAGCCCGAGTGAATCCCCTCTTCGAGCACCTCGACTTCGAGGTCGCCTGCCACGAGACCGCGCAGCGACGTGGTGAGCCAGAGCTGATCGTAATTGCCCGCGCCCGAATCCAGACACACGACGAGGCCGACGTCGCCCAACCGCTCGCGCAGCGCGTCGACATACGGCAACAAGTCGTAACTGCCCGATTCCTCGCAGGTTTCGATCAGGCCCACGCAGCGGGGCCGCTCGATGCCCTGTGCGTCGAGCGCGGCGAGCGCCGTGACGCTCGCGTAGATCGCGTAGCCGTCGTCGGCACCGCCTCGGCCGTACAGGCGGCCGTCTTCGAGCTTGGGCGTCCATGGGCCCAGATCGTTGCGCCAACCCGCGAACTCCGGCTGCTTGTCGAGATGGCCGTACAGCACGACGGTTTCCGTGCTGCCCGAGCGCGTGGCCGGCGCTTCGAAGAAGATCACGGGCGTGCGATCGGGCAAACGCACGATTTCGAGCTTGAGACCGCGCACGGGCTGCTGCTCGGCCCACTTCGCCGCGTCCTGAACGACGCGTTCGAGATAGCCGTTCTTCGCCCACTGCGGATCGAACGCGGGGCTCTTGGCGGGCACGGCGATGTAGTCGGTGAGCGCGGGCACGATCTCGTCGTGCCATTTGCGCTCGACAAAGGTGCGCAATGCGTCGTGATCGAGTTGCCGCGTGGCTTCGGACGTGTCGGACATGATCGGTTCCCTGCGATGAAAACCCTGATGATAGACCCGAACCGCCGGCCGCCGACACCCTTCGCGCTCGTCGTTGGCCGTTCGGCCAGGACCTTACGTGCGCCCGACGCCGATCCGAGCGACAATGGTCAATCCCTATTCATCGCGCGATTTTCAGGAGAGCAAATTATGGTGAGCCGTTCCGTCTTCGAGATCGTCGCTCTCGCAGCCGTGGTCGCGCTCTATTTCCTCCCGGCCCTGATCGCCGACCGCCGCCGCCGTCACGATCTGCTCGTGATTGCCGTTTTCAACGCCGTGCTTGGCTGGACGGTGCTTGGCTGGGCGCTCGCGCTCGTCTGGTCGCTTCAGCCGAATCCGCCGCGCGACCTGGGTGGCCAGACCAAGGTGCGCAGCCGCCGCATCGGCATGCTGTCGTTCTCGCGCCGTCTGGACGACCGCGTGCAGGCGCGCGAATCGCGCTCCGCCAATCGCAAGCCGTAGCAACGCGCGCGTCGAATGCGGTCTTATCCGAATGGCCAACGCTGCGGTTCCGGCGCGCGCAAGCGCGTCGTGCATGAAATAATCGTTCCGACCACCGCCCTTCCTTTTCGCCCTCACTGGAGCCGTTCATGCCTCATGCCGCCCCGTTGCTAGCCTTTGCCGCCGTCGCGCTCGGCATGGCGCTCACACCTGGTCCCAACATGATCTATCTGATCTCGCGCTCGATTTGCCAAGGGCGCAAGGCGGGGCTGATTTCGCTGGGCGGCGTCGCGCTCGGTTTCGTGTTCTATATGCTGTGCGCGGCGTTCGGCATTACGGCGCTGCTCATGGCCGTGCCGTTCGCCTACGACGCGCTGCGTCTGGGCGGCGCGCTCTACCTGTTCTGGCTTGCGTGGCAAACGCTCAAGCCCGGCGGTCGCTCGCCGTTCCAGGTGCGCGACCTGCCGGTCGACAACACGCGCAAGCTGTTTCTGATGGGCTTTGTCACGAACCTGCTGAATCCGAAAATCGCGATTCTTTATCTTTCGCTTTTGCCGCAGTTCATCGACCCGCATCACGGCAGCGTGCTGACCCAGTCCATCGTGCTCGGCAGCGTGCAGATCGCGCTTTCGATCAGCGTGAACGCCGCCGTGGCCATGACGGCCGGCACCATCGCGTCGTTTCTCGCGGGACGGCCCGCGTGGCTCGTGTTGCAGCGCTGGCTGATGGGCACGGTGCTGGCCGGGCTGGCCGTGCGCATCGCCGCTGAAGGGCAGCGCTGAGGCTCGAAACGCAAACGGCCGGGCGCGAAGGCCTGGCCGTTTGTTTCGACACCGTGTTTCGACACGCGTTTCGACACGCGTTTCGACACCGCATTTCGACACTGCGGCAAGCGCTGGCGCACGCTTTGTGTGCGGTTATCCGTGCGTGCTGTTTGCGCGGCGGCGCGCCCGCTTACACCGCCCGGTTACATGCGCAAGCCCGCGGCTCGCTCATGCGCCCGCGATGACGACGACGCTCAAAACCCGCTGGCGGCCCGGCCGCCGGACAGGCCGTACATGTTGACCGAGGCAGCCGGAATGGAGCGCGGCTGGATCTCGACCATGTTGTCGGCGAACATGTCCTGACGCAGTTCGCCGTGTTCGTCGAACCATTGGCAGATCAGCCAATGGCCGGCGGCGAAGCCTACCGGCCCGGCATACGTCACCGTCATGCGCGGCCCGCCGGAAGTCAGGGTCACCACGTCGCCAATGCTGGCCAAGGCGGCGCGCGGGCTAACTGCAACGTCGATGGTCGTATCAAGCATGATGTCCCCCGTTGAAAAAGGTACGAAGAGAAATACTTCAAGCGGATCTGGCGTTCCGCTGCCGAACTGTGGTTTTCGACGTTTTTTCGCTAACGGAGTTCAGCGGTAATAATGAGTTCGGCAAGACTAACAACCCGAATTAACGCTTGCAAGACATTTCAATATGGCCTGCGGAAAACCCTGTCGACGGTATTTTGCTAAAACGCGTCAAGCACTTCGGACAGAACAATTTACGGAAAGCTATGCGAATTCAAGGCAAAAGCTACCGGCACGGGGCGTCGAGGCTTCAACAGTATTATTATTTGCGCAGAGCAATGCATTTTGGCGGCAATGGGTTCGCATTACAAACCTCGCCTTTCGTACAGTATTAATCGCATGGTTCAAAGCCCGATACCGGGTGAGAGCGGGAATGGAAACGTTTACCGCTGCGAAGATCGCTCGTTCGTTTTTTATTTTCGGCGATCATTTCAAACATGAAATACTGTCGATTAACCGAACGATTAAATATCGCCGGTGAAATATGGCTGACACGTTTATTCGGGCAATCGTTTAAAACAAACGCCCCGCCGGGAGCAAACGGACGGGGCGTCATGAAGCCACCGCGCAATCAACAGGCGCAAGCGCTATTCGGCGAATGGAAGCGTTGTCTGCCCGTCGGCGCGCATGTCGAACACGTTGAGCGTCATCGCCACGAGCGCGTAGTAGCCGAGCAAGCCCACGAGATTGATCGTCGTTTCGTGGCCAAAACGCTCGACGGCGCGCGCGTAAGTGGCGTCCGAAACGCGTTTGTTGTCGTACAGCTCGGTCGTAAAGGCGTAAATGAGCGCGTCGCCGGAATCGTCGAACCGGGGCGCGGCGCCCGCGCGAATCTGCTCCGCCAGCGCTTCGGGCACTCCCGCTTGCAGCGCGATCGGGTAGTGGATGTACCACTCCGCCTGCGCCTGCCAGCGCGCGGCCGTCACGAGAATCGCCAGTTCGGAATGCCGCAACGACAAGCCGGTTTTGTAGCGGCAGAACGCGCCCAGGCGCTGCGCGTGCTGCGCGAGTTCCGGGCTGTGAATCCAGCCGAGAAACGGCCCGTTGAGATTGCCGCGCGGCCCCGTGAGAATTTCGTCCAGCACGCGTTTTTGCTCCGGCGACGCGCTGGCAGCGTCGAATGCGGGAAGCCGCGGCTTTGTGGTTTGCGTCATCGGTGGACTCCGTTGATGTTCAGAAAAGCATCGGTTGCGCGGCTGCGCGCCGAACTCGCGGTTTTGGGAAGCGGCAGGCGGTTAGTTGCACAGCGAGCGCTGGCGCGAACCGCTGCGAAAACAGAAACCCATCGCCGCGGCGGCACGTTGAATTGACGGCCCAGCACAGGATAGGCGTTAGTTGCACACCATGCGCTCGTGCCGGAACCCGCCGCCAGGCTCATGCGCAACTCATTTCAAAACGTGGGTCACGCCGGTCCCGCCACGGCAGCCACACCAGCCGCAACCAGCGCGCCTTGCAAAGCCTCGCCAAGACGCGCGTCGATGGTGTCGATATCGCGCTCCGTGCAGATAAATGGCGGCGCGAGCAGCACATGGTCGCCGTGCCTGCCGTCCACGGTGCCGCCCATCGGATACACCATCAAGCCGCGCGCGAACGCCTCGCGCTTGATCGCCGCGTGCAGCTTCAGCGCCGGATCGAACGTTGCCTTCGTGGCGCGATCCCGCACGAGTTCGACGCCCACGAACAAGCCGCGCCCGCGCACGTCGCCCACATAAGGATGATTCGCGTAACGTTCGCGCAGGCGCGCGCGCAGTTGTTCGCCGCGCGCGAGCACATTGTCGAGCAGGTTTTCCTCGGCGATCACGCGCTGCACTTCGAGCGCCGCCGCGCACGCCGTCGCATGCCCGATATAGGTATGGCCGTGCTGGAAATAGCCGCTGCCGCCCACGATCGTCTCGTAGATGCGCCGGCTCACGAGCGTGGCGCCGATCGGCTGATAACCGGCGCCCAGGCCTTTCGCGATCGTCAGCAGATCGGGCGCGACGCCGTCTTCCGCGCACGCGTACAGATGACCGGTGCGGCCCATGCCCGACATGATTTCGTCGAGAATCAGCAGCACGCCGTAGCGGTCGCACACCGCGCGAATCTTGCGGAAATAGTCGCGCACGGGCGGCACCGCGCCGGCCGTCGCGCCCACCACGGTTTCGGCCACGAACGCGGCCACGTTCTCCGCGCCCAGTTCGAGAATTTTGCGCTCGAGTTCGTCGGCGAGACGTTGCGCATAGGCTTCGTCGGTTTCGCCTTCGTGGCGCTCGCGGTACGCATAGCATGGGCTCACGTGGTGCGATTCGATCAGGATCGGCAGGAACGGCTCGCGCCGCCACGCATTGCCGCCGATCGCGAGCGCGCCCAGCGTGTTGCCGTGATAACTCTGGCGGCGCGCGATGAAGTGGCGGCGCGCCGGCTCGCCCTTCTCCACGAAATACTGACGCGCGAGCTTGAGCGCCGCTTCGATCGCCTCGGAGCCGCCCGAAACGAAATACACGTGATCGAGCCCTTCCGGCGCCGCCGCAACCAGGCGATCGGCAAGCTGCTCCGACGCCTCGGTCGTGAAAAACGAGGTGTGCGCGTACGGCAGTTGGCGCGCCTGGCGCTGGATCGCTTCGATCACGCGCGCGTTGCTGTGGCCGAGGCACGATACGGCCGCGCCGCCGCTCGCGTCGATGTAGCGCTTGCCCGTCGAATCGACGATTTCGATGCCGTCGCCCGCCACCGCGACGGGCAGCGTTTGCTTGGGCATGCGATGGAAAACCTGGCTCATGGAGACCTCGAAGGAAAGTGTCAGGCGCGCGTGCGCGCGGCAGGGATGAATGCGTCGAGCACGCGCGCGCCGCGTTGCCATACGTCGAACGCCACGCCGCGCGGCTCGATGCGCATGCAGGCCGTGGCGAGCGTGTTTTCGTCGTCGGGGTCGTGCGGGTCGTCGCGGAAAATCGGCAGGCCCGCGCCCGCGCGGTCTTGCAGCGTGCGCACGAGCGCCGCGCCGTCCGGCTGCGCGCCGAGCGCGGGCAGCAGTTCCGCCAGCCGCGCCTGGCGGTCGCGCGACGAATCGGTGACGATTTGCGCCTCGTGCTCGCAGCCCGCGTGGATCAGATGATTCGCATGGCCCGAAGGCGCGCTCACCTCGACCGGGGAACAGCGCCGCGCCGTGGCTTCGACGCTCATGACGCGCACCGCGCCCGCCGCATCCACACCGCCGATCGTGTGATGGAAACCGCTCGCGCGCGGCGTGTCGCGCAGCAGCGCGAGCGCGGCGTCGAGCGAGCGGGCGTCGAGCACGGCGCGCGCGAGCAGCATGCGCGGCACGCCCGCGCGCGGTTCGCGAATGCGCACGTTGTTGATCGCCTGCGCGAGTCCGGCGCGCGTGGCCGCGAACGTGTGGCCCGGCAGCGAACCGGGATAGTAGAAGCTCGTGAAGCCGGGCTGGCCTTCCGGCTCGACCTCCACGACACAGCAGCGGCCGAGCAGCCACGGGTCGCCGTCTTCGTTGTGCGCGATCAGGCCGTTCGCGCCCTCGCGCGCCGCCAGCGTCGTGCAGCCGTCGGGCGCGTTGTGGATCAGTTCGCCGCGGCAATTCCAGAGAAAAAGGTCGTCGGCGGGCCAGCCGAGCGCGTGCGCCATGGCGTCGAGTTCCGCGACGTGCGCCGGGCAATGCCGCGCGGCCGCCGAGCGCAGCGCGCGGACGAACGCGCTGCCGCGCCAGCGGCTCACCGCGCGCCACGCGCCGCTTTGCGCCATGTAGTCGGCGAAAACCGGTTTCGCGAGCGCGCCGAGTTGCCGCCCGATCGACTCGGCGGAACCGGCCACGCGATAAGTCTTGAGTGCCTGCATCGAAAATCTCGCTGGATTCACGCGTTGTTTGCGTAGCGTCGATTTATACGCCGGAATTTTCCTTTTCGCAACATATGTTGTTTATATAATTATCAAAACAACATATGAAGTTTAAACCCGCGAACGAAACCGGGCGCGCGTTCCGCGGTAACGCGCGCCCGGCAATGGGCTTCGTCGATAAAAAAGCGCTTAGGGCATGTAGGCGCCGCGCGCGTTGAGCGTGCGCTCGGCGGCTTCGAGCCGCGAGATCGCGCCCGCGCCTTCGAGCGCGAGCAGATGGGCGACGAGCGATTCGGCCAGCGCCGTCGCGGCCACGAGCGAGGGGAAGAACGACGGGCTTTCGTGCGTGAAGATGAGCGCCTTTTCGGCGTTGAGCGCGATGGGGGAAACGGCGCTGTCGGTGAGCGCGATCAGGCGGCTGCCCTTTTCGAGCGCCGCCTCGGCCACGCGCACGGCTTCCACCGAATACGGCGCGAAGCTCACGACGATGGTCGCGCTCTCGCGCTCGATGCCGAGCAACTGCATTTCGAGCGTGCCCGCCTCGCCGCCGAGCAGCGACACGGAAGGCCGGAACAGCCGGTAGCCGTACACGAGACCGAAAGCCACCGCGTAACACGAGCGGAAACCGGCCACATGCACGTGTTTGGCCCGGCGCAACACGCGCGCGGCCTCGCTCATCGCCCGGCTGTTTTGCGCGGCGCTCGCTTCGAGATTGTGCTGCTGCGCCACGAGCAGATCGCGCGCGAGCCCGTCCTTGCTCTGCCCCGCGACGAGCGAGCGCGCGCGGCTCGACAGCGGCTCGGGACGCGTGCGCACGCGCGCGACAAACAGATCGCGCAACTCGTTCCAGCCCGGAAAGCCCAGTTGCTGCGACAAACGCACGAGCGATGCGGGCTGCACGCCGGCGCGCTCGGCGACCTTGCGCATCGAGGAAACGGCGACTTCGTCGGGATGGTCGAGCAGGAAGGCGGCGCCGGTCTGGAATTGCGGGCTCAGGTCGGCAAAGCGCGCGCGGATCAGCGCGGCGAGCTGGTCGAAACTGTCGGGCATGCAAGGCTCGGGCAATGAGTGACAACAAATGTTATCACTCGTGTTGCGGAGTGTTGCAAGCGTGACGGTTTCCGATGCGCAATTTCGCGCGTGCTTCCGACCTTGGCGCGTTTAGTCGCCGGCGTGCCGCATCGCCATGCCCTTCGCCGCTGCGCGCGAGCACGCGCGAACGGGCGCAAACGGGCGCGAGCACGCGCGAAAGCGCCCTTAAGCCGGCGTGTCGCCCACGATGCTTCGGGCGGGCGCGCGGCGCCGCAGTTGCGGCACGCACGCCATCGTGAGCGCGCCGATCAGCGTTACCGCGGCAAGCGCGTAGAGCCCGCTTTCGAGGTGTCCCGTGCGATCGCGCAGCCAGCCCATCAGGAACGGGCTCGCGTAGCCGCCCAGGTTGCCGATCATCGCCATCAGCGCGATCGCGGCGGCGGCCGCCTGACCGGTCAGCAGCACGCCCGGCAGCGCCCACAGCACGCAGAAGCCGGACAAACCGCCCGCCATCGCCACGCTCAAGCCGATCAGCGAAAGCCACGGCTGGCCGTGAAAGCACGCGCTGAACGCGAGGCCCGCCGCCGAGAGCGCCGTGGCGATCGTGCCGTGCCAGCGGCGCTCCTTCGTGCGATCGGAATGCTTGCTGACGACGATCATCACCACGGCCGCCACCGCGAACGGCACGGCGGCGAGCAGGCCGGTCGTGAAAAGATTGCGCACGCCCAGATTCTTCACGATCTGCGGCATCCAGAACGACACGCCGTAAGTGCCGCACAGCAGCGTGAAATTCGTGACGATCAAGCACCAGATGCCCGCGTTCGTGAACGCCGCGCCGAAGTCGTGCCGCGCGCCCTCGCGTTCGTTCGCGCCGCGCTCCGCGTTGAGTTGCGTCGTTACGCGCGCGTTGTCCTCGGCGCTGAGCCAGCGAACCTTGCCGGGGCCGTCGTCGAGATAAAAATACGTGACGATGCCGAACACGATGGCGGGCGAGCCTTCGAGCAGAAACAGCCATTGCCAGCCTTCCAACCCGCCCACGCCCGCAAAGGTCTGCATGATCCAGCCCGAAAGCGGACTGCCGAACACGCCCGCGAGCGCAATCCCCAGATTGAAATACGCCATGGCCTGCGAGCGCGCGTAAGTCGGGAACCAGTACGTGAGATAAAGCACGATGCCGGGATAAAAGCCCGCCTCGGAAATGCCGAGCAGAAAGCGCAGCACGTAGAACGCCGTGGGCGTATGCACGAACAGCATGCACGAGGAAACGATGCCCCACAGCACCATGATGCGCGCGATCCAGAATTTCGCGCCGAAGCGTTGCAGCATCAGGTTGCTCGGAATTTCGCAGATGCAATAGCCGATGAAGAACACGCCCGCGCCAAAGCCGAACGCGGTGTCGCTCAAGCCGATATCGGCGGCCATTTGCAGCTTCGCGAACCCGACGTTCACGCGGTCGAGAAACGAAATGATGTAGAGAAAAAACAGGAACGGCAGAATGCGCCGCGCGATGCGGTTGTACAAGGCCCAGTCGCGTGCGGAATCGAACGTCGGGCGGGAAAGCAGATTCATGGGGTGTCTCCTCGACTGCGTGTTGTGCTGTCTCGTTTGCTGCTTTAGAGGTGTCTTGTGTGCATCTTCGCAAGCCGCTCGCGCGAGCTCGCCGTGGTACTGCCCGCGCGATCGGGCGGCGCGGCTCTGCGGCCACGTCCGCCCGCGCGCGTTCGCGCGGGCCGCGTCAGGCCGCGCGCCGCGTCCCGGCCTCGCGTTGCGCGAGCATGAAGTCCGCGCAGCGCTCGCCGATCATGATGGTCGGCGCATTCGTGTTGCCGCTCACGATCAGCGGCATCACGGACGCATCGGCGATGCGCAGTCCTTGCAGCCCGTGTACGCGCAGGTCGGGCGCCACGACCGCTTGCGCGTCCGTGCCCATCTTGCAGGTGCCCACGGGATGAAACACCGTCTTCGCCACCGCGCGCACGTAGTCCTCGTACACGCTTTCGGGGATTGCGTCGTCGGCCGTATCGGGCAGCACCAGCATGCCGTCGAGCAGCCGCGCGAGCGACGGCGCGCGCATGATACGCCGCGCGAACCGCACGCCCGCCACCATCGTGCGCAGATCGTCCTCGTGGGAAAGAAAGCCCGCGTCGAGCGCAAAGCCCTCGCGCGGATCGGTGCTGCGCAGGCGCAGCGTGCCGCGCGATTTCGGCCGCAGCGCGCACGGGTTCACCGAGATGCCGTGACCTTCGGGCGGCGCGCGATCGACGTCGCCGACCAGCGCGGGCACGACGTGGAACTGCACGTCCGGGCGCCCGCAGCCGGTTGCATCGACGAAAGCGCCGCTCTCGATCACGTTCGACGTGAGCAGCCCGCGCCGCGCGGCGACGTATTGCAGACCGTGACGCAACGCCTTCACGCCGCGATCGTGGCCGAGCAGGCTCACCGGCTCGCGCGTGCGTCCGTACACCGAAGCCGAAAGATGGTCCTGGAA
Source organism: Paraburkholderia sp. J41 (assembly GCF_905220235.1). NCBI lineage: Bacteria > Pseudomonadati > Pseudomonadota > Betaproteobacteria > Burkholderiales > Burkholderiaceae > Paraburkholderia > Paraburkholderia sp. J41. Next base: position 270,399 of record NZ_CAJMZE010000005.1, on the reverse strand, counting down.
GTTGCGCCCCACGCCGGGCAGATCGCGCAGCACTTCCACGCCCAGTTCGCGCAGGTGCGCGCCCTCGCCCACGCCCGAGAGCATCAGGATTTTCGGCGTGGCGAGCGCGCCCGCGCTCAGCACCACTTCCTCGCGGCAACGGAATTCGTGGCGGCTGCCGTCGTCGGCGCGCGCGATCACGCCGACGGCGCGGCGGCCTTCGAATACGAGACGCTCCACTTCGTAGCCGGTGCGCACGCTCAGGTTGTGCCGCCCGCGCACGCGCCCGAGATACGCCACGGCCGAGCTGCAACGGCGCCCCGCTTCCGTCGTCGTCTGGTAATAGCCCACGCCTTCCTGCCGCGCGCCGTTGAAGTCGGCGGTGTAAGGCACGCCCGCTTCCATCGCCGCCTGCACGAACGCGAGACTCAGCGGATGCCGGTGCGTGCCGTCGCTCACGGTGAGCGGGCCGTCCTGGCCGTGCAGCGGCGCGCCCAGCCGCTGGTTGCCTTCGGCGCGGCGGAAGTAAGGCAAGACATCGGCGAAACGCCAGCCGCTCGCGCCCGCCGCCGCCCAATCGTCGTAATCCTGCTGCTGGCCGCGAATGTAGATCATCGCGTTCACGGAGCTGCCGCCGCCCAGCGTGCGGCCTTGCGGGATATACACCTCGCGGCCGTTCACGTGCGCTTGCGCATCCGTGCGGTACATCCACGTTCGGCGAGTGCCGTGAACGCGAATGAAGGTGCCGGGAATGTGGATGTACGGATGATTGTCGCGCGGTCCCGCTTCGAGCAGCAGCACGCTGCAACCCGCTTCGGCCAGACGCGCCGCGACCGTGCAGCCGCCCGAGCCGCCGCCCGCCACGATGTAGTCGAAGGTTTCCATCGCCGTGTGTTTCGATACGCCGCTCATGTATCCACTCACACGCCGATCTGGCTGACGAACTTCGGTTGCAGATAGGCGTCGAGTCCTTCGCTGCCGCCCTCGCTGCCGTAGCCGCTGTCCTTCCAGCCGCCAAACGGCGTTTCCGGCGCGGCCAGGCCGAAGTGATTGATCGAAACCATGCCGCATTCGAGATCGTCGGCGAAACGCGTGGCCGTGGCGATCGAGCGCGTGAACGCGAACGCGGCGAGTCCGTAAGGCAACGCGTTGGCGCGCGCGATCGCTTCGTCCAGCGTGTCGAAGCGCAGCACCACCGCGATCGGGCCGAACGGCTCTTCGCGCATCACGCGGGCGGCTTCGGGCACGTCGGTGAGCACGGTCGGCTGGAAGTAGAAGCCGTCCGTGCCGCCGATGCGTTCGCCGCCCGTGCGCACGGTCGCGCCGCACTGGCGCGCATCGTCGACGAATGCGCTCATGGCGTCCACGCGGCGCGCATTCGCGAGCGGTCCCATCTGCGTGGCGGCGTCGCTGCCCGCGCCCACGGCGAGCCGCGCGCTCTGGTTCGCGAACGCGTCGACAAAGGTTTCGTAGACGCCCGACTGCACGAAAAAGCGCGTTGGCGACGCGCACACCTGGCCCGCGTTGCGGAACTTCAGCGCGGCGCCGAGCGCGGCGGCGGCGGGCACGTCGGCGTCGTCACAGACGATGAACGGCGCGTGGCCGCCCAGTTCGAGCGTGCAGCGCTTCAAATGCCGGGCCGCCAGCGCGCCCAGCGTGCGGCCGACGGGCACCGAGCCCGTGAACGAGACCTTGCGGATCGCCTCCGACTGGATCAGATACGACGACACTTCGGCCGGCACGCCGAACAGCAGATTCAGCACGCCGTCCGGCACGCCCGCGTCCTGAAACGCACGGCACATTTCGATACACGACGACGGCGTTTCCTCCGGCCCTTTCGCGACGATCGAACAACCGCCCGCGAGCGCGCCCGCGATCTTGCGCACGAGCTGCGAAACCGGAAAGTTCCACGGGCTGAACGCCGCCACCGGCCCGACCGGCTCGCGCTGCACGATCTGGCGCGCGCCACGCTGGCGCGGCGGAATCAGACGGCCATACGCGCGGCGCCCTTCCTCGGCATACCAGTCGACGTGATCGCCCGCGCCGCCCGCTTCCATGCGCGCCTCGGCAAGCGGCTTGCCCTGCTCGCGCGTGATGAGCTGCGCGATGGTTTCGGCGCGCTCGCGCAGCAGGTCCGCCGCGCGCCCGAGGATTTTCGCGCGCTCGTATGCCGAAGTCTTGCGCCACGCCTCGAAGCCGCGCTGCGCCGCCGCGAGCGCGAGCGCCATGTCCTGCTCGCTCGCGAGCGTCAGTTCGCCGAGCGACGCACCCGTGGCGGGGTCGCGCACCGTCGAGCGCCGGGTGTGCGTGCCGGCGCGCCACGCACCGTCGATCAGCAAGGGAGTTTCCAGAGTCATCGTGTTGCGTCCTTTGCGGTCTTGCGACCTTCGTTCATGACTTTTCTGCGATTTGTCGTTTTCATGAAAGAAACAATGTTCTTTTCATCGACACATCGTAGAGTCACTTTTCGAGCCCTGTCAAGCACTTGTCGCCAGGTATAAATCCCGACGCGTTTTATCGGCATTGAAGCTTGACCGGTGCTTGAAACAACAACTAGGATTCCCCTCGTCGAAAAATTGTTCTTTTAATCGAAACACGAAAGCGCCTTCCCCGCGCGCCGTGTCATCCACGAAGGGCTCACGCCGATGAACGCGAAGAACTATCAGGACCTGCTTCACAACTGGAACGACCTGCCGCGCGAAGTGGTGCGCAAGGGCGTGGAACGCGTCGGCTTTCGCGGCGACGACGTGATGTGCGTGATGAACTGGCTCACGCCCGGCATGCAGGTGTTTCCGCACAGCCATACGTTCGAGCAGCTCGTCATCATCGTGCAGGGGCGCGTGCGCTTTCATCTCGACGACGACGTGATCGAAGGCGGCCCCGGCACGATGATCCGCATCCCGCCGCACGTCGTGCATTACGCGGAGCCGGTCGGCGACGAGGTGGTGCTCAACCTCGACGTGTTCGCGCCGCTGCGCGAGGACTACCGCCATCTGGTCGACTACCAGGCCGGCGAATTCGCACCGCGGCAAGCCCGCGCCGGAGCTTCGGCGTGAACGCGCGGCCGTTTCGCCAGCGCTTGCGCTCGGGCGAGCCGATCGTCAGCTCGTTCATCAAGACGGGCCACTATCAGCCGGTCGAAGTGGCGGGCGCGGCCGGGCTGGACGCCGTGGTGATCGACGCGGAACACGCCGCGTTCGGCGCGGGCACGCTGGACGCATGCCTCATGGCGTGCCGCGCCGCGGGCGTGGCCGGTCTCGTGCGCGTGCCGGACACCCAGGCGGCCACCTTGCTGCGCGTGCTCGACATGGGCGCGGAAGGCGTGCTCGTGCCGCACGTGCGCAACGCCGCGCAAGCCGCCGAAATCGTTGCCCGCACGCGTTACGCGCAGGGCGTGCGCGGGTTTTCGAACTCGGCGCGCGCCGGCGACTACGGCGTCATGCCGATGCGCGAGCACATCGCGCGGCAGGACGAAAGCATCGGCGTGATCTGCCAGATCGAGGACGAAGAGGCGCTCGCGCATCTCGACGCCATTGCCGCCGTGGAAGGCGTGGACTGCCTGTTCGTGGGGCGCGCGGACCTTTCCGTGTCGCTCGGCACGTTCGATCTCGACGCGCCCGCCGTGGCCCGCGCCACGCGCGCGGCGCTCGGCGCGGCCGTGCAAGCCGGCAAGACCGGCGGAATTTTTCTCGGCGAAACCGCGAGCGTGCCCGAATGGCGCGCGGCGGGCGCCTCGTTTTTTGTCATCGGCTCGGATCAATCCATGATGCGCGCCGGCTGGCGCCAGGCCGCGCAGCACGTGCGCGCCGCACTCTGAAAGGAATTGCCATGAACGACACCCTTCTCGACCACGACACCGCCGAACAGGACGCGCAGATCGACCGCCTCATGCAAGGCGCGATCGACCTGCATTGTCATAGCGGCCCTTCCGTCATGGCGCGCTATCTCGATCACGTCGAAGCGATTCGCGAGGCGTCGGCCTCCGGCATCAAGGCCGTGCTGCTCAAGGACCACTACTACTCGTGTACGCCGGTTTCGTATCTGCTCAACAAGCATTTCGCCGATTCGGGCGTGCAGGTGCTTTCGGGCGTGCCGCTCAACAACGCCGTGGGCGGCCTGAACGTGCATGCGGTCGAGCACGGCCTGAAACTGGGCGCCGATCTCGTGTGGATGCCGACGTTCTCTTCGAAGAACCACATCGCGCATCATCATCAGGACAAGCAGTTCGACCAGAAATTTCCGCAGACGACGCAGCGCATGCTGGAGCCGATCCCGCTCACCGTGCTCGACGACGACGGCAAGCTCAAGGACGAAGTGCTCGCGATTCTCGACCTGATCGCCGAAGCGGGCGTGGTGCTCTCGGGCGGCCATCTGCACATCTCCGAAATCTTTCCGCTGTTCGAGGAGGCGCGCAAACGCGGCGTGCGGCGCCTGCTCGTGAACCACCCGACCTACGTGGTCGACGCGACGCTCGATCACATGCGCCAGCTCGCGAGCGAGGGCGTGTTCATGGAGCATTCGATGTGCATGTGGGTGCCCGGCTCCAAGTTCAAGTTCTACGATCCCGAATTTCTCGGCCAGGTGATCGAGGCGGGCACCGTCGACCTGACGATTCTGGGCTCCGATCTCGGTCAGAAGGGCAATCCGACCATCGGCGACGGATTCCGCAGCGTGATACGCACCGCGCTCGACATTGGCTACGGCGAGTCGGACATCCGTAAAATGACGTCGGGCAACGCCGCCCGGCTGATGGGCATCTGAACCGCGCCGGGCACAACCGGAGAACGAATCAATGGCAACGCAAAAGGCGCGCATTCAGGAAGCGGGAGAAGGTCCGGCGCTGCTGGAATCGGTGGATATCGTGTTCAAGCTGCTCGACGAGCTGTCGTCCGCGCGACGGCCGATGGGCGTGACCGAGCTTGCGCAGATCATCGAGGAACCCAAGCCGCGCGTGTACCGGCATCTGGCTTCGCTGCGCCAGCTCGGCGTGGTGGAGCAGGACCCGGTGAGCGAGAAGTACCGGCTCGGCGCGCGCCTCGTGATCTACGGCGCGGCCGCGAGCGAGCAGTTCGACCTGCGCCAGCTCGCCGACCCCTATCTCACGCAGATTCGCGACGCGACGGGCCAGACCGCCCTGCTTTCGGTGGCGACCAACGACACCGCGCTCGTGGTGGCGACCGTCGAATCGAAAGCCAACGTGTGCATTTCGGTGAAGCCCGGCAATCGCGTGCAGCCGTACTGCTCGGCGCAGGGGCGCATCGTGCTCGCATTCGCCGACGAAGCCAGCCAGCAGCGCGTGATGCGGCGCAAGATGCCGCCGCTCACGCCGCACACCATGACCGATCCCGCCGAACTCGCCGAACGCCTGAAGCTGATCCGCGCGCGCCTTTACGACGATGCGCCCGGCGAGGTGACGGTCGGCATCAATGCGTTGTGCTGCCCGATCTTCGGCCACAACAACGTGGTGCTGGGCACGATCGGCGTGGTGGGTTCGAGCGGCGAAGTGGTCTCGCCGCCGGAGCCGGCCATGCTCAAGCACGTGCAAACCGCCGCCGCCGCGCTGAGCGCGCGCCTTAACGGCAACGCCTACGAGCACACGCTCGCGGCGCATCGCAAGAAAACCGACTGAACACACGCACCGGACGCATCATGACGAATCGACTGGAAAGCCGCGCGGGCGCGCTCGCCCTCAAGAACCCCGTGATTTGCGGCGCGGGCGAGCACACCATGACCGGCGACGCGATCCGCGCGGCGCTGCGCCAGGGCGCGGGCGCCGTGGTCGCGAAATCGACCAACGAATCGCAGGCCGCGAAAGACCAGCTCGATCGCACCGACTACGCGCTGCTCGACACGCACTGGAACCCGGTGCCGTGGCACGAGGCCGCCGCGCAGGACGCCACGCTCTTTTGCCGTTCGGGCCTGCTGCAACGCGGCTTCGAAGGCTGGATCGACGAGCTGGCCGCGCTCGACGCCGAAGCGCGCGCGAACGACAGCTACGTGATTCCGAGCCTGATACTTGGCGACCTCGAACAATGCGCGCGATTCGCCGCGCAAATCGAGCAGGCGGGCTTGCGCGTGCTCGAAGTGAACATCGGCGCGCCGCACGGCGAGGAAGCGGCGCAAGGCGCCATTCGCCTCGAACGCGACGCCGAGCGCATCACGCGCATCGTCGCGCGGCTGCGGGCGGCCACGACGCTGCCGCTGTGGATCAAGCTCACCGGCCAGAGCGAGGACGTCGCGGGCATCGCGGCAGCCGCCAGGGCGGGCGGCGCGGACGCCGTGATCCTGATGGGCCGCTTCATGGGCTTCCTGCCCGATCTCGAGACGCAACGCCCCGTGCTCGGCACCAACGCGGCCGTGGGCGGCGGCTGGGCGCTGCCGCTCACGGCGCGCTGGATCTCGCTCGCGCGCCGCCGCGTGGGCGCGGACTTTCCGCTGCTCGCCACCAACGGCGCGCGCAACGGGCTCGACGTCGCGCGCTTTTTGCTCGCGGGCGCGTGCGCGACCGAAATGACCTCGGCCGTTCTCACGCGCGGCTACGCGGCGCTCGGCGACGCCATCGCGGAACTCGATGCGTACCTGCGGGACCGCAACCAGACGGCCGCCGGAATATTGGGCCGCGCGGCGGACAGCGTGCAGACGTATCAACAGCAATCGAGCCGTCCCGGCTACTGGCAGCAGTTCGCGCCTTCCGCCGGCTAGCACCGTGCGCGCTGCTTGCGGCGCGCCTTCGTCCAGATAATCAGTAATCCGAATTAAATAAAACCCAGGAGACCTATGAAACGCTTGACCCCACGCTATGCGGCGCTCGTCGCGCTGCCGCTCCTTGCCGCTTCCACCGCGCACGCGCAGTCGTCGGTGACGGTTTATGGACTCATCGACACCTTCGTGCAATACGTCGATACCGGCAAGGGCTACACGGCCGCGATGAACAGCAGCGGCCAGTACGGCTCGCGCATCGGCTTTCGCGGCTCGGAAGACCTGGGCGGCGGCAACAAGATCGACTTCGACCTGGAAAACGGCTTCAATTCGAACGACGGCACGTTCTCAACGGCCGGCTCGCTGTTCAACCGCCAAGCGTGGGTGGGCGCGTCGGGCCAGTGGGGCAGCGTGCGGCTCGGGCGGCAAAACTCCCTGCTGTTTCTCAACGAAGGGCGGCTCGACGCATTCGGCGGCGCGACGCAGGCTTCGGGTATCGACAACCTGAGCGTCTACACCTATCGCACGAGCAATACGGTCGGGTATTTTTCGCCGAAATTCGCGGGATTTCAGGCGTCGGGCTACATCGGTCTCGGCGATGCGGGCGGCTTCCGCTCGGGCGGCTCCAACTATCAGTTCGCGCTGACCTACGACAATCAGTCGATCTCCGCCGTCTACGCGATGCAAGGCGTGCGCAACGCCAACGCGACCAGCACGGAGCGCTCGACGTTCGCGGGCGGCTCCTACGACTTCGGCGCGATCCGGCTCTATGCCGGCTACGCGGGCGCTTCGTGGGACGACATGCACATCGACATTCGAAGCGTCGAAGTTTCGGGCCGCTGGACCTTCTCGCCGTTCGCCTGGGCTGCGCTCGGCTACACGTTCCTGCAAGACCGCATCGGCAGCAACGACGCGGCGCAATACAGCGCGCTTTTCAACTACGCGTTCTCGAAACGCACGAGCGTCTATGCCGCGCTTTCGTGGCTCGACAATCGCGGCAGCGCGCAATACCGGCTCGTGGGCGCGGCGAACGCGGGCCTCGCGCTCGCCTATCCGGGCGCACCCGCGCGCGGCGTGCAGCTCGGCATCGTACAGGCGTTTTAAGACGCGCCTTCGCGCGCGTTGCGCGTTGCGCGTTGCGTGTGCCCGCCGCCGCCGAGCCGCCGGGCGCACGCCCTCATCTCAATTCGCCGGGCAATCGCCCGGCTTTCGCTGACCGCAACCGCCTGCGGCGCAGCAAGGCGTCGCGGCGTCGCCGCGAGCGAGCTTTCCCGCACGCGCCGCGAAGGCTTGCTTCCACACCGTTCCCGACGCCCGCGCATTCTCGCCACGCATGCCGCCGGCGCGACAGCGTGCAGCGCACAAAGCGGCGCGCGGCTTCACGGCCAGCGCCGGCGGCGTCCCCTGCCTTGCGTCACGCCAACCTATTCCCACGCCTGAGCGTCGCCTCGCACGCGAGCTTGCCGTTTTCGGTACAGTGACGACCTTGACGTATTTCGAGGCAGCTTCGATACCGGCACTGCCCGCCGCGAAAAGCCCAATTCAGGTCATGCTCATGCCAACGATCCTCTCCATCCAGAATCTCTCGAAAGTCTACGCATCGGGATTCCACGCGCTCAAGAACATCAATCTCGACATCCATCGCGGCGAGATTTTTGCGCTGCTGGGACCGAACGGCGCCGGAAAAACCACCTTGATCAGCATTATCTGCGGCATCGTCAATGCGAGCGAAGGCAGCGTGCGCGTGGACGGCCACGACATCGTCGCCGACTACCGCAGCACGCGCTCGCTGATCGGCCTCGTGCCGCAGGAACTGACGACGGACGCGTTCGAAACGGTATGGGCCACCGTCTCGTTCAGCCGCGGCCTGTTCGGCAAGCCCGCCAATCCCGCCTATATCGAGCGCGTGCTGCGCGATCTCTCGCTATGGGAAAAGCGCAACAGCAAGATCGTCACGCTTTCGGGCGGCATGAAACGCCGCGTGCTGATCGCCAAGGCGCTCTCGCACGAGCCGCAAGTCCTCTTTCTCGACGAACCGACGGCAGGCGTGGACGTCGAGCTGCGCCGCGACATGTGGAAGCTCGTAAGCGGGCTCAAAGCGAACGGCGTGACGATCATCCTGACCACTCATTACATCGACGAGGCGGAGGAAATGGCCGACCGTATCGGCGTGATCAATGCCGGGGAAATCATGCTCGTCGAACGCAAGGACGCGCTGATGCGCAAGCTCGGCCGCAAGCAGTTGACCTTGCAGCTCGAAGCGCCGCTTGCCGTCATTCCGCCCGCGCTGGGTGCATGGCGTCTCGAACTGGCCGACGGCGGCACCGAACTGACCTACACCTACGACGCCGAAAACGAACGCAACGACATCATCGCGCTGCTCAAGAGCCTCAACGACGCCGGCATCGGCTTCACCGATCTTAAAACGAGCCAAAGCTCCCTGGAGGACATCTTCGTGAGCCTCGTCGGCAAGGACGCGGCGGCGGCATCGAATGCGAAAAACGACAACGGACAGGTAACCGCACCATGAACATCCACGCAATTGCCGCCATTTACCGCTTCGAAATGGCGCGCACCCGGCGCACGCTGATGCAAAGCATCGTCGCGCCCGTGATCTCCACCTCGCTCTACTTCATCGTGTTCGGCTCCGCGATCGGCTCGCGCATCAAGGAAGTGAGCGGCGTGAGCTACGGCGCGTTCATCGTGCCGGGCCTCATCATGCTTTCCCTGCTCTCGCAGAGCATTTCCAACGCGTCGTTCGGCATCTACTTCCCGCGCTTCACGGGCACGATCTACGAACTGCTTTCCGCGCCGGTGTCGTATTTCGAAGCGGTGATCGCCTATGTCGGCGCGGCGGCAACCAAGTCGGTCGTACTCGGCGTCATCATTCTCGCGACTTCGGCGCTGTTCGTGCCGATCCAGGTCCAGCATCCGTTCTGGATGGTGCTGTTCCTGCTGCTCACGGCGATCACGTTCAGCCTGCTCGGCTTCATCATCGGCATCTGGGCGGACAACTTCGAAAAGCTGCAAATCGTGCCGCTGCTCATCATCACGCCGCTCACCTTTCTGGGCGGCAGCTTCTATTCCGTCGACATGCTGCCGCCCGCGTGGCGCGCGATCACGCTGCTCAACCCGATCGTCTATCTCATCAGCGGCTTTCGCTGGAGCTTCTACGGTCTCGCCGACGTGGACGTGGGCGTGAGCCTGCTGATGACGGCGGCGTTTCTCGGCGTATTCGTCGGCATCACCGCGTGGATCTTCAAGACCGGCTACCGCCTGAAAAGCTGAGCGACGCGGCCCTCGCGGCCCTCGCCGTCATTTCGGGTCGATTTCAGCTCGATTTCAGGCCGATGCGCGCGCGGGCCGTGTTCGCGGCACGCCGCGCGGCTCGCGCCAGAACACGAAAACCAGCACGCCGGCCAGCGCCTGCGCGCCGATCACGAACGCCACGCAGCCGGCCCAGCCCCAGCGATGCCAAGCGGGCACCGGCAGCACCGAGCCGAGACTGCCGCCCAGGTAATAGCACGACAGATAGACGCCGATCGCCGTCGAGCGCGCCGCCGCCGCGCGCTGCGAAATAAACGTGTTGGCCGAAGCCTGCTCCACGAACACGGCCGTCGAGCCGAGCGCGAGACCGGCGAGAATCGCCGCCACACTGGCGGAGAGCGTAAGCAGAGCGCCGGCGATACCGAGCGCCACGGCCGCCAGCGCAAGCGCGCGCGACCCGCGCCGGCGCGCGAGGCGTCCCGAGATCGGCGTGACGACGACCGCCACGAGAAACACCGCGTAGATCGCGCCGATGCCGGCCGTGGTGAACGCGAACGGCGCGCGCGCGAGCCGCAAGCCGACGAAGGTGAACGTTGCGACCTGCGAAGCGAGCACGCACGCGCCCACGCCGAACGACGCGAGCAGCGGCGCGCGCAGCAGCGCTTTCCAGTGCGATGGCGCGGCGCCTTCGCCTGCGTGTTCGGCGCGCGCCGCCGCGTGCGACGCGGGCAGGCCCGCGTAGATCGCGAGACCGGCGACGAGGCACAGCAGCGCGTCCACGTCGAGCGCGTAGCGCCAGCCCAGCGTTGCCGTGAGACCGTTGGTGACGAAACGGCCCGCGAAACCGCCCAGCGTCGTGCCCGCGACGAACAGCGCGCCGACTTCGGCCGCACCGTCGCGCCCGTAGCGCTCGCCCACGAACGCAATCGAGATCGCGAAGATGAACGGCATCAGCACGCCCGCCGCGAAGCGCGCCGCGAGAAACGCCGCAAAGCTTTCCGCATGCGCCGCCCAAGCCGCCGGCAACGCGGAAAGCACCGCCGCGCACGCAATCGCCTTGCGCCGCTCGAACGGCGCGGCCAGCATGCCGACGAACGGGGCGATAATGGCGACGGCCAGCGTGGTCGCGCTCACGCCCTGGCCCGCGCGCTCGGCGCTCACGTTGAAGGCGAGCGCGAGTTCGCGCAGGATGCCCTGCGTCGAATACAGGTTGATGAAGGCCGCGAAGCCGCAAAGGAAAAACGCGGCGCGGCGGGTTTTTTCGTTCATGCTGGAAACCGGTTTGTCGATGTCGCGATGTCGGCGCGAGGAAAACGCGTCTATCGACAGTCTGACGATCGCGCCGCGCGCACGCCAATACCGATTTCGTCGCCATTGATACCGCAAGCCACAACAATGCTCGATCTGCGCCGCCTCCGCTATTTCGTGACCGTCGCCGACGAACTGCACTTCGGCCGCGCGGCGGCGCGCCTGCGCATTGCGCAACCGCCGCTCACGCGTCATATTTCGGCGCTCGAAGCCGAACTGGGCATTCGTCTCTTCGACCGATCCACGCGCAGCGTGCAACTCACGCCGCAAGGCGCGCGCTTTCTCGAACGCGCGCGCGCCGTGCTGGACGCCGCCGGCGAAGCGGAACACGCCGCGCGCAGGATGGCGCAAGGCGTGACGGGGCGCATCGTGATCGGCTATACGAGTTCGATCCCGATGTCGGATGCGTTCGAGGTCATCGTGCGCCGCGCGGGCCGCGCACTGCCCGACGTCGATCTCACGTTTCGCGAGGTCGCCACGGCAAGCCAGCCGCGCCAGATCGTCGACGGCGCACTCGACATCGGCTTCGGCTGGTCGGCGCGGGCGGCGCACGCGGACGGCCTCAAGACGCTCGTGGTGGCGCGCGAGCCGCTGGTCGCGGCCGTGCCTTGCGCGAGCGCGCACGCGAGCGAACCGGCGCTCGACATCGCGGCGTTGCGCGACGAGACCTTTCTCGTGTTTCCGCCCGGCCACGGTTCGGCGATGACGGCGGCGCTCGACATGCTGTGCGCGCAAGCCGGCGTGACGCCGCGCACGAGCGCGGCGGCCTCGCAGGTCGCGACGCTCGTTTCGCTGGTCGCGGCCGAACGCGGCGTGGCCATCGTGCCCGCGTTCACGCGCGCGCTGCAACGCCCCGGCGTGGCGTACGTGCCGATCGCGGGCGCGCCGGCGCTCGAACAAACCGTCTCGTGGATCGAGCCGTTCGGCGCGGCCTGCGTGGAGCGGTTCGTCGCGCTGGCGAGGGAGACGGCAAACGCCGGCGACAAATAAAAAAGCCCGCTTCTCGCAGGCTTTCACGTTGAAGCTTCGCCCACCGCCTATTCGATATTGAAGTCGATGCCCTGCGCGAGCGGCAGCGCCGAAGAATAATTGACCGTATTCGTCGCGCGCCGCATATATGCCTTCCACGCGTCCGAGCCCGATTCGCGGCCGCCGCCCGTTTCCTTTTCGCCGCCGAACGCGCCGCCGATTTCCGCGCCGCTCGGCCCGATATTGACGTTGGCAATGCCGCAATCGCTGCCCGCGTCGGACAGAAAACGCTCGCTCTCGCGCAGGTCGTTCGTGAACACGCACGACGAAAGCCCGTGCGCGGCGGCATTGTTCGCGGCGATGGCGTCGTCGAAATCGCGATACTTGAGCACGTAGAGAATCGGCGCAAAAGTTTCCGTCAACACGATCTCCGTTTGCCGCGGCATTTCGACGATAGCCGGGCGCACGTAAAAGCCCTTCTCGCTGCCCGCCACCGCGTAACGCTCGCCGCCGAACACCGCGCCACCCTCGCGCTTCGCCTGCTCCAGCGCCGACTGCATGCGCTTGAACGCCGTTTCGTCGACGAGCGGTCCCATCAACGTGCCCGCCTCCAGCGGATTGCCGACCTTGACCTTGCCGTACAGCGTTTTCAGCCGTTCGACGGTCTTGTCGTACACGCTTTCATGCACGAACAGGCGGCGCAGCGACGTGCAGCGCTGGCCCGCCGTGCCCACGGCCGAAAACAGAATGCCGCGCAGCGCGAGTTCCATGTTCGCCGTGGCGGCGACGATGCCCGCGTTGTTGCCGCCAAGTTCGAGAATCGGGCGGCCGAAACGGCGTGCGACTTCCACGCCCACGGCGCGGCCCATTTCCGTGCTGCCCGTCGCGCTCACAATGTTCGAGCGCGCGTCGGCCACGAGTTTCGCGCCCACTTCGCGCCCGCCGATCAGCACGCTCGCGAGCCCTTCGGGCGCATCGCCGAACGCCTTCAGCGCCTCTTGCAGAATGGCCTCGACGGCCAGCGCCGTGAGCGGCGTTTTCTCCGAGGGCTTCCACACCACCGCGTTGCCGCACACGAGCGCGAGCGCCGCGTTCCACGACCACACGGCAACGGGAAAATTGAACGCCGAAATCACCGTGCACACGCCCATCGGATGCCACGTTTCGGCCATGCGATGACCGGGCCGCTCCGAAGCGATCGTCAAGCCGTAAAGCTGGCGCGAAAGCCCCACGGCGAAGTCGCAGATGTCGATCATCTCCTGCACTTCGCCCATGCCTTCCTGAAGGATCTTGCCGGTTTCCAGCGTGACGAGCGCGCCGAGCGCCCGCTTCTTTTCGCGCAGCCGGTTGCCGAGCAGCCGCACGAGTTCGCCGCGGCGCGGCGCGGGCACGTCGCGCCACGTCTTGAACGCATGTTGCGCCTGTGCGAGCGCCGCATCGACAGCGGCCACCGGCCGGCTCGCGACGCGGCCGATCAACGCGCCGTCGATCGGCGAATGCACGGCGATATCGCCCGCTTGCGCGCGCTGCGCGATGCCGAGTTCGGCAAGGATGGTCGAGGCATTCATGACGCACATTCCCTCTGGTTCTGGAGTTTCCGATAAGAAACATCAATACCCGAGGCACTATACACGCGCCGTTTTATGCCGACAATCGCGGTTTTCACCCTCCCGGCACGCGCGAGCGCGGGTATTTTCCGATTGGAAACACACCCGCGCCGCGACCGCTTACAGCAGCGCGACCACCTTCACGTCGCCGCGATCGGCCGAAGCCACGACCTTGCCGCCGTCCACGCGGCGGAACATGAGCGTGACCGTCGACTTGCCCACGCGCAGGTCGCCCACTTCGAGCCAGTCGATGCCTTCGGGCAGCATGGGCTGCTCGACGCGCACTTCGTTGCGCGCCGCGTCGATGGTCACGCCCAGACACGCTTCGAGCATCATGAACGGCGAACCCGCGGCCCACGCTTGCGGCAGACACGCGACCGGGTACGCCGTGGGCGGCTCGCCGCGGCGGCGCGGGAAGCCGCAGAAGAGTTCCGGCAAGCGCATGTCGAACGTCACGGCCGCCTCGAACAGCGCCTGCAACAAGCGCACCGCCGCTTCCTTGCGCCCGTAGCGCGCGAGGCCGCGCGCGCAAATCGCGTTGTCGTGCGGCCAGACCGAGCCATTGTGGTACGCCATCGGATTGAAACGCGCCTGGCCCGCCGCCAGCGTGCGCACGCCCCAGCCCGTATGAAAGAGCGCCGATTCGAGCGTGCTCGCGACCGCGCGGCCGCGCTCGTATTCGGGCAGCCCGAACGCGAGCAGATGACCCGCGTTCGAGGCGAGCACGCGGCACAGTTCGCCGTGGCCGTCCAGCGCGATGCCGTAGAACTCCGATTCCGGCATCCAATACTTTTCTTCCACGGCGCGGCGGATTTTGTCGGCGCGCGCGGCATAACGCGCGGCGTCTTCCACCTGGCCGCGATGCGAGGCGAAGCGCGACATCGTTTCGAATGCGGCGCTTGCGTACGCCTGCACTTCCACGAGCGCGATGGGGCCGTCGGGGAAACGGCCGTCGGCGTGAAACACGGAGTCGTGGCTGTCCTTCCAGCCTTGATTCGCGAGACCGCCCTCGGATTCGCGCCGATAGTCGAGCAGGCCGAGCGTGTTGCGATCGCAAACGCCCGCGACCCACGCGGCCGCGCGTTCGAGCGCGGGCCACAGCTCGTCGATCAGCGCGAGGTCGCCGGTGCGCTCGACATAGGCGCCCGCCAGCACCACGAACAGCGGCGTCGTATCCACGCCGCCGTAGTAGAGCGCGAACGGCACTTCGCCCGTGGCCGCCATCTCGCTCTTGCGCATCTCGTGCATGATCTTGCCGACCGCCGCGTCGCGGAACGGCGAGTCCTCGCGCGCCTGATGCGCCGCGAGAAAACGCAGCACGCCGCGCCCGAGCGCGGGCGTGAGCCACAGCGTTTGCAGCGAGGTGATCACGGCGTCGCGGCCGAACGGCGTGGAAAACCACGGAATGCCCGCGTACGGATACGGGCCCGTCGGCAAGTCGGTGGTGAGCAGTCCGAGATCGGCGATCGAACGGTTGATCCACGCATTGAAAAGCGGATTGCTCGAACGCAGCCGCGCTGCCGAACGGCGCCGCTCTCGCATCACGATATGCGAATCGACGAGCGCCGCGCGCATGGCCGCGCGCCCCACGCGCTCGCCCGAATTCACGAGGCAATGGTCGGGCTGGATGATGCCCGCGCTCGGCGCGCCGGGCGCCGCGCCCGCGAGCGCTTCCACTTCGATCGACACCGTGAGGTACAGCGAGACGCAGGCTTGCGCGGGCAGGTCGACGGTGAAATCGGCGCGGTCGGCGAGCAGCTTGTCGGGCGCCGGCGAAAAGTCGATGCGCACGCGCCGCGCGACCTGATCGAGCCCGATGTATTCGAGCCGCACCGTGCCCTCTTCCACGCGCGGCGCCGAAAGCGTGCCGCGCTTCTCGCGTTTGAGCCCGCGCACTTCGAACATGTCGCGGAAGTCGCTTGCGAACGAGACCGAAACGGGCACCACGGCGTCGGTGGTGCCGTAGTTCGTCAGTTCGATGGCCTCGGTCATCATCGTGCCCGAGAGCACGCGTTCGCGCGAAACGTGAATCACGCCTTCGGGCGTGGTCGAGCCGCCGAGCGGCGGCAGCGGGCGATTCGTCAGGTGCGCGGTGAACGCGGTGTTGTCGCTGCTCACGCTGCCCGAAAGCAGCGAAGGCACGCGTCCGCCGAACGTGAGACGCAGCGAGGACAGCACGCGCGTGTCGTTGACGAAGAGGCCGTCGTCGATGCCGGTGAGGTCGCCCAGCGGATCGTTGACGATGAACGTGTCGCCCGACTTCAGCACATGCTGGGTCGCGCTCGCGACTTCGGGCGTTTCGGGCGCGATGAACGCGCCGTCGATTTCTTGCTGGGGATGATCCACGCCCGTTGAGCGCGTGACGCCGCCGAGTCCTTCTGGGTCCTGCATGCAATGCCTCCATTCGGGTTCGCTGCACTTCCACCCGATTCTAGCGGCTTGAGCGAACACATTGCAGGAGGATGCGCGGCAGGCCCGGCATGCCTGCAAGGAACGTGCGCGGAAAAAATTGCGGGCGCCGGCACGCTGACACGTGCGGGCGCCCGTTTTCAGGCGGCTTTCAAGCGATGCCGCCGCGCCCGGCGCGCGTGCGGCCAAGCGCGGGAAACGCTTGACGTTACGCGGCCCGTTGCGCGATGGGCTTGGCCTCGCGCGGCGTATCGCCGATGAACAACTGACGCGGGCGACCGATCTTCTGCTCGGGGTCGGCGATCATTTCGTTCCACTGCGCGATCCAGCCTACCGTGCGCGCCATCGCGAAGATGCAGGTGAACATCGCGGTCGGAATGCCGAGCGCGCGCTGCACGATGCCCGAGTAGAAGTCGACGTTCGGATACAACTTGCGCGACACGAAATATTCGTCTTCGAGCGCGATCTTTTCGAGCGCCATGGCGAGCTTGAACAGCGGGTCGTCGTGCAGGCCCAGTTCGTTCAGGACTTCGTAGCAGGTTTCGCGCATGAGCTTCGCGCGCGGGTCGTAGTTCTTGTACACGCGGTGGCCGAAGCCCATTAGCTTCACGCCCGAGTTCCTGTCCTTCACCTGCTCGATGAACTTCGGAATGTTATCGACCGAGCCGATCTCTTCGAGCATATTCAACGCGGCTTCGTTCGCGCCGCCGTGCGCCGGACCCCACAGGCACGCGATGCCGGCCGCGATGCACGCGAACGGATTCGCACCCGACGAACCCGCGAGACGCACCGTGGAAGTGGACGCGTTCTGCTCGTGGTCGGCGTGCAGGATCAGGATGCGGTCGAGCGCGCGCACCAGCACGTCGTTGACCTCGTATTCCTCGCTCGGCGTGGAGAACATCATCTGCATGAAGTTCGCGCTGTACGAGAGATCGTTGCGCGGATACACGAACGGCTGGCCGATCGTGTACTTGTACGCCATGGCCACGAGCGTCGGCAGCTTGGCGATCATGCGGATCGCCGACACTTCGCGATGCTGCGGGTTATTGATGTCGAGCGAGTCGTGATAGAACGCGGACAACGCGCCCACCGCCGCCACCAGAATCGCCATCGGATGCGCGTCACGCCGGAACCCCCGGAAGAAAAAGTGCATCTGCTCATGAACCATCGTGTGGTTCGTGACCATCGCGACGAATTCGTCTTTCTGCGCCTGCGTGGGCAGTTCGCCCTTGAGCAGCAGGTAGCAGCTTTCGAGGAAGTCGGCGTTCTGCGCGAGGTTGTCGATCGGATAGCCGCGATAGAGCAGTTCGCCCTTGTCGCCGTCGATATAGGTGATCGCCGAGTTGCACGCCGCCGTCGACATGAAGCCGGGGTCGTAGGTGAACATGCCGGTCTGGCCATACAGCTTGCGGATGTCGATCACGTCCGGGCCCATCGTGCCCTTGTAGACCGGCAACTGAACGCCTTCCGCCTGACCGGGAATCGTGAGCGTGGCGTGTGTCTTCGAATCGATCATGTTGTGTCCTTTTTGCTGTCACTTCGCAAAAAATCGCAGCGCCGCAAAACCGCTTCCGGTACTCGGCCCGCTGCGACCGCATGCCGCATTCTACGGCGCTGCCCTGCATTCATTGATAGCGCAATTCGCAACAATGCCTCTTTTACACCGCAACACTAACTAGCTTTCAGCCGCCTTAATACGACTTCCTGCAACAATATTTTGCTAGTGCAATGCAACATGCGACGCTTTGACTCTGCCATACTGACTGCCATGCGATGCGTTCCCAGATCGCAGGGCGGTAATTCTTGCCACACGCGCTTAAAGCAAAACGTAAGGATGGGCAGATGAACATTTCGATCGACACCCTGTTCGCAGAAGACGAACTCGCGGAGGGCGCCGTCGTTACGGCGCTCAATCACCAGGACATCGTGGTTGCCCTGTCGGCGGCGCTTGCCACGGAGCGCGTCGCCGTGCTGCACATGCTGTATCCGCGCACCGACGCGCGCACGCACCGCAGCCTCGACGCACTCGTAAGCAAGCTGCAAAACCACGGTCTGAACCAGGTGGCGCGCCTCGTTTCGCAGGAAGCGCACTACCTCGTTTTCAAGGACCCGGTGAAGGCGTGGAAAGCGTTCCACGAAATCCGCAACGATTCGCTGGCGATCGGCGTGCATCTGTATTACGCGGGTCTGGTCGGCGAAGCCGCCGAACTCAAGCTCGACGCGCACGCGCATGGCCGCGACTGAGCGCGACACAATGCGACTGCGTTCGACGTAAAAAAGCGGCCAATTCGGCCGCTTTTTTATTCGCCGCATTTATTACGGATTCCAAACTATCGGGCGAAGCCGCTCACGAATCCGTCGATCAGTTCGTTGAACGCGGCTGGACGCGCGAGGTTCATGCCGTGCGAGGCGCTCGCCACCGTGGCGTGGCGCGCGTCCGGCAGCCAGGCTTCGAGCGCGGCCACCGCGCGATGGAACACCTCGGGGCTCAACTGGCCGTCGATCAGCAGCACGGGGCAATGCACTTCGGCGGCGGCTTCGCGCGTGAACGCGGGCAGCGGATCGTGAAATTGCGGCCCGAGCGTGTGCGCGTTGTCGGTGGCCATGCGGCGGAACGCGTGGGTGCTCCTGGCCCAGAAGCCGGGCCGGCTCACGGAATCGACGAATAGTTCGAGGCCCGCGTCCACCTCGCCCGCCGCGATCAGCGCCACGGCGCGAGCGCGCAGCGCGTTGACGGTTTCGGGCAGAGCCGCGAGCGCCTGCCCCGGCTGCTGCACGGGACCGCCCGGATCGGCGAGCGTGAGCGTGCGAAGGTGATCGCGATAACGGCGCGCGAACTGGAACGCCACCGCGCCGCCGCGCGAATGGCCGATCACGTGCGCGGGACCGGCGCCGAGCGCGTCGATGCAATGCGCGATCTCGTCCGCGTGACGGCTCCAGCTAAACGGCGTCTCGTTGGCGATGTCGCCCGCGGGCCAATAGTGCGAAAGGCTCACGGAAACGCAGCGGTAATGCCGCGCGAGTCCGGCAAGCTGCGGTTGCCAGTAGCGGTAGTCGCACAGCGAGCCGTGGACGAAAAGTAGAAGCTCGCCCTCGCCTCGTTCGACATAAGGCATGGGCAGGCCGCCCGGCAGTTCGACGAACGTGCCGGGGGCCGGGAAATCGGCTGGATTCACGGCGAAAAAAATGGAAACGGCAGGTCGGCGGCGCGCGGCGGCTGCGACGGTTCATTCGCGAGCGCATGGGCGTCGGCCTCTGCTTCGCGGGCGAAACGACGTTCACGCACGGCAGCGCGCGCCGGTAAAGAGGCGTATTGTCCCACGTCGTGACGTTGCGTGTGCGGGTTTTCCCGCAGTGACGGACCCGAGTGCGCCGGCGGCGCGGTCGCGGTCGCGGCTGCGGCTGCGGCAATACGATTGCAAAGTGTTGCGAAGCGCTTTCGACGGGCGTGCCATGCACCGGCGCGTCTTTTCGCACGCACAACGGGCGCGCCCGGCACGCGCCCCGCGCCGCAGAGCGCACCTGCCGCGTGCTTGCGGCCTGCTTGCGGCCTGCTCACGATCCGTTCGCGTGCGACTTTCGGCAACGTGCCGGCGAGGTGCCACGGCATACGGCGAAGCGCCCGCAACATTCTTCGCCACCGTTCGAAATACTTACGACGCAACAGCGCCGCGCCTCGCGCGCTTGTCGTCGAAGCACGCTGCGTCGCGCGGCGGCATTCGCGCCGCGATCACGCCCCGTGCGCCGTTATTCGCCGGCCTGGAAACCGTGCTCGCCCGCGAATGCCGCCGCCGCGCCCGCGCCGCGCACGGCGCAGGTGAGCGGCTCGTCGGCCACGCGCACCGCCACGCCCAGTTCGGCGGCGAGGCGCTGATCGAGGCGGCCGAGCAGCGCGCCGCCGCCCGTCAGCACGATGCCGTTGCCGGCGATGTCGGTGACGAGTTCGGGCGGCGCCGTCTCGATCACCCGCCGCACCACGCCGATCACCGCGCGCAACGGCGCGGCCAGCGCATCGGCGATATCCTCGCTGGTGATTTCGATGGTGCGCGGCAAGCCGTCGGCAAGACTGCGGCCCGTGGCGCGCGCGCGGCCGACGGGTTCGCCGTGCAGCGCGCTGCCGATCGTTTTCTTGACGTGCTCGGCCGTCTGATCGCCGAGCACGACGTCATAGAGCGTGCGGACGTAATTGACGATGGCGCGGTCGAATTCGTCGCCGCCCACGCGCACCGAGCCGCTGCACACCACGCCGCCCAATGCGACGATGCCCACTTCCGTCGTGCCGCCGCCGATATCGACGACCATCGAACCGGTCGCCGCATCCACGGGCAAGCCCGCGCCCAGCGCCGAAGCCAGCGATTCGCCGATAAAGCTCACGCGCGCCGCGCCCGCCGCGAAGGCCGCCTCGCGGATCGCGCGGCGCTCGACGCGCGTGGCGCCCTCGGGCACGCACACGGTGAAGGCCGAACGGCGGCCGAACCGCGAACGCGGCCGCGCCATCGCCGCGAAGCGCCGCATCATGTGCTCGGCGGCGGAAAAATCGGCGATCACGCCATGCGCGAGCGGTCGCACGGTTTCGAGATTGGCGGGCGTGCGGCCGAGCAGTTCCTTCGCCTCGCGGCCCACGGCGGCCACCGTCGCCTTGGCTTTGGCGTCGCCCGCACCCGCGCGGCGGTCGAAGCAGACCACGGACGGCTCGTCGAGCACGATGCCTTGAGCGGCGGTGAACATGAGGGTGTTGGCCGTGCCGAGATCGAGCGCCACGTCCTGACGGGACAGCCGTTTGGAGAAGAATGAGTGCGGCTTGGCTCGGGCCATATTGGTCTTCGTGCGTGCGGTGTGAGCGCCCCGGCGGGCGAAGCGCCCGCCGTGAAGGCGTGCCGAAGGCGCGCGTCCGTGCTTTGCGGACGACCCCGTGCGCCGGTCGAAACGGGCCTCGCGGCCCACATGGCCGCAGCGACACCCGGGTTTACGGCCGCGACCGGCGCAAACTTTAGCTCTGCCAAAAATAAACGGCTATGCGGAGCGCCCCGCACGCGCAACGCGGTGCATCGGCGGAAATTCATCTGTCGAATCAGCGCCTGAATCGACGCCGATACGGCACGCGCAACGCCGACGCGCCGCCCGTGCACCCTATGCGCACCCTGTTCGCGCCCTGTTCGCGTCCTATGCGCGCACGAGCGCCCGAACGAGCGCGTCGCGGCCGAGCATCGCGCCTTGCGGCGTGATCGTGTGGCCGACTTCGGGCAACGCGTAGGCCGTGACGGCAAAACCGGCGTCGCTGAACGCGGCGGCCGCGCGCTCGGTTTCGAGCACGGGAATCACCTCGTCGTCCTCGCCGTGGACGAGCGTGATCGCCGTGCGGCTTTTCGCGACCACGGGCGTGACGAGCCGCCCCGAATAGCCGATCACGGCCGCCGCGCCCGCGTCCTGCGTGGCCACGTGATAGAGCGACATGATCGTGCCTTGCGAGAACCCGACCAGCGCGAGCGCCGCGTGCCCGATGCCCCAAAGCGCGAGTTCGGCGTCGAGGCGGCGCTCGAAGGTCCGCGCCGCGGCCGAGGTGCGCGCCTCGCGATTCGTCTCGTTGAGGTCGCGCAGGCTGAACCACTGGCGTCCGCCAAAGCCGCCGTCGAACGGCTCACTGCCGTCGAGCGAAACGAACGCGACGCCGGGCAGCGCGTCGCGCCACGCGTCGGCGAGCGGCATCAAATCGCGCGCGTTGCTGCCCACGCCGTGCAGCAGCACGACGAGCGCTCGCGCGGCGCCATCGGCGGGCGCCAGACGCCAGCCTCCTTCGAACGGTTCCCAACTCATGATCGAGCCTCCCCTGCGGTGAATCATCGTGTGCGCGTGATGCGGCAAAAGGCGCGGAGTGCGCCAAACCCGACGCCGACCTCGACGCCAAATCCGACGTCGACCTCGACGCCAAACCCGACGCAAAACCCGACGCCGAACGCCGCGCGCTGAAGCCCGGCCACCGAAATCCGCCTCGCGCGCGCCCGCCGCCAGCATACGCGAGCCGCGCGGACGCCGACGCGCGGCTCGCCATCGCCCTTGCGAAAGCCAATCGCAAGCCAAAACCCGCGAACCGCGTGGGGATGCTTCCCCTACAGGCGATGGCTCGCGGCGATTACAGGTATGCTTTGCCGCTGTCAGGTTCCGCCGACGGAACTATCGCCATTCTGCCCGCAGCACGCAACCGAATCAGCGGAGAACACGCTTGAACCAACCCGCAGCCACGCCCGCGCCGCCCCCGCCGCTCGAAGGCGGCCGCCTGATCCTCGCCACCGTTGCCGTCGCGCTCGCGACCTTCATGAACGTGCTCGACACGTCGATTGCAAACGTCGCCATCCCCACGATCTCCGGCGACCTGGGCGTGTCCGTCGACGAAGGCACGTGGGTCATCACCGTGTTCGCGGCGGCCAACGCGGTGTCGATCCCGCTCACCGGCTGGCTCACGCAGCGCTTCGGCCAGGTGCGCCTGTTCGTCGCCTCGATTCTTTCGTTCGTGCTGGCCTCGTGGCTGTGCGGCATCGCGCCCACGCTGCCCATCCTGCTCGTCGCGCGCGTGCTGCAAGGCGCCGTGGCCGGGCCGCTGATCCCGCTCTCGCAAGCCATTCTGCTCGGCTCGTGGCCCAAGGACAAATCCGCCACCGCACTCGCCTTCTGGGCCATGACGACGACCGTCGGCCCGATCGCGGGCCCGGCGCTCGGCGGCTGGATCACCGACAGCTACAACTGGTCGTGGATCTTCTACATCAACATTCCCGTGGGCCTGTTCGCGGGCTTCATCACGTGGACGATCTATCGCACGCGCGAATCCGCCACGCGCAAGCCGCCTATCGACATCGTGGGTCTCGGGCTGCTGGTCGCGTGGGTCGCGTCGCTGCAAATCCTGCTCGACAAGGGCAAGGATCTCGACTGGTTCAACTCGCCCGTGATCGTCGCGCTCGGCATCGTGGCGCTCATCAGCTTCGCGTTCTTCCTCGTGTGGGAACTCACCGAGGAACATCCGATCGTCGACCTGAGGTTGTTCGGACAACGAAACTTTCTCGGCGGCACGATCGCGATTTCCGTGGCCTATGGCGTGTTCTTCGGCAATCTCGTGCTGTTGCCGCAGTGGATGCAGGAGTATCTGAACTACCGCTCCGTCGACGCGGGCTTCGTGACCGCGCCGCTCGGCATCTTCGCGATGCTGCTTTCGCCCGTGGTCGGCCGCATTCTGCCGCGCTCGGACGCGCGCATCATCGCGACCGTTGCGTTCGTTCTGTTCGCGGTGGTGTTCTACATGCGCTCGAAGTACGTGATCGAAATCGACACGTTCCATCTCGTGCTGCCCACGCTGCTTCAAGGCGTGCCGATGGCGCTGTTCTTCGTGCCGCTCACCGCGATCATTCTCGCGGGCCAGCCGCCGCAACGCGTGCCGGCGGCCGCGGGCCTCTCGAACTTCGTGCGCGTGTTCTGCGGCGCCGTGGGCACCTCCATCGCGACCAACGCCTGGAACAATCGCACGATCCTGCATCACGCGCGGCTCACCGAGCAGGCTTCGGTCGACAACCCGACGTTCAACGCCGCGATCTCGCAAACGCAAACGCTGCTGCATTTGAGCGAGCCTTCCTCGCGCGCGCTGTTCGATTTCCAGTTGTCGACGCAAGCCGCGATGATGGGCCTGAACGACATCTTCTATATTTCGGCGATCATCTTTCTCGCGATCATTCCGCTCATCTGGATCACCAAGTCGACGCGCGGCGGCGGCGGCGGCGCGGCGGGCGCGCATTGATTCAGTGCCTGGCCGACCCGATGACGATCACGAATTACGCCGCGATACTCGACGAAATCCACCACGACCTGCGCCCTCATCTCGGCAGCGGGCGCGTGGCCGACTACATTCCCGAACTGGCGAAAGTGCCCGCCGCGCACTTCGGCATGGCGATCGTGACCGTCGACGGCAACGTGTACCGCACCGGCGACGCCGACGTGCGCTTCTCGATCCAGAGCATTTCCAAGCTGTTCGCGTGTACGCTCGCGTTCCAGTTGCTCGGCGACGCGTTGTGGGACCGCGTGGGCCGCGAACCCTCGGGCAACGCGTTCAATTCGCTCGTTCAGCTCGAATTCGAAGCGGGCAAGCCGCGTAATCCGTTCATCAACGCGGGCGCGATCGTCGTCGCCGACGTGCTCTGCCGCCGCTTCGTGCGCGCCGAAACCGCGCTCGTGGAATTCGTGCGGCGGCTCACGGGCGCGGCCGATATCGACTACGACATGCGCGTCGCGCAATCGGAACTCGCGCACGCCGCGCGCAACCGTGCGATGGCGCATTTCATGGCAAGCTTCGGCAACCTCGAAATGCCCGCCGATACGGTGATCGACGCGTATTGCCGCCAATGCGCAATAGCGATGAATTGCGTGGAACTCGCGCGCGCCGCGCTCTTTCTCGCCAACGGCGGCGTATCGCCCGCGAGCGGCGAGCCCGTGGTCGACGCGAGTTCGGCCAAACGCCTTTCCGCGTTGATGCTCACCTGCGGCACCTACGACGCGGCCGGCGATTTTGTTTATCGCGTGGGATTGCCCGCGAAAAGCGGCGTGGGCGGCGGCATCGTGGCGGTGCTGCCCGGCGAGTTCGCGGTGTGCGTGTGGTCGCCGGGGCTGGACGCCACAGGCAATTCGCTCGTCGGACAATTGGCGCTGGAGTGGCTGACGACGCGCACGGGGCGGTCGATTTTTTGAAGCCCGATTTCGGCCGGCGCCGATGTACCGGTGCAGCGCGGCTGTCTCCGTGTTCGCATTCGACGAAACGGCCGTTCTAGCCGCCCGCCGCGCTCCGCTGCACCGCCACGCATTTGATTTCCACCAGCAGCCCCGGATGCGCGAGTTCGGCCACGCCGATGGCCGTCCACGCGCAAGTCCCGCGCGGAAAGAGGCGGTTCTTTACTGCACGAAACACCGGCATATGCGCACTCATGTGTACGTGGTACGTCGTCATGTCCACGACGTCATCGAAAGTGCATCCGGCCGCTTCCAGCACGATGCGCAGATTCTCCCAGCATGCAATAAATTGCGCTTCGGGATCGGCGATCACTTCGAGGTCGGCCGTGCGGCCCACTTGCCCCGCGCAATACACGGTGGCGCCCACTTTCACCGCCGGCACGTAACCGGCACGCTCCACGAGACCCTGCATCGCCGTGGGTACGATTCGTTCGCGGTCGGCCATGGTCACGCCTTCACCGAAACGAAGCCCGCGGCCGGGCCGTTCGACAGCATCCGTCGCAAGATGCCTCCCGTGCTTTCGGGCGGCACGGCGACTCGCATGGACGGGCTATCGCCCGGACTTTGCGACGCCGCATTCAACGCGTCTTGTTTTGATTCGGGCAATGACTGTGTAGATGGCATGAAATAGCGAAAGTAGAGATAGCGAACTGGAGGCAAAGCGCGCGGGCGCAACCCTGCGCTTTGAACGGTAAGGCTCAAACCCGCTGCGTCAGATGCTTGCGCGCCTGCTGCAAAATGGCCTTCGAAAGCGCGGGGTCCGACACAATTCTCGCCATCGTGACGGCGCCGATCATCGTCGACAGCATCACGAGCGCGTTATTTCTTGCAGCGTCCGGCGGCAAGTCATCCAGCCGGCCGGCGATGACGGACACCATCTTGAGAAAGCCCGCCGTGGTGATCTCTCTCACTTCGTCGCTGCTTCGCGCGAGATCGCTTCCCAGCGCGACCAATGGGCATCCCGACTCCACGTTGTCGCGGAATTCGTGGGAAAGATAGTCCTTGATGACGGTATCGAGCCCTCGCTTGCCTCGCGACGCCGTGCGCTCCATGGATTCCACCATCGAATCGATTGCAAGCGCGAGCGACTCCCCGAAAACTTGCTCCTTCGACTCGAAGTGCTTGTAAAAGCCGCCATGCGTCAGTCCCGCCGCCGCCATCAAATCCGCCAGCCCCGTTGCGTCAATGCCGTTGCGGCGGAATTCCGTGGAAGCCGCCTCGACGATGCGTTGCCGGGTTTCGGCAGTTTCCTGCTTTGATTTCCTCATGCCTTCGCGCCGCCTCGCGGCGTCTCCCGAGTTCCTTTCACGAATAGATGTTAATCGAAATCCTGCTTGCGGGTCGCCGCACTCGTCGCGGCAAACATCGGAGCCGAAAAAATTCTTGATTTTAGATTTCGTTTAACATCTAATTAGATCTCACCCGCCGGCCTGGCGATGTATCCCTCTCGTGGAGAAACGACGATGTCCCTCGCAAACAAAACCGTGCTGATTACCGGCGCCAACCGCGGCATTGGCGCGGCAACCGTTCGGGAACTGCTGAAGCACGGCGTTACCCGCATCCATGCCGGCGCGCGCGTTCTGGAATCCCTGCCGGACTTCGGGGATGCACGCGTGGTGCCGCTTCAACTGGACGTGACCAGCGACGCTTCCGTCAAGCAGGCCGCCGCTACGGCCAAGGATGTCGACGTGTTGCTGAACAATGCGGGAACCATGGCGTTCGGCGACTGGCTCGGCAGCACGCAGGAGGCGATCGAGGCCGACATGAATACCAACTACTACGGCACGCTCCGCGTGATTCGGGCGTTTACGCCTTCTTTCGTCAGCCGCGGTTCCGGCATCATCGCCAACGTGGTCAGCATCGTGGGCCTCGCGCCGGTTCCCGTGCTGGCCGGTTATTCGGCCTCGAAAGCCGCGTTGCAGTCGCTCACGCAGGCGCTTCGCGGCACGTTGGCGAAATCGGGCATTAGCGTCGTGGGCATCTATCCCGGCCCAATCGACACGGATCTGGCCAAGGGCATTCCGCTGGACAAGACCGCGCCGGAACACGCGGCGGCCCAAATCGTTCGAGGTCTCGAAGAGGGCCGAACCTCGATTTTTCCCGATCCCATGGCATTGCAAATCGAACAACTTTGGGCAACCGATGGCCGAAAGCTGGAAGCCGCCATGCAACTCGGCGATTAAGAGAGGCGCCCATGCCCGCACGGCGTGGCGCGCACGATGGCGCAACGCCGTGCCGTGAATTACCAGGGGAGACTGTGCCCGTGGCGGTCGATGAAACGCAGTCCCGGCTTGCCCGCGTTGTCCGCCACCCTGTCGACGACGTGCGGAATGCTTTCGGAAATTTCGAGCGCCGCCGCCGAGCCGCCCATTTCGGTGCGAACCCAGCCCGGCGCCACCAGCAACAGCGCCCGCGTATCGTCATTGTTGCGCGCCGCGAATGCCGCCATCAGCAGGTTTAACGCGGCCTTGCTGGAGCTATAAAGTTCCCAGAATCCCCGGCAGTTGCCAATGCTGCCGATCTCCGACGACATCACCGCAATCACGCCGTCTCCGGCCACCGAGCCGTGAAAGAGTTCGATCACGCGCATGGGGCTCAGTGCATTCGTGAGCATCATGTCGAGGAAGTCTTTCTCCTCGACGTGGAGCGGAGTAAGTTCGTTTGCCTTGCAAATGCCGGCATTGACGAACAACACGTCGAACCTGCGGCCGTTCAGGCGCGCATGCAGTTGCTTCACCGAATCGAGGTCGATCACGTCCGCCGTTTCGACTTCGAGCGCTTCGGCATAACGTTCGCCAAGCCGCTGCAAACCCGGCGAGCGGCCGCGCGACGTGGCGATCACCTGCCAGCCTCTTTCGCAGTATTCCTCGGCAAGCGCCAATCCCAAACCTCGGGATGCGCCAACGATCAAAACCGTTTTCTTCGTGCCCATCTTCACTCTCCTGTCCAAAGTGCCGAACCCGTCGCGGGCCGGCTTTTCAACGATTGAAGCATCCCGCTGAGAGTGAGTCGAGAGCATGAATATCATCGTCGTAATGACATAAGGTCATGAATAGGCAGTGCGGAGTTTCGCACCGCCGCCGACGCCCGCGGGACGGCCGTCGCGTCCGGCTGCCCCAAAATTTTCTTTGACAAACGCTCTTACGATATATATCTTAAGACACATCTTAAGACACTCGTAGACAAGGAGGCCCCATGCGCCACCACCATCACCGCCATTTCGGCCGCCACGGCGGCGAGGACCGCGAAACCTGCGAAGGCCCCGAAAGCCGCCATCCACGCGACCCGCGCGAACTTTTCGCCGCCGCTTTCCATCGCCTCCATGCCGAGCGGCGCGCCGGCCGCCACGCCGCGCATCACGCCTTTCACGCGCTGCGTCACGCCATGGGCCGTCATCGCGGCGGCGACGGCTCCGGCGGCCATTTCGGCGAAGGCTTCGGCCCCGGCGGCTTCGGCAATTTCGGCGGCGGCGGCGGCTTCGGAGGTTTCGGCGACGGCGACGGTTTCGGTCGCGGCCGCAAGTTCACGTCCGAAGACCTGCAACTCATGCTGCTCGTGCTGCTCGCCGACCGTCCGAGCCACGGATACGAGCTGATCAAGGCGCTCGACGCGCGCTCGAACGGCTTTTACAGCCCGAGCCCCGGCATGGTTTATCCGGCGCTTACGTATCTGGAAGAACTGGGCTATGTGAGCGTGACGCTCGAAGGCAACCGCAAGCGCTACGAACTGTCGCCCGAAGGCCGCACGCATCTCGGCGAAAACCGCGAGCGCGCCGACCTCATCCTCGCGAAGCTCACGCATTTCGGCCGCAAGATGGACGTGATGCGGCGCGCGCTCGCGGGCGAGGACGTCTCTGACGCGAGCGGCTGGGTGCGCGAACTGATCGAGGCGCGCCGCGCGCTCAAGCAAGCGCTGCTGCGCCGCTCCGACGTCTCGCCCGAGGAGCAGCGCCGTATCGCGGCGATCCTCGCGCGCGCCACGCAGGAAATCGAGAACGGCGGCGCCTGAGGCCGGGCGAACGGCAGGCCCGCTCACGTCGAACCGGAGCGGGCCAGATCGAGCCGGGCCGCCGCGCCGTTCTTCCCCTTATCCACACGCGGTGCATGCGCGCCGCGCCACCCGACAATGGAGCCATTCATGCCGAATCCGTCCCAACTCGAAGTCGTCCGCGTGCGTCATCCGCTGAAATTCCGCTTGTTGCGCGTGGCGCGCGTCGCGCCCGTTTCGCCCGCGCTCGTGCGCGTGACGCTCACGGGCGATCTCAGCGATTTCGTGTCGGCGTCGTTCGACGATCACGTGAAGGTGTTTTTCCCCGAGGAAGGCGCCGAAAAACCCATACTGCCGAGCCTCGGCCCCGACGGCATCGTGTTCCCCGAAGGCGTCGCGCGCCCCGCCGCGCGCGATTACACGCCGCGCCGCTACGACCCCGAAGCCAACGAACTCGACCTCGAATTCGCGCTGCACGAAGCCGGTCCCGCCACGGCGTGGGCGGCGCAGGCGCGGCCCGGCCAGTATCTCGGCGTGGGCGGCCCGCGCGGCTCGTTGGTCATTCCCAGCGAATTCGACTGGCATCTGCTGATCGGCGACGAAACCGCGCTGCCCGCCATCGCCCGCCGCCTCGCGGAACTGCCCGCCGGCGCGCGCGTGGCCGTGGTGGTCGAAGTCGCGAATCGCGCGGCCCGCATCGCACTGCCGACCGAAGCCGACCTCTACGCCGTCTGGGTTTATCGCGACGAAAGCGAGGGCGAGCAACCGCTCGCCGACGCCGTCTCGCAAGTCTGGCTGCCGCCCGGCGAAGGCTACGTCTGGGCGGCGGGCGAAGCTTCGTCGATACGCGCCGTGCGCGCTCATCTGTGCAACGAGCGCGGCGTGGACAAGAAGCGCGTCCGCGCTTCGGCGTACTGGCGGCGCGGCGCGCAGGCGGCGCACGAAACCATCGACGACTGACGATCGTCACGCGAAGCTAACGCAACGCGCACGCGGCCGCGAGGCCGCGAAGTCGCGAGGCCGCGCCCCGGCGCCTCGCCTTTCGCCTTTCGTCTTTTGACTCGGCTCGCCGCCCGCCCATGACCCACGTTCTCACTCCGCTGCGCGAACGCACGCTGCTCTGGCTGCTTGCGCTCACGCAGTTCACCGTCATCATGGACTTCATGGTGATGATGCCGCTCGGCCCGCAAATCATGCACGCATTCGCGATCACGCCCGCGGCGTTCGCGACGGCCGTATCGGCGTATTCGCTCTGCTCGGGTTTGTCAGGACTCCTTGCGGCTACCTATATTGATCGCTTCGACCGGCGCCGCCTGCTGCAAGTCGCGTATGCGCTGTTCGCGCTTTCGAATCTCGCGTGCGCGCTCGCGCCGAATTTCCACATGCTGCTCGCGGCGCGCGCGTTCGCGGGCCTCACGGGCGGCGTGCTCGGCTCCATCGTGATGGCCATCGTCAGCGACGTGATTCCGGTCGCGCGGCGCGGCGCCGCCACGGGCACGATCATGACGGCGTTCTCCATCGCCGCCATCGCGGGCGTGCCCGCCGGCGTGATGCTGGGCGCGCATTTCGGCTGGAGCACGCCGTTCCTGCTGCTGGTCGCGCTTTCGGCGGCCATCTGGCTCGCGGGCTCGCGCGTCGTGCCGTCGCTCGCCGGGCATCTCGAACAGCGCACGCCGCTCGCGGAGATCGTGCCGCGCTTGTGGCAACTGCTCACGCTGCCGCGTCATATGAAAGCGTTCGGGCTGACGTTCACGATGATGACCGCGCACATGATGGTGATTCCGTTCATCTCGCCGATGCTCGTCGCGAATCACCACATCGCGCCGCAGCAGATTTCGTGGCTCTACATGGCGGGCGGCGCCTCGACCTTCCTCACCGCGCGCGCGGTCGGCCGTCTCGCGGACCGCTACGGCAAGCACCGCGTGTTCGGCGCGATGGCGCTGGCGTCGCTCGGGCCCACGCTCATCGTCACGCACTTGCCCACGCTGCCGTTCCTCGGGCTCGTGGCGTTCTTCGGCGTGTTCATGATCAGCACGTCGAGCCGCATGGTGCCGCTCCAGGCGCTGCTCACGACCATTCCCGAGCCCGCCCGGCGCGGCGCCTTCCTGAGCGCCAACAGCGCGGTGCAGGCGCTCGGCACCGGCATCGGCGCGTGGTTCGGCGGCTTGCTGCTGTCGAACGGCGCGAACGGCACGATCGCGGGCTTCGGCCAGAACGGCTGGATCGCGGCGGCGCTCACGTGCGTGACGGTGCTATGGGTCACGCAGGTGCGCGGCGCGGTGGCGGATACGCCCGCCTCGCCGTTGCCGGCCGCCGCCGAGTCCTGAGAGCGGGTTTTCGCCGACGAAAGCATCGAAAGCGCGATGGCGAAGGTATCAGCGATGTATCGGCAATCCATGCGCAAAAGCGCGGCGAAAAAAAACGGTTAGCCGGGCGGCGCGCGCCTCGTGAGCGCGCGCCGCCCGGCTAACCGGTTGTGCTTCGGATCAAAGCCGGCGAAGCGAGGAACCCGACCGGCCGATCGGCTTCCCTTCGCTTCGTCATGGCCATGCGCTTCGATCAAGACCGATCAAGACCGATCAAGACCGATCAAGACGAAGCGCATATCGGTCGCGCTGCTTAGAAGCGGTGACGCAGACCCACCGTCGCGGCGACCTGGTTCTGCGTGGTCGACGGCGAAAGCGTGTTGATCATCGCGACATTCGCGCCCGCATCGCCAAGCTCGCCCGAGGCGTGCTGGTACACGCCTTCGACGTACACGTCGGTGCGCTTCGAGAGCGAGTAATCGGCTTGCAGCGAAACCGTGTGCCACTTCGGATCGCCCGAACCGTTCGAACCCTTCAGCTTGCCGTCCGTGAACGTGTACGACGCGTCGAGCGCCAGAGCCGGCGTCAGCGCGTAGCGGCCGTTCAGCTCGAAGTTGTCCATGTGGAGGTTCGTGCCGGTCGGGATTGTGAACGTGTTGCCGTTCTGGCCGCCGGCGATCAGGTTTTCGTACTGCGTGTGCGTCCACACGAAGCCGACCGTCGCCGGGCCGTAGTTGTAGTTCACGCCTGCGCCGAGCGTGCGTTGCGTTTCAGCCGAGAGATTGAAGTTGTTGTCCGCGCCCGCCGAGTTCGCGCCGTTCGTGTTGCCCGTGCGCGTGTTGTTCATCTGGAGGTAAGCGGCCGCGACGTTCAGCGGGCCGTTGCCATACGAAGCGCCAACGCTCCATGCGCGGTTGTTCGCGAACTGGCCGGCGTCGTTACTGAAGCCGTACAGGCCGCCGAACTTGAAGCCTTGATAGTTCGCGCTCTGGTACTTCACGGCGTTCTTGATCGAGAACGAGTGGTCGAGGTTGTCGTTGTCGAACGGATGAGCGGCGAGGTTATTGCCGTAGCCCGAACCCGATTCCGACAACGGCGAAAGGTAGTCGACCATCGAGTCATATTGGCGGCCCAGCGTCAGCGTGCCGTACTTGTCGCTTTGCAGACCGACGTACGCCTGACGGTTGAACATCGAACCGCTCTCGGTTTGCTTGCCGTTGTTCAGGTTGAAGCCGTTTTCCAACGTGAAGATCGCATGCAGACCGCCGCCCAGGTCCTCGCTGCCCTTCAGGCCGAAGTACGTATCGGAGAGCGCGCCGCTGCCCTGGTTCCATGTGGAGTGGCCGCCCGCATTGTTCGCGTAGACGATGCCCGCATCGAGCGAACCGTAGAGCGTAACGCTGCTTTGCGCGTGCGCCGCCGTTGCAGCGAATGCGCCCATGACACCCGCGATAATCAGAGTTTTCTTCATGACCTTGACTTTCCTTTTGACTTTCGGACCGCGCTGAAGCAGCTCCGCCTAATGGGGCCGCTCCGGCAATCTCGAGCGAAGTCTACGTGTCGACACCTTTAATTCGCGTCATCCGGCGCTGTAACAGATATTTGCGAAATCTGGAAATATTCGAATATCGGACGATAAATAAATGTTTTTAAACGGAAATTCTTCGTAACCGCTTTAAAACCTTGAAAAGAGTTGTCGCAATCCCGCCACGCCAATCCGCAACACGAGAAATTCGATTATTGCGTAATTCGAATCGACGAATTACGCAAAGCGAAACGTCGAAAAGTTCAATAAATTTAATTACCAAACGTTAATCGGAAATATCGGAGTCCGATTATTTCCGCATCGCGATTAATGAAGTAGAAGCGGGAATAGAGGCAGGAATAGAAGCAGGAATGGAAGCGGCTGCGCCGTGGTACGCGGGCACGCGCGCGGCGGCACGGGCACGGCATCCGTTAAAATCACGGCTTGCGCGCCTCGACTTGCGGCGCACCTCATCCACGCCACGATCGCGCGCCGGCCACGCCGCCGTCGTGCAACCGGCGAGCCTCACATGACGAACACAGCCACTCCCACGCCTTTCAGCGCCTTGCCGCTCGCGCCCGCCACGCTTGAGAATCTCAC
Source organism: Paraburkholderia sp. J41 (assembly GCF_905220235.1). Taxonomy (NCBI): domain Bacteria; kingdom Pseudomonadati; phylum Pseudomonadota; class Betaproteobacteria; order Burkholderiales; family Burkholderiaceae; genus Paraburkholderia; species Paraburkholderia sp. J41. Next base: position 236,980 of record NZ_CAJMZE010000005.1, on the reverse strand, counting down.
CCGTCTCGGTTACGTCGACATGACGCCCATCCAGGCCGCGAGCCTGCCGATCGCGTTCGCGGGCCACGACCTCATTGCGCAGGCCAAGACCGGCAGCGGCAAGACCGCCGCGTTCTCGCTCGCGCTGCTCGCGCGCCTCGACGCGCGCCGCCAGGACGTGCAGGCGATGATTCTCTGCCCCACGCGCGAACTCGCCGATCAGGTCACGCAGGAAATTCGCCGCCTCGCGCGAGCCGAAGAAAACGTCAAGGTGCTCACGCTGTGCGGCGGCACGCCCATGCGCCCGCAGGCCGCGAGCCTCGAACACGGCGCGCATATCGTCGTGGGCACGCCGGGCCGCATCATGGATCACCTCGAACGCGGCAATCTCGCGCTCGGCGCGCTCAACACGCTCGTGCTCGACGAAGCGGACCGCATGCTCGACATGGGCTTTTTCGACGACATCGCCACGGTGGCGCGACAATGCCCGAAGGAACGGCAAACGCTGCTGTTCTCGGCGACCTATCCTGAAGGCATCGCGAAACTGAGCCAGCAATTCCTTCGCAATCCGAAAGAAGTGAAACTCGAGGAGCATCACGACGACAGCAAGATTCGCCAGCGCTTCTATGAAGTGAGCGAGAACGACCGCCTGCACACCGTCGGCATGCTGCTCAATCACTATCGCCCGACCAGCGCGCTTGCGTTCTGCAACACCAAGCAGCAATGCCGCGACCTGCTCGACGTGCTGCGCGCGCAGGGCTTTCACGCGCTCGCGCTGCACGGCGAACTCGACCAGCGCGAACGCGATCAAGTGCTGATCCAGTTCGCGAACCGCAGTTGCTCCGTGCTCGTGGCCACCGACGTGGCCGCGCGCGGTCTCGACATCGCGCAGCTCGAAGCCGTGATCAACGTCGACGTCACGCCCGACCCGGAAGTCTACGTACACCGCATCGGCCGCACGGGCCGCGCCGATCAGGACGGCTGGGCGCTGAGTCTTTCGACGATGGACGAAATGGGCCGCGTGGGCGGCATCGAACAGGCGCTCAAGCGCGAAGTCGAATGGCGTCCCGTCTCCGAACTCCAGCCCGCGAGCAAGGAACCGCTGCTGCCGCCGATGGAAACCGTGCAGATTCTGGGCGGCCGCAAGGAAAAGATCCGCCCCGGCGACGTGCTCGGCGCGCTCACGGGCGAAGCGGGCTTCAGCGGCGCGCAGATCGGCAAGATCAACGTGACGGATTTTTCGACTTACGTGGCCGTGGAGCGCAGCGTCGCGCGCGACGCCGTGCGCAAGCTCAATGCGGGCAAGGTCAAGGGCAAGAAGGTGAAAGCGCGCCTCATGGACGAGGAATTCTGAGCGCCGCGAAGCCTCGCGCCCGACAGCCAATCCGATAACCAGCCATTATCAGCAGGAACGCCATGAAACAAGCGCTCAAAATCGATTTCGTCTCCGACGTCGCGTGCCCGTGGTGCGCGGTCGGCCTTTCTTCGCTGCTGATCGCACTGGAGCGGCTCGGCGATCGCGTCGACGCCAGCATCGCGCTGCATCCGTTCGAACTGAACCCGGACATGGCGCCAGGCGGCGAATCGGTCGTCGACTATCTGAGCAAGAAATACGGCCGCACGCCCGAGCAGATCGCGCAAGCCCAGGCGATGATCGCCGAGCGCGGCGCCAGCGTCGGCTTTACGTTCGGCACGCGCGAGCGCATCTACAACACCTTCGACGCGCATCGGCTGATTCATTGGGCCGGGCTAGAAGGCAAGCAGGTGCCGCTCAAGCTCGCGCTGCTGCGCGCATATCACGGCGAAGGCCGCGACACGAGCGACCCGGCGGTGCTGGTCGCGGCGGCGCAGTCCGTGGGTCTGGACGCCGACCGTGCCCGCGCGGTGCTCGAAAGCGGCCAGTACGCCGACGAAGTGCGCACCGAGGAGCGCGAATCGCAGGAGTCGGGCATTCAGTCGGTGCCCGCCATCATCTTCAACGATCAGTACCTGCTGAGCGGCGGCCAGCCGCCCGAAAGCTTCGAGAAAGCCATCGAGCAGATTCTTGCGGGCGAAGCCTGACAAGGCGGTAGGCGGTCGTTGCAGCGCGCGGCGAAAGCGCGCCGCAACGGCCGATGGCGGGCGAGCGGGCGCGGGCGTGTAAACTAGCGGGTTTTTGCCTGGGTGGAATGGTGCTCGCCTCGCAGCGCACAGCCTTGAGCGGCCCGACGCTCGTCCGCTTGCTCGCCGGTTTCGGCAACGCCGAAGTCGTCGAGTCGCGGCAATCGCTTTCCGACCATCTGAGCCAGTGGCTCGGCTGGACCGACGCCATCGCGCTTTCCACGGCGCTTTCGGTGCAGGTGCCGCCCGCTCGCGCGGGAGCGGCGCGCGTGGGCGCAAGCGTCGAGCAGGCCGAAGTCACGCGCTTGCGCGCGGCGCTCACGCGCTCGATCCAGGGCGAGGACGCGCCCGCGCGCCGCGACGGCCGCGACCGGCGCACCGTGGCTGCCGCGCCCGCCGACCCGCAAGCGGATGCCGCGCCCGATTACGCCGAGTTTCGTCAGCGCTATCTGGCCCTGCAACAGGCGATGGAGTCCGATATCGGCGCGTTGCGCGCGCGCCTGCGCTCGGCACTCGCGGCCCGCGCACCGAAGCTCGCGCATCTCGCCACCGTCGACGCCGTGATGGAACAGGCGCTGGCCGCGCGCGAACAGCGGCTGCTGGCCGGCATTCCGGCGCTGCTCGGCGCACACTTCGAGCGTTTGCGCGCGCAAACCGCGGATTCAGCCGATGTGGCCGATGCGGCCGGCGCGGGCAATGTGGCCGATAACGCCGGTTCCGCCGATACCGCCGGTTCCGCCGCCGCCGACAACGCCGCCCCCGGCAAAGCCGCCGCGCCGCACGCATGGCTCGCGGGTTTCCGCAAGGATATGCAGAGCGTGCTGCTCGCCGAACTCGAAATTCGGTTTCAACCGGTTGAAGGGCTGCTTGCCGCCCTTCGCACCAGCTAAATCAATTGCCATGTCCCGATTTCGCCTTGATCTTGTCGTTTTTGCCGCTGGTCTCGCAGCCGTTTGCTGGATCGGCGCCGGTTATCTGGGCTCGAATGCGCTCGCGTTCGCCGTCACGCTGCTGATCGGCGCGTGCTATGTCGCGGGCGCGTGGGAACTGCATCGCTATCGGCAGGACACGGCCGCGCTCGGCGGCGCGCTCGCGCAACTGGGCGCCGCGCCCGCGCGCCTCGCGGGCTGGCTCGACACGCTGCCCGCCGCCCTGCGCAATCCGGTGCGCGCGCGCATCGAAGGCGAGCGCGCCGCCCTGCCCGGCCCCGCGCTCGCGCCCTATCTGACCGGCCTGCTGGTGCTGCTCGGCATGCTCGGCACGCTGCTCGGCATGGTCGTGACGCTCAAGGGCACCGGCTCGGCGCTCGAAAGCGCCACCGATCTCGACGCCATACGCGCCTCGCTGGCCGCGCCGCTCAACGGCCTGCGCTTCGCGTTCGGCACGTCGATCGCGGGCGTGGCCACCTCGGCGATGCTCGGGCTGCTTTCGGCGCTCGTGCGGCGCGAGCGCATCGCAGCCGCGCAACAGCTCGACGTGAAGATCGCCACGACGCTGCGCGCGTTCTCGCCCGCGCATCGACGCGACGAATCGTTCAAGCTGATGCAGCGCCAGGCCGACGCGCTGCCCGCGCTCACCGCGAAGCTCGAGGCGCTGATGACGCTGATCGAGCGCCAGAGCGCCTCGCAGCACGAACAGCAGTTGGCGAGCCAGCAGGCATTTGCCGTGAGCGCCGAAGCCGCGTGGAGCCGCCTCGCGGCTTCCGTGGGCGAATCGCTCAAGGACAGCGCCGCCGAAAGCGCGCGCGCCGCCGGCGCCGCGCTGCGACCCGTGATGGAGGCGACGATGGCCGGTCTCGCGAGCGAATCCGCCGCGCTGCACGGCACGCTCGCGAACGCGGTGCAAACGCATCTGGACGGCGTGACGCGCGGCTTCGAGGCGTCGGCAGCGAACGTCGCCGATAACTGGAACCGCGCGCTCGCCCGGCATCGCGAAACCAGCGACGCGCTCGCGGCCAATCTGGGCGGCGCGCTGGAGCGTTTCAACGCGAGCTTCGAGGCGCGCTCGGCGGGCTTGCTCGACGGCGTATCGGCACGTTTCGAAACGGCGGCGCAAAACGTGTCGCAGGCATGGCAAGCGGCGCTCGCGCAACAGGAAAGCACCGGCGCGAAACTCGCCGCCGATCAGCAGCAGGCGCTGGGCGCGGCCGCCGCGACGTTCGAGCAGCACGCGGCGTCGCTGCTGCGCGCCGTGGACGCCTCGCACGCCGACTTGCAAACCACGCTCGCCGCGCGCGACGAGGCGCGGCTCGCAAGCTGGGCCGAGGCGCTTGCGGCGATGAGCGCCGCGCTGCGCGCCGATTGGGAAACGACGACCGCCGCCTCCGCGCAGCATCAGCGCGAGATTTGCGCGACGCTGGCCCAGACCGCGCGCGAAATCACCGAGCAATCGCAGCAGCACGCCGCGAAAACGATCGGCGAAATCGACCGTCTGGTGGACGCCGCCGCGCAAGCGCCCAAGGCCGCCGCGAATCTGCACCACGAAATCGCCGAGCGCGACCGCGACCGCCTTGAAGCGTGGACGAAATCGCTCGCCGAAATGGCCGCGACGCTGCGCACCGAATGGGCAACGACGAGCGCCGCCGCCGCGCAGCATCAGCAGGCGGTGAGCGCCACGCTCGCGCAAACGGCCAGCGACATCGCCGCGCAATCGGAACAGCATTCGACGAAAACGCTCGCCGAGATCGACCGTCTCGTGGACGCCGCCGCGCAAGCGCCCAAGGCCGCCGCGAATCTGCACCACGAAATCGCCGAGCGCGACCGCGAGCGCTTCACCGCGTGGACCGCCGCGCTGGCCGAACTCGCCGCGACGCTGCGCGCCGAAATGGCCGCGACGCACGCCACGCTCGCGCAAACCGCCAGCGGCATCGCCGCGCAGTCGGAACAGCATTCGACGAAAACGCTCGCCGAAATCGACCGCCTCGTGGACGCCGCCGCGCAAGCGCCCAAGGCCGCCGCGAATCTGCACCACGAAATCGCCGAGCGCGACCGCGAGCGCCTCGACGCGTGGTCGAAGTCGCTCGCCGAGATCGCCGCGACCTTGCGCCACGAGTGGGAAGCCACGAGCGCCGCGACGCAGCAGCGTCAGCAGGACATTTGCGCCGCGCTCGCACAGGCCGCGAACGGCATCGTCGCGCAGTCGAAGCAGCACGCGCACGACACCATCGCCGAAATCGAGCGTCTCGTGCAGGCCGCGTCTGTCGCGCCGCAAGCCGCCGCCGAAGTGGTCGCCGAACTGCGCCAGAAGCTCTCCGACAGCATGGTGCGCGACACCGCGATGCTCGAGGAGCGCAGCCGCCTGCTCGCCACGCTCGAAACGCTGCTCGACGCCGTGAACCGCGCCGCCACCGAACAGCGCGCGGCCGTGGACGGGCTCGTGTCGACCTCGGCGGCATTGCTCGAACGCGTGGGCGGCCAGTTCAGCGCCACCGTGGAAAACCAAACCGGCAAGCTCGGCGCGATTGCCGCGCAGGTCACGGGCAGCGCCGTGGAAGTCGCGAGCCTCGGTGACGCGTTCGGCGCGGCCGTCGGCGTGTTCGGCGAGTCGAACGACAAGCTCGTCGCGCACCTGGAGCGCATCGAGGCCGCGCTCGACAAGTCGCTCGCACGCAGCGACGACCAGCTCGCGTACTACGTCGCGCAGGCGCGCGAAGTGATCGACTTGAGCATGCTGTCGCAAAAGCAGATCGTCGAGAACTTGCAGCAGCTTGCCGGCCAGCGCGCCTCGACGGGAGCCGAAACGGCATGAACGACGATCTCGACGGCGGCGCCGCGCCGGCCGCGCCCGTTTGGCCCGCGTTCGCCGACTTGATGTCGGTGCTGCTCGGCGCGTTCATGCTGATTCTCGTCGGCGTGATCGGCATGCAACTGGAGGTGTCGAGCCGGCTCGCGAAGGAAGTGAAGGAGCGCAAAGCCGAAACCGAGCGCCGCAAGACGCTCGAACAGGCGCTGGCCGGACCGCTCGCCGCGGGGCGCGTGACGCTCGTGAACGGGCGTATCGGCATTGCGGGCAGCGTGCTGTTCGCGCTCAATTCCGACCAATTGCAGCCGCAAGGCCGCGAATTGCTGCGCAGCCTCGCCGGGCCGCTCGCCGCGTATCTCAAGAGCCGCGACGAAATCCTGATGGTGAGCGGTTTCGCCGACGATCAGCAGGTTCACGCGGGCAACAAACGTTTCGCCGACAACTGGGAGCTTTCCGCCGAGCGCGCGCTCACGGTCACGCGCGCGTTCATCGACGCCGGCGTGCCCAAGTCGTCGGTGTTCGCGGCGGCGTTCGGCTCCGAACAGCCGATCAGTTCCAACGCCGACGACGCGGGCCGCGCGAAGAACCGCCGCGTGGAAATCGCGCCGGTGCCGCGCCAGCCGACCGTCGGCGGAGAGAAGCACGGTGAATGACGGCGCGCGCCACGATGCCGCGAACGCCCGCGCGCTGCTCGACGCCTGGCGCGCGCGCGGCGCGGATCGCTTCGACCCCGTGCGCTTTCACTTGATCGAGGCGATGGAGCGGCGCGCGGCGGCGCAAACCGGCGAAGCGCGACGCCTGCTCGACGCGCGGCTTGCGCAATTGCTGCGCGCTTTCGCCGCCGACATCGCGCGCGCGAACGAGACGCAGACGGCGCGCGCGGCGTCGTTCGATGCGCGCATCGGCGCGCGGCGTTCGGCGCTGGGCCGGCTCGTGGATTCGGTCGCGCGCGCGGAGCCCGAGCAACCCGCGTCGCGCGTGCGGCACGAGCCGGACCCGGAGCTGGTGGAGTATTTCCGCAAAACGTGGTCGCGCGTGCGCACCGAAACGCAGTTGCGCCAGTCGCTCGATCAGGTGCCGAAAAACGCCGGGCCGCTCAATTCGAGCAGCCTCGTGCATCGCGCGCTCTCGCTGATGCGCGAGGTGTCGCCGGGCTATTTGCAGCACTTTCTCGCGTATGCGGACGCGCTTTCGTGGCTGGAACAGTTGAACGGCGCGACGGCGGCGAGCGCGCCGGCGAAGGAAGCGGCGCGCGGCGCGAAAAAGGGGCGCAAGGGGCGCTGAGAGCGCCCCGCTTTTACTTCGCTTTTATCCCGCTTAACCCGCTTTCCGCCGCGCCTTCACCGCTTGCGCCAGCCCGTCCAGCACCGGCTCGGTCTGCGCCCAGCTAATGCACGCGTCCGTGATCGAGACGCCGCGCTTGAGCGGCACGCCCGGCTTCTGATCCTGCCGGCCCGCTTCGAGATGGCTCTCGATCATCACGCCGGTAATGCGTTTCTCGCCGCCCGCCAGTTGCGCGCCGATGTCCTTCGCCACTTCGATCTGCCGCTCGTGCGCCTTGTTCGAGTTCGCGTGCGAGCAGTCGATCATCACCTGTTCGCGCATGCCCGCCTTCGCGAGCGCCGCGCACGCCGCCGCCACCGAAGCCGCGTCGTAGTTCGGGCCGCTCTTGCCGCCGCGCAGGATCACGTGGCAGTCGTCGTTGCCGCGCGTTTCGAAGATGGCGGCCATGCCCATCTTCGTCATGCCCATGAACGCGTGGCTCGCGCGCGCGGCCACGATGGCGTCGGCGGCCACCTGCACGCCGCCGTCCGTGCCGTTCTTGAAGCCGATCGGGCACGACAGCCCCGAGGCGAGCTGGCGATGGCTCTGGCTCTCGGTCGTGCGCGCGCCGATCGCGCCCCACGCCACGAGATCGGCGATGTATTGCGGGCTCAGCAGGTCGAGGAATTCAGTGGCCGTGGGCAGCCCGAGCGCGTTGATGTCCAGCAGCAGTTGGCGCGCGGCGCGCAGCCCCTCGTTGATGCGGAAGCTGCCGTCCAGGCGCGGATCGTTGATATAGCCCTTCCAGCCCACGGTCGTGCGCGGCTTCTCGAAGTACACGCGCATGACGACGAGCAGATCGTCCTTGAGCGCGTCGGCTTTCGTCTTGAGCAGCTTTGCGTATTCGATGGCCTGGTCGTGATCGTGAATCGAGCACGGCCCGACCACCACCACGAGTCGATCGTCGCGATCCTTGAGCACGTTGGCGATGTCGGCGCGGCTCGCTTCCACGAGCGTTTGCGTCGCTTGCGGCACCGGCAGCTCGTCGAGCAGCAGCGCGGGCGAGATGAGCGGGCGCACGGCGCCGATGCGCGTGTCGTCGATGCGGGTGGTGTCCTGGGTGGCGTCGGCGACGCCGACTTCCTGGTCGTGCTGCGGGTTGTCGATACGGCTCAATTTATTCTCCGGCGAAGCATTCAAAGCGCTTCTCATGCAGATTTCATGCGAGCGAGGCGCTTGCGGCGCACACGTCTCGCGGGGGACGGTCCGCCGATTATCGCATTTCGCACGCGGCGCTCGCTCGAAACCCGCCGGAACGCGCACGGCGAGCGCACGGCGAACGCTGGAAAACCCGCGCCCGAAACGCCGCGAGGCGGCCCGAAGACCGCCTCGCGAATCCACCAACAACGCGAACGCGTGACAAACGTGTCGCAAGCGCGTAAAAAAAGCGCGCCGCGAGGTTCAGCGCATCAGCGCGCCGTGCCGCCGAGCGGATAGCCCTTGCCCGCCAGCCGCCGCGCGATGCGCACGAGCGCGAGCCATTGCTGCGCGAGCAGCCCTTCGCCGTAATTCACGCCGCCGCCGTGCGGCGCGGGCAGTTGGTCGCGAATGCCCGTGGGCTCGGGCGCCGGGTTCCACGACGCCGTGCGGAACATCATGTCCCACCACGGAAACAGCACGCCGAAGTTGCAGCCGTAGCGCGTGCCTTCGTGACCGTAGCCGATCGCATGATGGCGCCGGTGAAACGCCGGGCTCACCACGAGGCGTTCCAGCAGCCAGCCGAATTTCAGCCGCGCATTGGCGTGCTGCACGCTCTGCATGAAATTGCTGACGGCCACGAGCACGACGAACTGCGCGGGCTGCACGCCGATCACGAGCGAGATGGCCGCGAAAAACGCCGCCTGCACCACGTCGTCGAGAAAATGATTGCGGTCGTCGCACCAGAGCGACATCTGCTGCTGGCTGTGATGCACGGCATGCAATTCCCACCAGACGCCGAAGCGGTGCTGCCAGCGGTGATACCAGTAGCCCGCGAAATCGAGCACGATCAGGTAGATCGCGAACGACACCATGGGCCGGTCGGTCACGCCGGGCCAGAGGCTGTCCACTTCCAGGTTCGGAATGTTGTGGATCGCCATCAGGCTCTGCCAGTGGTTGAACAGCGGCGTGAGCACGAAGAAGAACGCCATGTTGAGAATGCCCAGCTTGGCGATCCACGTGTACCAGACGTCGGCGCGCAGCGCCTTGCGGTCCTGCCAGCTTTCCACGGGCGCAAGCGCCTCCAGCGGCCGCAGCAGCGCGTACATGGCGACGATTTCGAGCACGCCCACGATCACCCAGTAGAGCGCGTCGTAGGTGTCCTCGTCGTAGCCCATCAGGCCGACCTTGTAGAAGAACGGCTGCACGGCGTCCACGTAGACGAGCGTTTGCAGCCACGAAACAAGGTTGTCGGCCTGCGAGATCAACGTGTCAAGCATCGGAACTCCTTCAGTCCGGGTTCGGCACGCGCAACGGCGCGCTGTTCGCGAAGTAGATGCCGTGCGGCGAGCGGCCCACGGCGATCGTGTCGATCAACTGGCGCGTGTTCAGGTCGATGATACCCACGTGCTTCGCGAAGCGGAACGTCACCCACAGGTAGCGCTTGTCGGCGGAAAGCTCCATGTCGTCGGGGCCGGGGCGCAGCCCGGTGATGTCGCCCACCTTGGTCAGCGTCGTGTAATCGAGAATGCTGATGGTGCTTTCCACGCGATTCGACACCACCACGTGCTTGCCGTCGTCGAGGTCGCGGAAATTGTGCGCGCCGCGGCCGGTCTGGATCTTTTTCACGAGCGTGCGATTGCGCCAGTCGACCACGGCCACGTCGTCCTCGCCCGTCATGCCGATGAGCAGGTACTTGTCGCCGGGCGTCATCCAGATGCCCGCGGGCGTGCTGCCGATATGCAGTTTCCACAGCACGGTTTGCGTCGCGAGGTCGATGGCCGCCACTTCGCCCGTGTCTTGCAGCGTGACGAATGCAATCTTGCTGTCCGAGGTGAAATTGATGTGGCTCGGCGTTTTCGCGAGCGGAATGCGCTTCGCGATCGTGAAGTTCTGGCCGTCCCAGCGGTAGACGTCGACGCGATCGAGCCGCAGGCCCGCCGTCACGAACCATTTGTGATCGGGCGAGAAACCGAGCTGATACGGGTCTTCGATACCGTCGATGCGGCGCTGCACCTGGCCCGAATGCGGGTCGACGAACATCAGGTCGTTCGAGACCGAGTCGGCGACGATCAGCGACTTGCCGTCGGGCGTGATCATCAGGTGATGCGGCTCCTTGCCCGTGGGTTCGGTGCCGACCACGGTGCGGCTCGCTTCGTCGATAAGCGAAAGCTTCGCCTCGCCCGAGTCGAGAATGATGACCTTGTCGTCGGCGTGGGCCGGCGCGCCGCCGGCAAGACCGCTCACGAGCAGCGCGGCCGCGAGCGTGTGTTTCATGCGGGCGGAGGTAATCGAAAGGATCGGGAAATCAGGCATTTCGTAAGGGAGATGAACGGCAAAGGCACGCGGCGCCGGTTTGTGCTGAGATAGGAGCGCCGACCACGCCGGGACGCGCCAGACCGCGTTCAAACGCGATCGAGCGCGCGCGGGACAGTCTGCTTAACGCGCGAGCATGGAATTCCGATGACGCGCGCGGTGTTCGAATACGGCACGCGGCGTGCGGAGTCAGCGTGTACAGACCCCGAACCGAGGCTAGAAGTTGCATGGATCATCGCACGAGAATCGACGAACCGCACCGCACCGATAGCCAGATCGAGAGCGACAACGACCAAAGCGACGGCCTCACGCGCGGCACGGTCGCCGCCGTGCGCGAGGCGCTGGACGGGCGCCGGCGCGGTCTCGCGCTGCTGCTGCCGCTTGCCGGCCCCGCCGTGGTCGTTTCGGTCGCGTACATCGATCCGGGCAATTTCGCGACCAATATCCAGGCGGGCGCGCGCTACGGCTATGCGCTGCTCTGGGTCGTGCTGCTCGCCAACCTCGTCGCGATGCTGTTCCAGAGCCTTTCCGCGAAGCTCGGCATCGCCACGGGCTGCAATCTCGCGCAGCTATGCCGCGAGCGCCTGCCCGCGCCGCTCGTCTGGTTCATGTGGATCGTGAGCGAAATCGCCGCCATGGCCACCGATCTCGCCGAATTCCTCGGCGGCGCCATCGGTCTCGCGCTGCTGCTTCACATTCCGCTGATCGCGGGCATGGCGATCACGGCCGTCGTCACCTATGCGCTGCTCTTTCTGCAACGCACGGGCTTCCGGCCGCTCGAACTCGTGATCGGCGCGCTCGTGGGCGTGATCGGCATCTGCTATCTGATCGAACTCTTCATCACGCCGATTTCCTGGCCGGGCGTGGCGCGCAGCATCGCGGCGCCGCGTTTGCCCGACGCCAGCGCCGTGGCCATTGCGGTGGGCATCATCGGCGCGACGGTCATGCCCCACGCGCTCTTTCTGCATTCGGGGCTCACTCAGGCGCGCGTGCTCGCGCGCAACGAGACCGAGCGCGCGCGGCTCGTGAAGTTTTCAAACGTCGAAGTCGTGGTCGCGCTTTCGGTGGCCGGGCTCGTCAACATGGCCATGGTGATGATGGCGTCGGGCGCGTTCCATCAAGGCTTCTCCGACGTGGCCGAAATCGGCACCGCGTACCGCACGCTCGCGCCGCTGCTGGGCGCGGCGGCGGCCGGCCTCTTCCTCGTTTCGCTGATCGCCTCGGGCATTTCGAGTTCGGTGGTCGGCACGCTCGCGGGCCAGATGATCATGCAGGGCTTCGTGCGCTTTCGCATTCCGCTGTGGCTGCGCCGCGCCGTGACGATGGTGCCGAGCTTCATCGTCGTGGCGATGGGCGTGAACGTCACCGAAGCGCTCGTCGCGAGCCAGGTCGTGCTGAGCCTCGCGCTGCCGTTCCCGATGGCCGCGCTCGTCTGGTTCACCTGCCGCGGCGACGTCATGGGGCCGCATCGCAACCGTCTGCCGACCGCGTGCGCCGCGGTTGCCGGCGCGGCGGGCGTGCTCGCGCTCAACGTCGTGCTGCTCGCGCAGGTTTGCGGCGCGGCGGTGCCGGGTTTGGGCTGAAGAGCCTCGCCCGGAAGTTATGTAGTTTCAGAAAACGCGCACTTGTTTAGCGGCTTGAACGATACAAGCCGGAAACACGCTCGAAACGAACGCGGCACGAGCGCAACGCGAACGCGCCACGAGCGCACCCAGGCGCGAAACAATCCCGCAATAAACGCCCCGCCTTCGCGTCGCGCGTGCAAACTCGCGCGAAACCATGCACCATTAGCGTTTTCCCGTGCCCGCGTTCGCGCCGGTCGCGGGCTTTGCAATTGCGTGCGAACGGCGCTGCCTCGCCACCGCGCGCGTCACCCCCGACCTGCCATGACGAATCAGCCTGCCCAAGCCGCGCCCGAACAGCCCGTCGACATGATCATTTTCGGCGGCGGCGGCGACCTGGCCGCGCGCAAACTGCTGCCCGCGCTGTACACGGCGCACCTGCACGGCAATCTGCCGCCCGAAACGCGCATCATCGCCGTGGGCCGCAAGAACTGGACGATCGACGACTATCGCAAGTTCATGGAGGATCAGTCGCGCCCGTTCATCGACGCGAAAGCGTTCGACGCGCAGGCGTGGGACCGTTTTCTCGGCCTGTTCCAGTACGTCATCATCGACGTGAACAATCCCGACGATTACGCGCACCTGCGCGCCGCCTCGCGCGACAACGCCATTCGCGTTTTCTATCTCTCGACTTCGCCGGAACTGTTCACGACGATTTGCGACAACCTTTCGGCCGCGCAGTTGCTCGACGCGCAAGCGCGCGTGGTGCTCGAAAAGCCGCTGGGCCACGACCTTGCCTCGGCGCAGGAGATCAACGAGTCGGTGGGCCGCCATTTCGCCGAGTCGCAGATCTACCGCATCGACCATTATCTCGGCAAGGAAACGGTGCAGAACCTCATGGTGCTGCGCTTCGGCAATCCGATCTTCGGGCCGCTGTGGCAGGCGCCGTACATTCGCAGCGTGCAGATCACCGTGGCGGAAACCGTGGGCGTGGGCAGCCGCGCGGGCTTCTACGATCACACGGGCGCGCTGCGCGACATGGTGCAGAACCACTTGCTGCAACTGCTGTGCATCGTGGCGATGGAGCCGCCCGTTTCGCTCGACCCCGACGCCGTGCGCGACGAAAAGCTCAAGGTGCTGCGCTCGCTGCGCCCAATGTCGCTCGCCGACATCGCGCGCGACACCGTGCGCGGCCAGTACGCGGCCGGCGCCGTGGACGGCAAGCCGGTGAAGGGCTATCTGGAAGAAGACAACGTGCCCGCGGACAGCAAGGCCGAAACCTTCGTCGCCCTGCGCGCGCACATCAACAACTGGCGCTGGGCCAACGTGCCGTTCTTCCTGCGCACGGGCAAGCGCCTGCAAAAGCGCCAGTCGGAAATCGTGATCGAATTCGCCGACCTGCCGTTCTCGATCTTTCCGAGCGGCCCGCGCAATTACGGCAATCGCCTCGTGATCCAGCTTCAGCCCGAAGAGTCGATCCAGTTGCAGATGCTCGCGAAGGAGCCGGGCAGCGGCATGAACATGCTGCCGGTGAGCCTGAACCTGGACTTGCAGCAGGCCATTCCCGAGCGCCGCGCGGAAGCGTACGAGCGCCTCTTGATCGACGTGATTCGCGGCCGCCTCACGCACTTCATGCGCCGCGACGAACTCGAAGCCGCATGGACGTGGGTCGAACCGATTCTCGACGGCTGGAAGGAACTCAACGACCGTCCGCGCGCTTATACGGCGGGCACCTTCGGGCCGGCGGCTTCTTCGGCGCTGCTCGCGCGCGAGAACATGTCGTGGGCCGAAGAGGCTTGATGCCGATGTGATGCCGATGTGATGCGGAAGTGCGCCGCGCATGAGCGCGGCGCACGGCGGAACGCGTTATCGCTTGCGTGCGTCGCGCGGCGGTTCCGGTTGCCGAGGCTCGGGCCGGAACAGGTCCAGCCCCGCGAACACGATCACGCCGCTCAACGCCATGAGCGGCACCGAATGACGCCCGAGCAATAAAACCGCGGCGGCCAGCCACATGGAAATGCAAAAAGCGCCGATGCGCCGCATGATGAAACTCCGTACTCTTTGATGCCTGCTTCGCGCAATTCGCGCGCCTTGCCGTTGGCCGCGCTCAGCCGAGCGTCGCGCGCGCCGTGCGCAAACGCGCAACCGTATCGGCAAACGCTTCGCCGCCCAGCGTGCGTTTGAGGCGGCTCGTGACCGCCGCGCTCGCGGCATTGAGCGCGTCGCGAATCGCGAGCGCCTCGCGCGTGGGCACGATCGCCACTTCGCGCTGGTCGCCCTCGGTGCGCTGACGCTCGACATAGCCGCGCGCTTCCAGCCCGTCCAGCACGCGCGTGGCCGTGGGACGCGCGATCGACAGCAGATCGGCGAGTTCGCGTTGCAGCGAGCCGGGTCGGTCCAGCACCGCGCGCAACATGAAGCCTTGCGGCGGCGTGAGATCGAAACGCTCGAACGCCTCGGTCCATTCGCGTTCGAGCCGCCGCGCGAGCGCGGTCGTGTTGAAGTAAAGGCAATGATCGAACATGCGTGCAGGATAAACCGTTATCGTTAGCTATGCAACGATCCCGGCATGAATCCCGGCACCTGCATGCCATTTTCGAAGTCTTTCGATGACGTAAAAAGCACGACCAGACGAATCCGTTATGATGCGGCGAGGACATTGCCGCCCTCGCCGGGCCGGGAGCGCCCCGGCATACAGACCTATAAATGGAGACATCGATGCAAATGCGTTGTTATTGCGTTGTCGATCATGGCAAGCCGCTCGCGCTGATCGAGCGCGACGTGCCCCAACCTACCGGCACGCAAGTGCTGCTGCGCGTGAAGGCGGCCGGTCTCTGTCACTCCGACCTGCACATCTGGGAAGGCTATTACGATCTCGGCGGCGGCAAGAAGCTCTCGCTCGCGGATCGCGGCATCAAGCTGCCGCTCACGCCAAGCCATGAAATTTGCGGCGAAGTCGTCGCGCTCGGCCCGCAAGCTTCCGCCGACGCGAGCGCGCTTTCGGCGGGCGCCACGGCCATCGTGCATCCGTGGATCGGCTGCGGCGAATGTGCGGCGTGCCGGCGCGGCGAGGAAAACATCTGCGCGAAGCCGCAATCGCTCGGCGTGCTGCGCGACGGCGGTTTCGCCGACTACGTGCTGGTGCCGCATCCGCGTTATCTCGTCGATCTCGCGGGCCTCGACCCCGTGAAAGCCGCGCCGCTCGCCTGCGCGGGCGTGACCACGTATTCGGCCGCGAAGAAGTTCGGCGCGCGCATTCACGAAGGCCCCGTGGTCGTGATCGGCGCGGGCGGACTCGGCATGATGGCGCTCGAAGTGCTCAAGGCGATGGGCGCGCAAGGCGCGATCGTCGTCGACGTGGACGCCGCCAAGCGCGAAGCCGCGCTCGCGGCCGGCGCGCTTGCCGCCGTCGACGCGCGCGCGAGCGACGCCGCGCAGCAGATCGTCGAAGCAACGGGCGGCGGCGCGCGCGCCGTGCTCGATCTCGTGGGCGCGACGCCCACCGTGAAGCTCGCGCTCGATTCGTGCGCTCGCGGCGGCCATGTGGTGATCGTCGGGTTGATGGGCGGCGATCTCACCGTCTCGCTGCCGGTCATTCCCATGCGCCCGCTGCGCATCGAAGGCAGCTATGTGGGCACGCTGCCCGAACTGCGCGAACTCGTCGCGCTCATGCGCGAAGGCAGGCTGCACGCGTCGCCGGTATTGCAGCGGCCGCTCAGCGAAATCAACGAGGCGTTCGAGGCGCTGGTGCAAGGCAAGGTGGTCGGCAGGCAGATCCTGGTGCCTTGATTCCGGTGCTTTAGACGATGGGCGCGCGCCTGAAAAGCGCCCTTTTTGGCCGATAGCGCGTCGATCGGGCAAATAAGGGCCGCGCAGGCGCTCAATTCGCGCCTTCGCTTGCACGCCGGGTGACATAAGCTCGCAATGCCGGATTGTCCGCGCCCACTTGCGAAACCCAACGTGACCGCCTCTTCGTTCATCGCGCCACCCGCGCCCGCCGCGCCCGAACTCGACCGCCTCCTGCGCGAAGCCAACGCGCTATGCGACGCGCGCCGCTTCGCCGAAGCGCTTGCGCTGCTCGAACCGCTCGTGGGCAACGAGGCGCGGCCGCACGACGCCGCGCTCGCCGCCGCGCTCAATCTCGCGGCCATCTGCGCGACCGGCATCACCGACGCATCGCGCGCGCAAGCGCTCTGGCTGCGCTGCCTCACCGCGAAGCCCGATTTCCTGCCCGCATACAGCGGCTTTGCGACCGTCTGCGCGACCTTCGGCCGGCTCGGCGAAGCGGAAATGCTGTACCGCCGCCTTCTGAGTCTCGATCCCGACAACGCCGACGCGCGCAGCCATCTCGCAGTCGTGCTGCAACGCCTCGGCCGTCACGCCGAAGCGGAGGTCGCGTTTCGCGCGCTGCTTGCGCGCCATCCCGATCACGCCGACACGCATTTCCATCTCGCGCTGCTGTTGCAGGAACAGCAGCGCCTGCCCGAAGCCGAAGCCGCCTTGCGCGCGGCCATCGCGGCCAATGCGCGCCACGCGAAAGCACACAACGCGCTCGGCACGCTGCTGCGCGAGCGCGGCCACATCGACGAAGCCGACGCCGCGTATCGCGACGCGCTGCGCATCGAGCCGCATTTTCCCGAGGCGCTCAACAACCTCGCGCTCGTGCTGAAAATTTCGAAGCGGCTCGAAGAAGCGGAGCTGGCGTGCCGGCTCGCGCTCGCGATACGCCCGGGATTCGTCGACGCGCTCAACAATCTGGGTTGCGTGCTCAACGATCTCGGCCGCCCCGCCGAAGCGGAAAGCGCATTTCGCCAGGCCCTTGCGATCGCGCCCGAACATGCCGAGGCGCAGTACAACCTGGGCGTCGTGCTGCACGCATTGGGGCGCCTGCCGGAAGCCGAAGCGGCGTATCGCGAGACCGTGCGCCGCTTGCCGCGGCGCGTGGAGGCCTACAACAATCTCGCCTGTCTGCTGATGGCGCAAAAGCGTTACGCCGATGCGCTCGCCGCCTTCGATCAGGCGCTTGCGGTGCAGCCCGATTTCGCGCAAGCGCACTATAACGTCGCGAGCATTCATAAGGAATATGGCCGGCTCGACGAAGCGGAAGCCGGTTATCGACGCGCGCTTTCCATCCGGCCGAACTATATCGACGCGGAGTTCCGCCTCGCGACGCTGCTCATCAGCATGGGCCGGTTCGAAGAAGGTTTTGCGCGCTACGAATGCCGCTACCGGATGCCGGGATTCGTGCATCGCTCGACGCAACGGCTATTGCAATGCCCCGCCTGGCAAGGCGAGTCGCTCGCGGGCAAAACGCTGCTGCTATGGCAGGAAGACGGGCTCGGCGACATGCTGCAATTCGGCCGCTACGCGCGCGAATTGAAGGCGCAAGGCGCGCGGCATATCGCGTTTGCCTGCGTGAAAGCGCTGCATCGTTTGATGCGCGGCGTGGAAGGCGTCGACGCCGTGCTCGACCACGAAAGCGCCGCGGCGGCTTCCGCGCAATTCGACGCCTGGGTGAGTCCGATCAGCGTGCCGCATCGGCTCGGCACGACGCTCGGCACGCTGCCCGCGCCGCTCGCGTATGCGCCGGAGCCCGAATGGATCGCGCACTGGGCCGCGCGCCTCGCGACGCTCGCGCCGGGGCCGCGAATCGGCATTGTGTGGCGCGGCAATCCTCAGCACAACAACGACGCGCATCGCTCGCTGCCTTCGCTCGCCGCGCTGGCGCCACTATGGAGCGTGCCGGATTTGCGGTTCGTGAGTTTGCAGAAAGGGCGCGGCGAAGACGAGGCGCGCAAGGCGCACGACGCGCCCGAAGCCTTGCCGCTGCTGCACCTGGGCAGCGATGTGCGCGATCTCGCCGATTCGGCCGCGATCGCGGCGCAACTCGATCTGGTGATTTGCGTCGATACTTCCGTCGCGCATCTGGCTGCTTCGGTCGGCACGCCGTGCTGGGTGCTGCTGCCGCAAAACGATCTGGATTGGCGCTGGCTGCACGAGCGCGAAGATTCGCCGTGGTATCCCGGCACGATGCGGCTGTTCCGGCAGCGCCTCGACGAAACGTGGGCCGCCGTGATCGAGCGGGTGCGCGCGGCTTGCGCGCAACGGTTCGCCACCTGACGCCGCGCTAAAAGCGCCCGAACGCGCGAATCAGTCCCAGATGTTGCGGAAGGCCACCGCGACGATCACGGGCACGCACATCACGAGCGGAATCGCGAAGTACGGAATTTCCAGATCGACCACCGACTTGTAGATCACCCAGCCGACGCCGGCCGCCAGCGTGAGCAAGCCCACGAGCGCGGTTAGCGTGTTAAGCACCCAGAGGGGCGGGCGCTTGCGCGCGGGTTCCTTGTTCGGCGTGTTCATGGCGAAATTGAACGATAGCGAAAACGTCTCGATCCTGTCGCCGCACGCTGCGTGCGTGACAGGTTCTTGTATTTTACTCCGCGCGCATTGCTCCGCACATTCGATTCCAGACGACCGGGGCATCTATGCCGGATCGACGAAACCGCGCCGCGATGAAAGCGTTTCGTTAGCGCAAAGACATACGGCAACCGTCATTCCGCACGGCTTTGAAACAAGATGTTTCAGGCGCGCAAACGTTTTCACGGTTTCACAATTCTTTCTTCAACGCCGACCAAACTGTGCGCGACTCATCCCCAACGAAAGGATGCGCACATGAGAATACGCCCCAACGCCGGCATGGCGAGAGCCGCGTTCGTCACGACGTTCGTTGCACTCGCAACCATTATGCTCGATGCGTGCGGCCCCGACGACGGCTCGGCGGCCGCACGCTCCGCGTCGCAAACCGCGCCTTCGCCGCGCGACGCCGTTGCGGCGCCTTCGGCCGGCATCCGCCTGCCCGCGGCCTCGAACGCCGACGCCGACGCCGATACCAGCGCCGACGCCAATGCAAGCGCGCTCGCGAGCGATCCCGTACAAAGCGCGCAAGCAAGCCTCGCCGCCGACAGCCAGCAGGTCGCGCCCGTCATGAGCTACGCGCCCGGCGACGGTGCGCAGCAGCAGGCCAGCAACGGCAACGGCAACGGCAACGGCAACGGCAACGATTCGAATCCCTAGCGTCATTCACGCAGTCCCTTTGCCAGTCGCCTTCTTTATCGCCCTCCTTACACCGTTAAGCATTCCAAACTAATTTTACGCAGACAGGTGGACAACAATGACTTCAACCAGCCGTCGCCGTTTCCTGCAAACCGTCGCGTCCTCGGGCGCCGCCGCCGCCGCGATGACCGTCTTTCCCGAATCGATCCGTAACGCGCTCGCCATTCCCGCGAACTCGCGCACAGGCTCGATTCGCGATATTGAACACATCGTCGTGTTCATGCAGGAAAACCGTTCGTTCGACCATTACTTCGGCCATATGCGCGGCGTGCGCGGCTATAACGACCGTCTGCCGATTCCGCTGCCCGGCGGCCGGCCTGTGTGGTATCAGCCGTCGAAGGAAGATGCGACGAAGCCGGTGCTGCCGTTCCATCTCGACACGTTCAAGACGAGCGCGCAGTGCGTGGGCGACCTCGATCACAACTGGTATCCGACTCACTACGCGATCAATAACGGCGCGCACGATCAGTGGCCGCAGTACAAGACCGACATGACGATGGGCTATTACCTGCGCGCGGACATTCCGTTCCACTACGCGCTGGCCGATGCCTTCACCGTATGCGACCAGTACTTCTGCTCGCTGCCCGGCCCGACGCATCCGAACCGCGCGTACCTCATGACCGGCATGGTCGACCCCAGCGGCACGATGGGCGGCCCGCTGCTCGACAACAACGACTTCGTGGACGGCGACGTGCCGCCCAGCTATCAACTGCTTTCGTGGACCACGTACCCCGAGCGTCTGCAAGCCGCCGGCATTTCGTGGCAGATCTATCAGCAAGGCACGAACGGCAACGATCCGCTCAACGGCAACTACGGCACGAACATTCTTCAGAACTTCACGAACTTCATCAACGCGCAACCGGGTTCGGCGCTGTATCAGCGCGCGCAAACCGTGCGCACGATCGCCGACCTGAAGGCCGACGTGCAAGCGAACAATCTGCCGCAAGTCTCGTGGCTGCTGCCGCCCGCGGCGTTTTCGGAGCATCCGAAATACACGCCTGCCTACGGCGCGGAATACACTTCGCAGATTCTCGACGCACTCACGTCGAACCCCGACGTCTGGAGCAAGACCGTACTCTTCATCATGTATGACGAGAACGACGGCTTCTTCGATCACATCGTGCCGCCGCAGCCGCCCACCACGTCCACGCAAGGCAAGTCGACGGTGAGCGTGGAAGGCGAGATTCACGACGTGGTGAACCCCGGACGCGGCGGCTCGTACACCGCCGACGGCCTGCCCTACGGGCTCGGGCCGCGCGTGCCGATGACGGTCGTTTCGCCGTGGACCAAGGGCGGTTTCGTGTGCTCGCAAGTGTTCGACCACACCTCGGTGATTCGCTTCATCGAGGAGCGCTTTGGCGTGCATGAGCCGAACATCACGGCATGGCGCCGCGCCGTGTGCGGCGACCTCACCACGTGCTTCGACTTCCGCACGCCCGATGCGTCGATGCCCTCGCTGCCCGACACGAGCAACTACATGGCGCTCGCCGACAATCAATGCTCCGTGAACGCCGCGCCCACGGTGCCCGCCTCGCCGCAGCCGATCGACGCGCAGGAGCCCGGCGTGCGTTATGCGCGCGCGCTGCCCTACGAGTTGCATGTGAACGCGCAACCGAACGCGCAGCGGAAAACGCTGCAAATCACGTTTGCGAACACGGGCCGCCAGGGCGCGCACTTCTACGTGTACGGCACGAATCGCAGCGACGGTCCGTGGCGCTATACCGTCGAAGCCGGCAAGTCGATCGACGAAACGTGGGACTTGACCGTGACCAACGGCGTCTACGCATTCGAGGTCCATGGCCCGAACGGCTACGTGCGCCGCTTTGCCGGCACCGCCGCGCCTTCATCGTCGCAAGGCGGCCTGCTCGGCAAGCTCACCGGCACACCGCAACCGGTCGTGAAGGCGCATTACGACGTCGCCAACGGCAACCTGTTCCTGCGCTTCGCCAACACGGGCGGCGGCATCGCCCGCCTCAACGTGAACGACAATGCCTACGGCGCGCGAGAACGCACGGTGCTCGTGCCGGCCGGCGTGCCGGTCGAAGAAGCCTGGGTGCTCGCTTCGAGCCATCACTGGTACGACCTCACGGTCACGAGCCGCGACGACAGTACGTTCGTGTGGCGCTTCGCGGGCCACGTCGAAAACGGCAAGCCGAGCATCAGCGATCCGGCCGCCGTGGCGCCGGTCATGCAACTGAGCTGATCGGCGCGTTCGCTTTTCCTTTCGACCTTCTCTTTTTCGACCTTCTCTCTTTGGACGGCGCCTTCGGGCGCCGGTTTTTTTGCGTCGAGCGTTAGCGTCAGCTCTCGGAACCGGCGCGCGCGTGATGCGGCAGGCCGTCGGCCAGCACGACCCACGCGGGCTTCTGCGAGACCCATGTGTGGTCGCGCGGCGGCACTTCGCCGGGACGGTCGAGCGTGCCCGTGGCCACATCGACCTCGCCTGCGAACGACGCGTTCCGATACGTCAACGGCGTCCCGCACTCCGCGCAAAAAGCGCGCTCCACGCCCGCGCTCGACCGATGCGATTTCGTTGCGCCCGCAACGAACCTGAAATCGGCTTCGCGAACCGTGATCCATGCGACGAAAAATGCGCCGCTCGCACGCCGGCAATCCACGCAATGGCAAATCGTATGGTGAATCGGCTCCGCTGAAATTTCGTAGCGGATCTTTCCGCATAAACAGCCGCCAGCCAGCATCGCGCCCTCCTTCGCGCCGCAACGGCGCACGCCAAACATCGTAACTCAACGCCTTCGCGCATTTATGCGGCAACGATGGAATAGAACGCGAAGCGGAGTGTTGACGCCAGTATCGGCCCTCGCGCCATCCCCCGGAACTGGAACGATCATGCAGACCCTGCCCAATGCTTCGTCACCGATTGCGTCCCTTCGCTCGCCGGCGCGCATGGGAGGCACGTCATGAATCGCGCGCCCATCTGCGTGCCTTGCCGGCTCGCGGTCATTGCAGCCGTGGTGGGCTGCGCGGGCGCCGCCTTCGCGTGGACCGCGGGCTGGCTCACGCCCAAGCGCCTCGATGCGCCGCATATCGTCAACACGTTCGAAGCGAATTACGGCATCCATGCGGGCTTTCGGCGCAATCATGCGAAAGGACTATGTCTCGAAGGCGAGTTCGAAAGCAACGGCAACGGCGCGCAGGTTTCGCGCGCGGCCGTGTTCGCGCCGGGTAGCACGCCGGTCATTGGCCGCTTTGCGATTCCCGGCAGCAATCCGTCCGCGCCCGACGCCAGTTCGCCCGTGCGCAGCATGGCGCTGATGTTCCAGTTGCACGACGGCGAGCAGTGGCGCACCGGCATGAATTCCACACCCGTCTTTGTCGTTCGTAATCCGAAGCAATTTTACGAGCAGCTCGTGGCGTCGAAGCCCGATCCCGCCACAGGGAAGCCCGACCCCGCGAAACTCGATGCGTTCTTCAAGTCGAACCCGGAAACCTTGCCGTTTCGCAACTGGGTGAAGGCACATCCCTTGCCTTCGAGTTTCGCGAACACCGCGTTCTACAGCATCAACGCGTTCATCGCCACCGACGCCGCCGGCAACCGGCACGCCGTGCGCTGGGAAACCGTGCCCGAAACCGCATACGCGCCCGAAACGGCGGCGCAAAAAAGCAATCCGGATTTTCTCGCCGACGATCTCGACGCGCGGCTCGCTTCGGGTCCGCTGCGCTGGCATCTCGTGTTGACCGTGGCCGCGCCCGGCGATCCGACCAACGACGCCACGCGGCAATGGCCCGCCGGGCGCGAACGCATCGACGCGGGAACGCTCGTGCTGCGTCACGCCGAACCACAAAGCAACGGCCAGTGCCGCGACGTGAACTACGACCCGACGATTCTGCCCGACGGACTCAAGCCCTCCGACGATCCGCTGCTGGCCGCGCGTTCGGCGGCGTATTCCGTCTCGTTCAACCGGCGCACGCACGAAGAAGCAACGTTTGCGCAACCGCATGGAGGTACGCAGCCATGAAGCAAGCGGGCCAACATTTCAGCGCGCTGCAACGCGCGTTGCACTGGTCGATGGCAGTCCTGATCGTTGCCATGCTGTTCGTCGGCGTAGGCATGGTCGCGACCGTTTCTCGGCTGCATACCAGCCTGCTCATGTTGCATCGGCCATTGGGCATTGCACTGCTTGCGCTCGTGCTGGTGCGCCTTTGCGTGCGGCTCGTACGCGGCGCGCCACCTCTACCCGGCGACCTGCCCGCGTGGCAACGCATGGGCGCGCACGCCTCGCATCTCGCGCTCTACGCGCTGATGATCGCCATGCCGCTGATCGGCTGGTCGATGCTCTCGGCGGGCGGTTATCCCGTGGTGCTGTTCGGCGGCGTGCATCTGCCGCCGATCGCGCCGCACAGCGTCGTGCTCTACACGTGGCTGCGCAGCGCGCATACATGGCTTGCCATGGTGTTGTTCGCCACGGTGCTGCTGCATCTCGCCGCCGCGCTCTTTCACGCCTTGATTCGCCGCGACGGCGTGCTCGCCAGCATGGCGCGAGGCGAAGCACGCGGTTAGTCGCCGCCGCGACAAAGCAACAAGGCGTGCCTCGCGCAACGCTCACACGTGCGCGTCGCGGCCCGCCATCGGTTGCGCGGAAGACTCCCTGAGTTCTTGCAGCAGCGCGTCGCGCGCGGCGCGGCGGCGCACCCAAAGCGCCGTGAGAATCGGCACCAGGATCGCGGTCACGAGGCACGCGGTGGCCACCATCGCGGTGGCCGCCGGCACGAGCGGTTTGAAACGCGGAATCATCTCGCCGATGATGGCCGGGTTCGCCACCGCCGCACCCGCCGTGGAAGACGCCGCAAGTCCCGCCGCGCCGTTGCCGCCCGCGATCCAGCGGTCCGCAAGAATCAACGGAATGCCGGTGACGACGATCACGCCGAGGCCCAGCGCAACGCCCGGAATGCCGCTCGTGACGATCACGTTCAGGTCGATGCCGTTGCCGAGCGCGAAGCCGAAGAAGGGAATGAGCGGATGCACGCAGCGCCCGAACAGATCGCGCAGATCGCTGTCGAGATTGCCGAGCGTGAAGCCCGCCAGAAACGGCAGCACGGCGCCGACGAAAAGACGCGGCTCGAAGAACGCCACGCCCGTCGCGCCAAGGATGATCATGCTGACGAGCGGCCCCGATTCCACCGACATCAGCACGAATGCGCCCGCCTCTTCCTTCGTGCCGTACTGCTGCATCACGGCGGCGTAGAGGCCGCCGTTGGTCATGTCCATCGACGTCGTGATGGCAAGCACGGAAAGCCCCGCGAAAAGACCGGCTTTCACGCCATCGACGGGAATGAAGTGCGCGGCGACGAGCGTCGCGATCCACGCAACGATCATCTTCGTGACGAGCAGCGTGCCCGATTTGCGCAGCACGGTGCCGGTCGCGCGCAGGTCGATGGTCGCGCCCATGCAGAAGAACCACACCGCGAGAATCGGCACGGTGCCGGTAATCAGACCGTTGGTGAACGAACCGAAGTACTTGCCCGCGCCGGGGGCGAACGTATGCACGCAGGCGCCCAGCAACAGCGGCACCAGCATCAGGCCGCCAGGTACGCGGTCTATGGCCTTCTTCAGCTTCATGCCTCCTCCTTGGACTTTGCGTCCGGTTGCCGGATCGGCACTATCGTGCGTCCGGCTTTTTGTCGGGGTGCTCCCTGCACTCGTCGTCTCGGAAACAGAATAGCAGCGCAAAAGGAACGGCGTTCCGATTTCCCCGCATAAAATTCCTGGCGTTTACCCGCTTTGGTTCGGCGTTTTCTCACAATATGGGCAGACCGCTTGCCAAACGCGTTATGGCGATGCAGCATTTTCGGACCAATGTTCCGAATTCCGGAAACTGCACTATAGTCGTCCGCAGAGGCAGCACTGCATGTCTAGCGAGATAAGGAGACGCCGCATGGAAGTTCGCCAGAGCATCAACAGCGAATACGCGAAAACGCTCGACACCGCGGGCTTGCGCCGCGAGTTCCTGATCGAGCGGCTATTCGAAGCCGACGCATTGCGGCTCACCTACAGCCACGTCGACCGCATCATCGTGGGCGGCGCGTCCCCTATCACGCGCGCGGTGGAAGTGCCTTCCTCGCTCGGCAAAACGATTGGCGTAAGTTATCTGCTGGAGCGGCGCGAGTTGGGCGCGATCAACATTGGCGGCGACGGTTGGGTGGACGTGGACGGCGTGCGCCACGCGGTGCGCAACGAAGAAGCCATCTATATCGGCAAGGGTACGCAAGCGGTCGCATTCGGCAGCGCGGATGCCGACCGGCCCGCAAAGTTTTACCTCAACTGCGCGCCCGCGCACACGACCTACCCGACGCGAACCATTTCGCTCTCCGAAGCATCGCCGCAAACGCTCGGCGACGTCGCCACCGGCAACCGCCGCACGATCTACAAGTTCATCGTGCCGGATGTGCTGCCCACTTGCCAGCTTTCGATGGGCATGACGAAGCTCGATGCCGGCAGCCTCTGGAACACGATGCCATGCCACACGCACGAACGCCGCATGGAAGTGTATTTCTACTTCAACGTCGCCGACGATGCCGCCGTCTTTCACATGATGGGCGAACCCCACGAAACACGGCATATTCTCGTGCATAACGAGCAGGCGGTGATTTCGCCGAGCTGGTCGATACATTCCGGCGTCGGTACGCAGGCCTACACTTTCATCTGGGGCATGGTCGGCGAAAATCAGGTGTTCGGCGACATGGACCATCTTGCCGTGCGCGACCTGCGCTAGCACGCGCGGCGTATTCCCGGGCGGAAGCGTTACCAGACACTACCAGGCATCATCAAGCACCACCAGGCACCACCAGGCGCCGCCGCGCAGCGCGCACCGGCACATATCGCAACCGGCAGGAGGGCCGCTTATCCATGGCATTCAGCACGTTCAATCCGTTCGACCTCGCCGGCAAGGTTGCAATCGTCACCGGCAGCAACACGGGGCTCGGCGCCGCCATGGCGCTCGCACTCGCGCACGCGGGCTGCGATATCGTCGGCGTGTGCCGCGGCGAGCCCGGCAATACGCCCGCGCAGGTGGAAGCCGCGGGCCGCCGCTTTATCGACGTGCGCGCGGATCTCGGTTCCGTGGCGCCCGTCGAAGACATCGTGCGCGCCGCCGTCGAAGCCTGCGGCCATATCGACGTGCTCGTGAACAACGCCGGCATCATCCGTCGCGAAGACGCGCTCGCATTCGGCGAGGACGACTGGGACACGGTCATGGACGTCAACCTCAAAAGCGTGTTCTTTCTCGCGCAAGCCGCCGCGCGCCGTTTCGTCGCGCAGGGCAGCGGCGGCAAGATCATCAACATCGCTTCGATGCTGTCGTTTCAGGGCGGCATTCGCGTGGCGTCCTATACGGCGTCGAAAAGCGGCGTGCTGGGCCTCACGCGCCTGCTCGCGAACGAATGGGCCGCGCACGGCATCAACGTCAACGCCATCGCGCCCGGCTACATGGCAACGGCCAACACGGCCGCGCTACGCGACGACGCGCAGCGCAACGAGGAAATCGTAAGCCGCATTCCGGCCGCGCGCTGGGGTGTGCCCGACGATCTCGCGGGCCCCGTGGTGTTTCTCGCATCGGCCGCGTCGAACTACGTTCACGGCCACACGCTCGCCGTGGACGGCGGCTGGCTGGCGCGCTAACGCTCATCGAAATTTGCCGCGCACGCGCAACGCGGTATGCTCCCGCCAATGCTTGAATGAAAATGGACTGACGAACATGGCAGCAACGGGTGAAACCGGCAAATCGCGACGCGCCGCACAGGAGCACGCAATGAACGCGACGAGCGAAACGGAAGGCACGGACAAGGGCGAATCGGCGTCGTCGATAGGCCGCGTATTCGCCATTCTCGGCGCGCTCGGCGAGAACGGGCCAGTGGGCATCAGCGAACTCTCGCAGCGGCTTTCGCTTTCGAAAACCACCGTGCATCGCGTACTGCAAACGCTCAAGGCGCTCGGTTACGTGGCGCAGGAAGTGGAAACGGATCGCTATCGTCTGACGATACGGCTGTTCGAACTCGGCGCCAAAGCATTGGAAAGCGTCGACCTCGTGCGCGAAGCCGACGTCGAAATGCGCCGCATCGCGCAGGCCACGCGCGAAGCCGTGCATCTCGGCGCATTCGACGAAGACGCGATCATCTACATCCACAAGATCGACGCCGACTACGGTCTGCGCATGCAGTCGCGCATCGGCCGGCGCAATCCGCTGCACAGCACCGCCATCGGCAAGGTGCTGCTCGCGTTCATGACGCCCGACACCGCGCGCGAGACGCTATCGCATGTCGAATTTCGCAAGTCCACGCAAAAGACCCTCACTTCGGGCGAAGCCGTGCTGAACATTCTGCCGCACGTGCGCGAGCAAGGATTTGGTGAGGATAACGAAGAACAAGAGGAAGGCTTGCAGTGCCTCGCCGTGCCCGTGTTCGATCGCTTCGGCCACGTGATCGCGGGCTTGTCGATTTCGTTTCCGACCATGCGCTGCGGCGCGGACACGAAAGCGCATTACGTCGCACTGCTCAAGCGCGCGGGCGCCGCGATTTCCGCACGGCTAGGCTATCGCGAGCCGGCGTTGCGCGAGCAGGCGCAAGCCGAATCCACGTAGCCGATCGACGGCGCCGCCCGGCGTCAGCCCGAAGTGGCCGGCTGCCAGCCGAGGCCCAGGCTCTTTTGCAGCGAAACGAAGTCCTTGAGCAGTTCCGCCTGGCCCGATACCACATCCTGCTGCGCGGCGAATTCGGCGCGCTGCGTGTCGAGCAGATCGACGAGACTCGACGCGCCGGCGCGATAACGCTGGCGCATGAGCGTTGCCGAACGCTCCGCCGAAGTCTGCACCTTCTGCAAGGTGACGAGATGCTCACGCTGATAGCCGTAGCGCGAGAGCGATGCATTCGCATCCTGGAGCGCCGCGAGCACGGCCTTTTCATAGCGCGCTTCGGCTTCGTCGCGCGACGCCTCGGCGCCTCGCACGGCGCCCAGCGTACGGCCGAAATCGAACACGTTCCATTGCAGATACGGCACGCCCATCCAACTGAAATTGCTCTTGCGCATGAGGTGGCCCGGGTCGGCGGCAGTGAAGCCCAGATCGCCGAACAACGTGAGCTTCGGCAGGAAGTCGGCGATGTGCTCGCCGATCTGCGCGTTGCTCGATGCAAGCCGGCGTTCGGCCGCGCGAATGTCGGGGCGCTGCGCGAGCATCGTCGTGGGATCGCTCACCGCCACGGTGGCGGGCATCGTGGGCAGCGGCTTCAGCGGCGACAGTGCCGCGTCGAGCGCGCCCGGCGCCTTGCCGGTCAGCACCGCCAGTTGATCGAGCGAGATTTCCACCTGCGCCGCAAGCGGCGTGAGCGTCGAGCGCGTGTTTTCGACCTGCGTGGTAAGGCGTTGCACGTCGACTTCCGCCGCCGTGCCGCCCGCGCGGCGCTGCTCGGTGAGCGTGAGCATTTGCTGCTGCAAGTCGGCCGTGCGCTGCGCGATGGCGAGACGCTGTTGCTGATCGCGCAAGTCGATATACGCCTGCGCCACTTCCGCCGCCAGCGATACCTGGGTGTCCGAAAGATCGGCATTGACGGCTTCGGATTCCTCGCTGGCCGCTTCGACAGCGCGGCGCGTGCCGCCGAACAAGTCGATTTCCCACGAGGCGTCGAAGCCGGCCGTGTAGAACGTCAGCGGGCCGCGCCCCGACGATCCGCCCTGGCTGCCGCTGTCGCCCTGCCCCGAACTACTCGACGACGATGTGAGGCCGCTCAGGTCGGGCTCGCGCATGCGCAACGCCGCGGCGCTCGCGCTGACCTTCGGCAGTTCGTTGGCGCGCTGTTGCTGCAATTGCGCTCGCGATTCGCGCAAACGCGCCTGCGCCGCGCGCAGATCGGGATTGTGCGCGAACGCGGCGGCGATCAGCGCATTGAGTTGCGGATCGTCGAGCGCGAGCCACCATTCGCTCGGCGCATGCGAAGGCGTCACGCCTTGCGCGGGCGTTCGCACGAAGGTGGCCGCGCTGGCCGCCTCGGGCGCGACGGCCGGAGCGCCGCGATAATTCGGGCCGACCGTGCAGGCCGCAAGCAGACAAGCTGCCGCCGCTACGGTCAGCGATGCGCTCAGCGGTGCGAGCGAAAAACGATAAAAACGGGTTGCCGTCATGGATAGGAGAAAACTTCAGTGACCGGCGGACGATGCCGTCGCGCCCGGCTTTGGGGTCTTGAGCAACAATGCGAGCGGCACGCAAGCCGCCAGCGCGATGCCGAGCACCCAGAATGTTTCGGAGTACGTGATAACCATCGATTGCACCTGAATCTGCGCGGCGATCTGGCCGAGCGAGCGCAATTGCGAATACGCCATGTCGCCCGTTTGCGCGAACCAGTTGGCCGCGCCGGAAGCCAGATGCTCTTGCCCGATCAGCGAATTGCTGCTGACCGACTCGCGCAGTACCGCCGTGTGATACGTTTCGCGCCGATCGATCAGCGTGCCGATGATCGCGAGCCCAACCGAGCCGCCGAGATTGCGCGCCATGTTGTAAAGGCCGGCCGCATCGCCGGAATCTTCTCGCGCCACCGCGGCCATCGAGGCCTGATTGAGCGGCATCATGGCAAGCATTTGCGCCACGCCGCGAATGAGCTGCGACCAGACGAAGTCGTGACCCACGCTCTGCGCAGTCAGCGAAATGTCGAGCATGCAGCTCAACGTGAAGAGCAGCAGCCCGCTCACCACGAGCACGCGAAAATCCACCTTGGCCAGCAGGCGCGGCAGGATCGGCATGACGAGAAATGCGGGCAGCCCGGAAAGCAGCATGATGCCGCCCGACTGTTCGGCGTTGTAGCCCGCGACGAGACTCAGAAATTGCGGCAACAGGTACGAGATGCCGTAAAGCCCCGCGCCCACCGCCGACACGATCACGATCACGCTCGCATAACGCGGGTTGCGCATGAGCGAAAGCCGCAGGATCGGCCGTTTTGCCACGAACTGCGAGATGCCGATCAGCACCATGCCAACGAACGAGACGGCCGTGAGCGAGAGAATCATGTTCGATTCGAACCAGCGCTCGCGCTGTCCTTCTTCGAGCACGACGGTCAACGAACTCAGGCCGATGGCAAGCCCCAGAATGCCGAGCCAGTCCGCCTTGAAGAACGCTTCCCAATGCGGCCGGTCCGGCGGCAAACCGACGATCAGCAAGGTGATCAGCGCAATGCAAACGGGCAGATTGATGAAGAAGCACCAGCTCCAGCTAATGTTCTCGGCAAGCCAGCCGCCCAGCACCGGGCCGAGCAGCGGCCCGAGCAGCACGATCAGGCCGAACACCGTCATGCCGACCGGCAACTGCGAGAGCGGCAGCCGCGTGCGGATGATGGTCTGCGCCGTTGGAATCATCGCGCCGCCGGTGAAGCCCTGGCCGATGCGGCCCGCGATCATCACGCCGAGCGTGCTGGACCAGCCGCACATCATCGAAAAGGCGATGAAAAGCGCCGCGTTCGTGAGCAGGAAATTTCGGAGTCCGAATACACGCGTGAGCCAGGCCGCAAGCGGAATCATCACGATCTCGGACATCAGATAGCCCGTGGAAATCCACGTGCCCTCCGTGCCCGTTGCGCCGATTTCGCCCTGGATTTGCGGCAGCGCGGAGTTCGTGATCGAAATGTCGAGCGTGGCCATCAACGCGCCGAGCGCGCCCGCCGCGACGGCCACCCAGTCGGCCGCGCTCGCGCGCTCGCCATGCGGATGCGGCGCGGGTATCTGAGCGGTGTTAGCCACGATGGTTCTCTTGCTCGATGCGGCGATCGTCCTCGCGCGCCGAACGCGTATCGACATCGACGTTCACGGACATGCCCGGCAACAGCACGGCGCGCGTTTCGGGCCCGGTTTGCAGGCGAATTCGCACCGGCACGCGCTGCACGATCTTCGTGAAGTTGCCGGTTGCGTTCTCGGGCGGCAGCAGCGCGAATTGCGCGCCCGTGCCCGGCGAGAAGCTGTCGACCACGCCATGCAGCGTGTGGCCCGGCAGCGCGTCGACGCGCAATTCCACCGGCTGTCCCACGCGCATGCGGCCGATCTGCGTTTCCTTGAAATTCGCGGTGAGATAGGTCTGTTGCACCGGCACGACGGTGAGCATGCGCGTGCCCGGCTGCACGTACTGTCCCACGCGCACGGTGCGGTCGCCGATGCGGCCTGCGAGCGCGCTTTTGACCACGGTGTTGTCGAGATCGAGTTGCGATTGCGCGGCGTTCGCGCGTGCCGCTTCGAGTTGCGCCCGCGCTTGCGAAAGCTGCGCCGTGAGCGCCGAAATCTGCGAGCGCGCGGCCGTGACGGCGGCCGCATCGGCCGCGAGCGTGGCCTGCGCCTGATCGCGCGTGCTAGTGAGTTCGGCGAGCCGCTCGGTCGTTTCCGCGCCCGTGGCCGCGAGCGGCGCATAACGCGCCACTTCATCGCGCGCGTGACGCAAGCTCACCTGCGCGACCTGCTGCTGCGCTTCGGCTTGCGCGATGTTCGCGCGCTGCTGCTCGATCTGTGCCTGCGCATGCTCGATGTCGGCGTTGCGCGCATCGACCGTGGCCAGCGACTGGTCGAGCGCCACCTGGTACTGGCGCGCATCGAGCTTCACGAGCGGATCGCCCGCTTTCACCGTCTGGTTGTCGGCCACGTAGACGTCGGTGACATAGCCGCTCACCTTCGGCGCGATGGTCACGCTGTCGGCCTGGAGATAGGCGTCGTCGGTCGATTCGATAAAGCGGCCCACCATCCACCAGTGAGCCCCGTAGATGGCCGCTGCAATGAGGGCCACAATGCCGAGCCCGATCAGAATCGGGCGTTTGGCCCCGCGCTTCTTGGGCGCAGCGGCGGCTTCGGGTACATCGCGGCCGGGTGCGCCTGCAGTCGTTGACATGTTTGTAATCTCTAATTTATTCCAGTTGGCAAAATTATTCCATCTGGAACAAGTGTGTCAAGTGTTATATTGCGTCTCGGCTATGAAGGAAAATGCATGAGCGAAGGGAAACGACTGCGGCGACCGCCTGAAGGGGGCTACGCACGCGGCGACGAAACGCGCCGCAAGATCATTGAATCGGCAATCGCGCTGTTCGGCCGGCACGGCTTCGAAGGCGCGTCCACGCGCGAGATCGCCGCGCGCGCCGGCGTCAATGCACCGGCACTCCAGTACTACTTCGAAAACAAGGAAGGACTCTATCGCGCCTGCGCCGAATGGATCGCGGACGAATCCTGGCAAGCCTTCGAACCCGCCGTGCTGCGCGCGCGCTCAGTGCTCGCCACCGAAGCCGGTCCCGAAGCGCTCATCAACGCATTCATCGACATCCTGATGTGCGTGGCGGATCGCACTTTCGTCAAGCATCACGAGCCCGATCAACGCCTTTTCTTCGCACGCGAGCAAAGCGGCGCCGAGCCCGAAATCGGCTCGAAAATTCTCCAGGAACGCATACGCGGGCCGCTCAACCAGATCAACGTCGACCTGCTCGAGCGCATCACGGGCACGCCGGCCAACGACCCTATTACCGTCGTGCGCATGTTCAGCCTCTATGGCCAGTTCCTGCTGTTCCATCTCGCGCGGCGCTCCACGCTGGCGATGCTGGGATGGCACGACATCGACGCACAAAACGCCGAGTTTTTGAAAACCAGCATTGCCGAACAAACGCGCATGTTGTTGCAGTTCTGGAGCCGCGAACGCGCCGAGCGCGAACGTTCAAGATAACTAACGAATTCGATCGCGCGCCGCGCAACCGTGCCGAATGTGCGCTGCGCGTCTTTGCTGTTGCGGATTCGTGCCTGCCGCCGGTAGCGCCTGCAACCATCCTTCGTTCTTTACCGGAGCCGCCTCCATGTCACCGCTCTCCGCCGTTGCCAGTATCCTTGCCGCCGTCCTGCTGGGCGCCATGAGTCCTGGGCCGAGCTTCGTGCTCGTCGCGCGAAATTCGATCGGCTTGTCCCGGCGCGACGGCGTTGCCACCGCGTTCGGCATGGGTATCGGCGCGATCTGTTTCGCGGGCATCGCGCTCGCGGGCCTGTACACCTTGCTCGCCACCGTCGCCTGGCTCTATGCCGCGCTGAAAATCGCGGGCGGCGTCTATCTGCTGTACATCGCTTTGCGCATCTGGCGCGGCGCAGGACAGCCCGTGACCGTCGACAACGGCGCCGGGGCCGGCGAACGCCCGGGCCGCTCGTTCTGGAGCGGTCTCACGACGCAACTGAGCAACCCGAAAACGGCGGTGGCTTACGGCAGCATTTTCGTTGCGCTGTTGCCGCAGCATCCGCCGCTCTGGTGCTACTTCGCGCTGCCGCCGCTCGTGTTTGCCATCGAAACCGGCTGGTACACCGTGGTCGCGATGTGCTTTTCCAGCCAACGGCCCCGCGAACTTTACCTGCGCGCGAAAGGCGGAATCGATCGCGTCGCGGCGGGCGCGATTGCCGCGCTGGGTTTGCGCCTCGTCGTGAGCGCGGGGCATCGCGGGTTGTAATCGCGTGCAGCCCGCCCGACTCCCAAGCCGCACTAGATGACCTGCACTGCATGCGATGCATTCGAGTGCATTCGCATACCGCAGGAAATTTTCTGCATTCGCGCTTGACAATCTACCTTCCAGTAGATAAATTATCGCTCATGGAAACGAAGTTGACGGTGCGGGACCAGATTCTCGACCACGCCATCACGTTGATGATGCTGCGCGGCTACAACGGCTTTAGCTACCGGGACCTGTCGGCGTTGGTGGGCGTGAAAACGTCGAGCATCCACTATTACTTCCCGTCGAAGGACGATCTGGTGCTGGAAGCCGTGAGCCAGTACAGCGACGAAGTAATGGCGGGTTTGCGGTCGGTCGATCCCGCGCTGCCGGCGCAGGAAAAGCTGGCTAGATATACGAAGCTGTTCGGCAAGACCTTGGGCGACGGCGATCAGATTTGCCTGTGCGGCATGCTCGCCGCCGACATCGAGTCGCTGCCCGAAAACGTACGCCAGGCGGTGCAAGCGTTTTTCCGCACCAACGAAAGTTGGCTCGCGGAGGTGCTGGCGCAAGGTGCAAAAGAAGGCACGCTCGTGGTGAGAGGCGACCCGGAAAGCGCGGCGCGCACGTTGTTCGCGGCCTTGCAGGGCAGCGTGCTGGCCAGCCGGTTGTTTCACACGAAGTCGCGGCTTGAAGATGTCGAAGCCATGTGGCGCGTGGCGCAGTAAAGCGTTCGAAACGGGGCGGCACGTTGCCCCGTTTATTTAGGCAATATAATCTATCTTCTGATAGATAGCTGACACAAAAGAAGCGCAAGATGAACTGTTTTTCCGCTCGGCGGCGTATCTGAAAAGAGATGCACCCGAAAGCAGCAAACAGGAATTCGCAAGCCCTTCTTTTGCGCTGGACCGTTTGTGCGCGCTGACACAGTCGCGCAAGTCGCACGCAGTACGAAGTCGTTTCTCAATTCATCGTTTTGCTCAACAAGGAGCCTGTCATGTCGATCGAAAAAGTTCTCTACCGCGCCGAAGCCAACGTCACCGGCGGCCGCGACGGCCGCGCCGTGATCCCCGCCAGCAATCTGGACCTCAAGCTCACCACGCCGCGCGAACTGGGCGGCGCAGGCGGCGACGGCACCAATCCCGAACAGCTTTTCGCGGCGGGTTATAGCGCGTGCTTTATCGGCGCGATGAAATTCGTTTCGGCACGCGACAAGATCGCCCTGCCGCAAGACCTGTCGATCACGGGCAAAGTCGGCATCGGCCAGATTCCGAACGGTTTCGGCATCGAAGTGGAATTGCAGATTTCCCTGCCGGGCATGGACCGCGCCGCCGCCCAGGCGCTTGTCGACAAGGCTCACATCGTGTGCCCGTACTCGAACGCCACGCGCGGCAACATCGACGTGACGCTCACGATCGTCTAAGCGCACCGCAAGCGCATGACGCAGCATGAAAAGGCCGCTAAACGCGGCCTTTTCTACGTTGGCACGGAAACCGGCTGCGCATCGCGCATGAGCCCGGCCATGAGGCCGCTCGCCCGCTGCACCTTGGCAAGCACGGCGCGGTCGAGCACCTGGCGACCTTCGGGCACCACGAGCGTGAGGTAGGCGCGCGCGCGCGTGATGCCCGTATAGACGAGTTCGCGCGTGAGAATCGGACTGAAGGTATCGGGCAACACGAGCGCCGCGTGCATGAACTCCGAGCCCTGCGACTTGTGGACTGTCAGTGCGAACACGGTTTCCACGCCCTGAAGCCGGCTCGGCGACACCCACTTCACGCCGCCCGAGCCGTCGCCCGCCGGAAATGCCACGCGCAACACCGGCGGCTCGCCCGGCGGCACGGGCAGTTCGAGCGCGATGCCGATATCGCCGTTCATGAGGCCAAGCTCGTAGTCGTTGTGCGTGACAAGCACGGGGCGGCCCGCGTACCAGTCTCCGCGCGGCTCGATGAGACCTTCCTCGTGCAGCAACCGTGCAACGCGCCGATTGAGTCCGTCCACGCCCCACGGACCGCGCCGCAGCGCACAGAGCAACTGAAACGCGCCGTGCGCCTTCAGCACATCGGCGGCCCATTTCGCGAGCGCCTCGGGCGAGGCATCGGGCGCGGGACGCATCGCGCGCATCGTCTCCAGATAGTGCCGATAACCTTGCCGCCGCCCTTCGGTGTCGTCGCCCACGCGGCCATCGACACTCAGCGCGCGCAGCGGCCCGTCATCCGTCGCGGAACACGCGATGCGCGCGAGATCCGCGTAACCGCGCGTCCAGATCTTCGCGACGCCCACGGCGTCACCCGCATTGACAAGCTCCGATAGCGCCCCGATCCCGCTCTCCGATGCAAACCGGTGACTCTCGCGCAGCATGGCCACGGCTTGATCGAGCGGCAAGCCGCGCTCGTCGAGCATTGCCGCGTCGATACGTTCGCCCGTCGCGGCTTCGAGCCAGGCGCACGTCGCTTCCGTGTAGTGGCCTTCGCGCGCGCGGTCGCAAAGTTCGCCCAGCACCGCGCCCGCCTCGACCGAGGCCAACTGATCCTTGTCGCCGAGAAGTATCAGGCGTGCTGAAGAAGGCAGCGCATCGAGCACGGCGGCCATCATCTCGAGATCGACCATCGACGCTTCGTCGATCACCAGCACATCCACCGGCAAAGGGTTCGCCGCATCGTGCCGGAATCGCCGGCTGCCGGGCCGCGTGCCCAACACGCGATGCAGCGTGGTCACAGCGGTGGGAATCGCTTTACGCAATATCGTGGCATCGACGTGCTTCTGCAAGGCATCGAACGGCAGCCGCTCCACGGCGCCCGCGATCGATTCGTTCAGGCGCGCGGCCGCCTTGCCGGTCGGCGCCGCGAGCCGAATGCGCAACGGTCGCGCGTTGACCGATCCGCTCGCCGGTCCCAGCGCCAAAGTTTGAAGGAGTGCCAACAATCTTACGACGGTGGTGGTCTTGCCCGTGCCGGGGCCGCCCGTAACGATGCTGAATGCACTGCGCGCCGCGAGCGCGCAAGCGAGCTTTTGCCAGTCCGCGCGCACGTGCGAGGTTCCGCTCGCGCGCGGCGCAAACAACGCGTCGAGCGTCGCGCGCGCAATAGGCAGCGGCAATGCCGCTTCGAGTTGCGCGCCGCGCGCAAGGCGCCGCTCGATGCCCGCTCGCACGTCTTGCTCGTATTGCCAGTAACGGCGCAGATAAAGACGCGTACCGGTCAGCACGAGCGGCGTATTCCCGGCTTCGTCATGCACTTGTGCCGCGACGAGATCGGGCTCCGCCAACGCCGCCTGCCATTGCGCGAGCGTCACGCCCGCCAGCACTTCGGCAGGCGGCTGCGCAGGCACTGCCGGCAACATTTGCGGACCATCGGGCGGCAAGGAAAGCGCGAATGCGGGATCGTCGAGCGTCGCCTTCAAGTCGAGGCAGACATGGCCGCGGCCGAGTTGATGGCTTGCCAGCGCGGCCGCCAGCAACAGCAACGGAGCACTGTGCGGCGCTTCGGTCCACAGGAACCGCGCGAACGCCGCATCGAGCGTGCGCAGCCAGCCGCGCTCGACCCAGTGATCGAGCACGCCCAGCATCTGGGTTGCCGATTCGCGCGCGGCATGCGGTTTCGTTTGGCGAACCGCATTTGCATCGGACGTATCGAGATTTTCGAACAAATCGCCCGTCACGCCGATAAGTTCTCGTGGGCGGCGCTTCGTCATGCCACGTCCTCCAACGCATCGCGGTTCGCGAAGCGCGCATCGAGCCATTCGATCAACTCGCGCGGCGGGCGCTCGCAATGCAAACCTTGCCCCGACGAACGGCCGCCGCGCAAAAACATATATACGGCGCCGCCGATATGCCGATCGTAATCGTAATCGGGCAACCGCGATTTCAGCAGTCGATGAAGCGCGAACAGATAGAGCACGTACTGCAATTCGTAACGCGAATGAAGAATCTGCGCGCGCATTTTCGCGAACGTGTACGAGGCATCGTCGGGGCCGAGCCAGTTCGACTTGTAGTCGGCGACGTAATAGCGCCCTTCGTGCTCGAATACGAGGTCGATAAAGCCTTTGAGCATGCCGTTGAGTTGCGTGGCGTCGAGCGCCGGGCGCGCCTCGCCATCGAGTGTCAGTTCCGTCACGATCTGATCGAGTTCGAGCGTATCGACGGAATTCGCCGTGACCCAGAATTCCATTTCGGCCATATACGACGCCAGCGATTTCAGCGCGATGGGCGATACCGCCTCACCGTCGATATCGGGCAAACGCAGCGGCATGTTCACGAGTTCAATCAGCCACGCGGTGAGCGGCTCGATCCAGTGCGACCAGCCGCGCACGTGGCAGCGACGCGCGATCATGTCGCGCACGCTGTCGCGCGCTTCGTCCTTCACGATGTTCGCGAAACCTTCTTCGGCGGCCCATTCCATCAATTCGTGCAGAAAACTGCCTGCGTCGGGACCGCGCTCGAAACCGTGCATCGGCGAAAGCGCGGGCGTCACCCGCGTTTGAGCGAGATTGCCCAGTGCTTCATCGTCCTCCGACGGCACGCTGGCTTCGAGCAATTCGAGGAACACGTCCTCGCCGCGCGTCTCCGGTGCCGCGCGTGATTCGTCCGCTTCGACAGGAACGCCTTCACCAATTGATGCGTCGACGGTCTTGAGGCTCGAATAGCTCGCGATCCACCAGCGCTCTCGCTCGCGACGCATCAATGTGCGGGCCTGACCGCGCCGCGAGCCCACGTCGCGCAACGCGAACACCTCGCGCGCGGCTTCCGGCGCAAGCGTCACGGCAATATCCTCGCAAGGCCCGCGCAGCGCTTCGAGCAATGCTTCGGTATCCTCAGCAGAAATGGCGGCGCCGCCGCTGAGCAGATAACCGAACGCGCTGCCCTCGACGTCGGCCACGCCAGCGTAGCCGATCCACGTGGCGTATCGCGCGCGCGTAAGCGCGACATACAGTTTGCGCAAGTCTTCGCCAAGGCGTTCGCGATCGGCCTGACGCAATACACGCGCATCGGCTTCGAGCGTGACGTGCAAGCCGCCTGCTTCATCGTGCCATTTGAACGGCATGTCTTCGGGTTTGACGGCGCGATGCGCGCATGCGAACGGCAAGAACACCAGCGGATACTCAAGGCCCTTGGACTTGTGGATCGTGACGACCTGCACAAGACCCGCGTCGCTCTCCAGCCGCAACTGTCGCGCGTCGCCGCCACCGCCCGCGCTTTCGTCTTCGCGCTGTTCGTCGAGATAGCGGATCAGCGCATGCTCGCCGTCGAGTTGCGTGCTGGCCTGTTGCAGCAATTCGGCAAGATGCAGCAGATTCGTGAGCGCACGTTCGCCGTTGAGGCCGGCCCCCGCGCTTTGACCCAGCAAGCGCTGCGGAACATGAAAGTCGTTGAAGAGTCGCCGCAGCATCGGCAAGACGCCCTTCTTGCGCCAGCATTCGCGATAGCTACGGAATTGCAGCACGCGCGCCTCCCACGCGGCTTCATCGTGACCCAATGCGTCCAGCTCAGCCCATTCGAGGCCAAGCGTCGCACTGGCGAGTGCCGCGCGCACGAGCCGCCCGTCGTCGGGTTCGGCGCACGCTGCGAGCCAATAGCGCAATTCGTCGGCTTGAGGCATTCGATACACCGAATCGCGATCCGACAAGTAGACGCTGCGCACGCCGCGCGCGGCAAGCGCCTCGCGAATCGCCTGCGCCTCCGTGCCGTTGTTCACGAGCACCGCCATGTCAGCCGGTTGCAACGCACGCACGCCTTGATCGCTTTCGAAACCCGCCGCGCCCTGCTGACCGAGGTTCAGCAGGCGCACCATTTCCGTCGCGCAACTTGCCGCCATGCCCGAGAAATACGCCTTGTTGCTGAGCGGCTTTCCATCGCTCGACGAAGGCAGCCACCAGACATTCAGCGCCGGCAGCGGCCCACCGTCCGCGACCAGCGTTTCCGCGCGGCCATGCGCATCGGCC
Organism: Paraburkholderia sp. J41; assembly: GCF_905220235.1. Lineage (NCBI taxonomy): Bacteria > Pseudomonadati > Pseudomonadota > Betaproteobacteria > Burkholderiales > Burkholderiaceae > Paraburkholderia > Paraburkholderia sp. J41. The sequence goes on along the minus strand of NZ_CAJMZE010000005.1, from coordinate 197,342 downwards.
GCGACAAACGGCAGCGCGTTTTCCCGACCATCCGTACTCCGAAACAAAAATGCGCCGCTTCCTTCGCTACGGGATTCCGCCGCATCGAAACAGCGATTAACCGCGTCCACCATCGCGCGCGTCGAACGGAAATTCTTCTTGAGCGTATAAAGACGCCCTTCGCACGCGCGCCGCGCGCGCAGATAGGTATAGATATCGGCACCGCGAAATGCATAGATGGCCTGCTTCGGATCGCCGATCAAGACGATTGCCGTATGGATGTCGTTCGACTCGATGCGATAAACCGAATCGAAAATCCGATACTGGATCGGGTCGGTGTCCTGAAACTCGTCGATCAACGCAACCGGATATTGCTTGCGAATGATCTCGGCAAGACGCGGGCCATTTTCGCCTTTCAACGCATCCAGCAAACGCGTGAGCAAATCGTCGAAACCCATTTGCGAACGGCGCGCCTCTTCTTCGGCAAAACGCCGCGCGACCCAGCGCGCCGCATGGCATAGCACGTCCTGCCTCGCGTGCGGCGGCGAAGCCAGCGATTCGCGCAACGTCTCCATCGCCACGAACGCCGGGTGCTCCGGCGGCTCGCCCTTCCAGATTTCCTGTAGACCGGCTGGCGTAAGGCGCGTCCAGACCGCTGCTTTATCGTCGAAACCCGGATGCGCGAGCTCTGGATTGTTGGCCCACTCGCGCAGCTTTCCGATCCACGATTCGCAATGGTTCGTCTTGAGCTTGCTCGCGTTGAACTGCTTGGCCGTGCGCGCCGCGTTGAGCAACGCTTCCACTTCTTCGATCCACACGCGCCACGGCGCCTTCAACGCTTCGAGTTCCGCTTGCGCGCGCGCGCGCGCGTCGACCAGCGCGGCCTCGGGATCGCGCGCATCGGGCAGCAATTCGGCGTGCGCGAGCAATCCGCGAATCGACTTGTGCAACGCGTCCGGGCTCGCGAACCATGCACGCACTTCGGCCGCGCATTGGGCGTTGAGCGGCGCCATGAACGTGCGCCAATAGTCGCGCACCACTTCCGCGCGCAATTCCGTCTGATCGGTTTCCAGCGTTTGCGAAAAGAGACTGTCGCTATCGAACGCGTGCTCGCTGAGCATGCGATTGCACCAGCCGTGGATCGTGGAAACCGCGGCCTCGTCCATCCATTCGGCCGCAAGCTGCAAACGGCGCGCACATCCCGGCCACTGTTCGGGCGCATAATCCTCGCGCAAATCGTGCAGCAAATCCTCCCCCGCCGCCCGCAACGCGACTTCGTCGGGGTTCGCGCGAAAGCATTCGGCCGCTTCGATCAAGCGCGCGCGGATACGCTCGCGCAACTCCTTCGTGGCGGCGTCCGTGAACGTCACCACGAGAATTTCGGGCGGCGTCAGCGCGCGGCCGGCCACGCGCGCTTCATCGTCGAACAAGCCGGCGTCGCTCGCCTGGGCATTCAGCGCGCCATGCCCCAACACGAGTCGCACATACAGCATGGCGATGGTGAAGGTCTTGCCTGTTCCCGCGCTCGCCTCGATCAGACGGCTGCCGTAAAGCGGAAAACGCAGCGGATCGAGCACTTCGGCATCGACGTTTTCGAGCGGATTCATGCTGGCATTCATGCGGTTTCTCCTGCTCCGCTCGAACTGCGCTGTGGGCGCGACGAAGCCAGCGGCGCACGATAGACGGGCCACAACAGCGTGGTGGCAAGCGTGAGGAATTCATCGTGCGCAACGAGCGCATCGAAGTCGGCGAACGCGCGATGCAGATAAGCGTTCGTCTCGCGCTCGCCACGCACGCGACCGCTGCCTTCGTAGACGGCACGCGCCGCGTCCCACGTTTCCGCCGGCACCGATTCTCGCGTGCCGTGGAACGAATCGGGCAATTTGCGCAACCACGCGAACGCCGTTTTCACGGCGAGCGGCAACGGCCTGCGCGCGCCTTCGTCCCACGCGGCAACGAGCGCACGCAGCCACGCGTGCGCGACTTGCGGATCGAGCGGCGAAAATTCGGCCACGCCCACCTTGCTCACGATTACCGTGGTCACCGGCCCCGCCGCGATTTGTGCCGCAACGTGCCGGACCCAGTACGGCACGAGGCGATCGCCGCGATAGCGGCTGTCCTTGACGAGCGTGCCGGGGTCGAGCAGCACGCGCCCGAGCGCGCCTTCCGGCCCCGCGCGCAAATCGTCGAGCCAGTCGTCGACCGTGAGCGTGCGTCCGTCGCGCGGCACATCAAGACGAATTTCATATTGATGCTCCAGCCGGTCGGGCCAGCGCGCGAGCGTCTTGCGATATTCGACGAACAATTCCGCCATCGGCGCGAGCAATTCCTCGCCGATCACTTCGCCGAAGCCGCCCGTGGCGAGATCGCCGCTGCGATGCATGCGTTCGAGCCGCTCCAGCGCGGCCGGTTCGAGATTGTCCTCGCCACGCTCCATCGCCTTGATCTGCGCGCGAATCAACTCGCCCTGCAACTGCCACGCCTGCAACGCGTCCACCTCGAACGGCTCGTGGTTCTCGCTCGCCGCGTCTTCGCTTTCGAATGCCACACGCAAACGCTGCCGGAAAAAGCTTCGAACCGGATTACTCAGGAAGTCGCCAAGCTCGCGAATCGTGAGCGGTTCGTCGCGCTCCACGGGGAGCAAGGTTTGCGAGGCCGCTTCGGGTTTCGGTTGCGGCGCGGGGCTGTTCCACTCGCGCGCATAGGTGTAAAGCGTGGCGCGCGCGGGCTGCTCGGGAAAATAGTCCGCGCTGAACGGTTGCAGACGATGTTCGATCGTGATCGCATCGAGCAGCGCGCCGCGTTCTTCCGAAGCGAGCCGCCAGCCCGCTTTCAAGTGATCGCGCAACTGTCCGACGAGCACCGAAGGCGGACGCGGCGTGTTGTCGGTAACGCTGCGGCCAATCCACGAAACATGCAGATGGTCGCGCGCCGAAAGCAACGCTTCGAGAAAAAGATAACGATCGTCCTCGCGGCGCGAACGGTCGCCGGGCCGATAGTCGCGGCGCATCAGATCGAAATCGAGCGGCGTGCGGCTGCGCGGATAGTCGCCATCGTTCATGCCGAGCAGGCACACGCGGCGAAACGGAATCGCGCGCATTGGCATGAGCGTGGCGAATGTCACGGCGCCCGCGAAGAAGCGCTGCGAGAGGCCACCGCCTTCCAGCGCCGCCATCCAGTTTTCGGCGACGATGGCAAGCGGCAAGGTGCTCGTGAGCGCGGCTTCGTCGCAGGCTTCGCGCCAGGTTTCGAGCGCGCCGTCGAGCCGGTCGAGCGTGAAGGCATCTTCGCCGTCTTCCGCCGAGAAAAAGGCCGTTTTCAGCGCGCGCAAGCGCTCGCACCACGCTTCGACCGTGGCCGGTTCGCGCAGCGTGCGCCAGGCGTGATCGAGCGCGTCAATCAAACGCGTGAGCGGGCCGAGCAACGCCGCGTCGAGTCCGCCGATCTCGCTGAACGGTTCGATACCGTGCCATGCTTGCGCACGTTCGCCGGTCGCATAACCCAGAAGCATGCGACGCAAGCCGAACGCCCAGCTATTTGGCGCGCTCAATTCGTCCGCTTGCGGCAAACCGAGACTTGCCCGCTGCTGCGCATGCAAGCCCCAGCGAATGTTCGCACCGTCGATCCAGCTACGCAGCGTGGGCACGTCCTCCACGTCGATGCCGAAGCGCGCACGCACCGCCGGCACTTCGAGCAGATCGAGCACGTCGCTCACGGTCACGCGCGAATACGGCAACGCGAGCAGCATTTCGAGCGCGGCAATCAGCGGATCGAACGCGCGTTGCGCACGGTCCGCGACACTGAACGGAATGCTGCGCGGGTCGTCGGCATCGAGCAGCCCGAACACCGCCTGAATATGCGGCGCATAGACTTCGATATCCGGGACCATCACGATGATGTCGCGCGGCCGCAGCGTGGGATCTTCCGCGAATGCCGCGAGCAAGCGGTCGTGCAGGATTTCGACTTCGCGCTGGGCGCTATGCGCAACATGAAAGCGAATCGATTCGTCATGCTCGATATCGACCGGCTCCCAGTGCGACCGTGTTTCGCCGATCGGCCGCAAGTCGCGTATATCGTCCTGCAACTGTTGCAGCAAGGTCCGCGCTTCGTCGCCTTCGAACAGATCAATACGCTGGCCGATACGCGTGAAATGCGGCGTATAGGTTTCGCGCGCTTCGTCGCTATCGTATTCGTCGAGCAAGCCGATGAAATCGCGCCCCTGCTTTCCCCACGCGGCCAGCAGCGGCTGCGAATGCAGATGCAGTTGCGATTCGTCCAGCTGTGCCGGGGCGCCCGCACGCCGCCGCTGACGCGCATGTTGCGCACGCAACAAATCCTGGTCGGCGATGATGTCGGCCCAATAATGCATGCAAGGGTTATGCACGCACATCAACACCTGGCTCCAGCGCGACATCGCCGCGAGCACCTCCACCGACTGCCGCGGCAAACTCGAAATGCCGAACACCACGAGGCGGCGCGGCAGGCCCGCAGGCCGCGCTTCGCCGTCCTGCCACGCTTGCGCGCGCGCCATGAACGCCTCGTGTACGGCGGCCCGTCCCGTGTCGCGCAAGCCGATACCATCCTCGCCCCGCGCGCTCACATCGGCAAGCAAGGCGCGCCACAGCGCGGCTTGCCAACGCGCCTCTTCGGGCAACGGCGTGCGGTTGCTGCGCGCGTCGATCAAGACGTCCTCGTTTTCGGCCCAGGCCGCGAGCCAATCCGCGCGATAAACCTGATACTGGTCGAGCAAATCGGCCACGCGCTGCGCGAGCTGAAAGCACTTGCGCTGGTCTTCGTCGTGCGCCATGAAGCGCTTGAGCGGCTCGTAACCGGGCTCGTCGAGCAACGCGGGCAGCATGCGCATGAGACGCCATGTAAGCCGCGATTTGTCGAACGGCGACACGGCGGGCACCGCGTCATTGCCGAGCACCGCGCGATACACCTGCCACAGAAAGCGCGACGGCAGCGACATTTCGAGCGCTGCCGCAATGCCGACGCCGCCCTGCGCGGGATCGGCGGCAAACGCGAGCTTGAGCCATTGCGCAATACCGTTGCTTTGCACGAGAAACATTTCTTTCTCGAGCGGCGCGAGCGGATTCTGGCGAATCCAGTGTACGATCAAATCACGCATGCGCTCGGGCTGGTTGCCATGCACGAGCATCAATCCCGTGGGCAGTTCGCGCGTATTCAAACGAGGCTCCCACGCGCACGATGCGCGCGCGCTGCGTATTTCGTGAGGGATCGGGTCAGGAAGAATGCTGCCATGTCGCCAAGGTCGGTGTATTGCAGAAGCAAAACGTGCGGATAGCCGTATCCGCACGTAGCAACAGTTTACGACATTCGCGCGCGCGAGGTGCGGCGCAAGGGCGATTTCCGGCTTGTTTTGCGGCGTTAGCCGAGCCGCGCTCCCGTGGCGCTATCGAAGAAGTGCAGGCGTGAAGCCGGCAACTGCACCGCAAGTCGCTCGCCCGGCGCCGGCCGCGTTTCATGCGGCAAACGCACCACCACATCGGCATTACCCCAACGTCCGTGCGCGAGATTGTCCGCGCCCAGCAACTCGCAGGTTTCCACTTCCAGCGTGACCGGCTCGCTCCGCACCGGCTGCGCCGATTCGGCAGCACGCACGTACATGTGCTCGGGCCGCACGCCCAACACGCATTCGGCACCTTTCGGCAGCCATGGGGGCGGCTCGGCAAGCCGCAAATGCGGCCCGTTACCCGCGATTTCGAAGCATCGGCCGTCGTCGCTCACACGCCCGCGCAACAGATTCATTGCCGGCGACCCGATGAAGCTCGCGACGAACATCGAAGCCGGCCGGTCATATACGTCGCTGGGCGTGCCGATCTGCTCCGCGCGGCCGCCGTTCAGCACCATCACGCGCTGCGCAAGCGTCATCGCCTCGATCTGGTCGTGCGTGACGTACAGGCTCGTCGTGCGCAGCCGCGCGTGCAAACGCTGGATTTCAAGGCGCATTTGCACGCGCAGCTTCGCGTCGAGATTCGACAACGGTTCGTCGAAAAGAAAAACGGCGGGCTCGCGCACGATGGCGCGGCCCATGGCAACGCGTTGGCGCTGGCCGCCCGAAAGCTCGCGCGGCTTGCGTTCGAGCAGCGTGCCAAGCTCGAGAATGTCGGCCGCGGCATTCACGCGCGCATCAATCGTCTTGCGATCGAGCCCCTGAAGCTTGAGGCTATAACCCATGTTGCGCGCGACCGTCATGTGCGGATAAAGCGCATAGTTCTGAAACACCATGGCGATGTCGCGATCCTTGGGCTCCATGCGATTGACCACCTTGCCGCCAATCGCTATCTCGCCCGACGTGATGCTTTCGAGCCCCGCCACCATGCGCAACAGCGTGGACTTTCCGCATCCCGAAGGCCCGACGAGCACCATGAATTCGCCGTCCTGCACGTCCACGTCGATACCGTGCAATACCTGATGCGCGCCGTCGTATGACTTCGTCACGCCGCGTATGGTCAATGCCGCCATGCCTTCCCCCGCGAGACGAAAAACGTCTCGATGCTGTGCTTCGCTATGAATGGATTGACTGCCGACGCGCTTTCGCGCGCCTTCATCGTCATTTCTCGACGTCGACCAGGCCGCGCACGAACCAGCGCTGCATGGCCAGCACGACAACAAGCGGCGGCAGCATGGCGATCATCGTCGCGCACATCACGAGATGCCATTGCGTTGCGGCGTCGCCGCTCGAAATCATGCTCTTGATGCCGACCACCGCCGTGGTCATGGACGCCGTGCTCGACATCAGGATCGGCCACAAATACTGATTCCAGCCGTAGATGAACGTGATGACGAACAGCGACGCGATGTTCGTTTTCGACAGCGGCAATACGACGTCCCAGAAGAAATGCATCGGCCCCGCTCCGTCGATACGCGCGGCCTCGATCAATTCGTTCGGGAGCGTGAGAAAGAATTGCCGGAATAAGAACGTGGCGGTGGCCGAAGCAATCAGCGGCAAGGTTAGGCCCGCATACGTATTCGTGAGATGCAGTGTGGCCGCCACCTGCACGGTCGGAAATATGCGGACTTCCACCGGCAGCATCAACGTGACGAAGATAAGCCAGAAGGCGAGCCGCCGGAACGGAAAGCGGAAGAACACGATCGCATAGGCGGAGATAATCGAAATGGCGATCTTGCCTACCGAGATCACGAGCGCGGTAACGACGCTATTCATCAGCATCACGCCGAACGGGCTTGCCGCGTTGCCCGTTCCATTGCGCCAGACGGTGGCGACGTTCGCGAATAGATGCGTGCTGGGCAACAGCGAAAGCGGCACGGAAAACACTTCCTTTTCGTTCATCGTGGCCGCGCAAAACGCAACGTACACCGGGAACACCACCACGGCGAGGCCGAGCAACAGCATCGCATGGCAAAACAGATTGAAGTATTTGCGGTTTTCGATCATCAGTACTGCACCCGCCGTTCGATGAAACGGAATTGAAACACCGTCAGCGCCGTGACGATCAGCATGAGCACGACCGATTGCGCGCCCGAGCTGCCGATATCGAGCCCGCGAAACCCTTCGTCGAAGATCTTGTACACGAGCGTGCGGGTCGCCTGGCCGGGACCGCCGCCCGTTGCCGCGTCGATCACCGGAAACGTATCGAACAATGCGTAAACCACATTCACGACGAGCAGGAAAAAACCGGTGGGCGAGAGCAACGGAAACGCGATGCCGAAAAAGCGCCTCACAGGCCCCGCGCCGTCGATTGCGGCCGCTTCGAACAGCGACTGCGGAATCGACTGCAAGCCCGCATAGAAGAAGAGAAAGTTATAGCTGATCTGCTGCCACACCGAAGCAATCACCACGAGCGCCATGGCCTGCCCCGGATTCAGCGCATGATTCCAGACCACGCCCATATGCGCGAGCGCATACGTCACGAGACCGATGCTAGGATTGAAGAGAAAACCCCACAACACGGCGGCGATGACGGGCGCGACCGCATACGGCCAGATCAGGAAAGTTTGATAGAAGCGCTTGCCGCGCGTGACATGGTGCGCCATGGCCGCGAGCAACAGCGAAATGGCGAGCCCGGCGAACGTCACGAGCGCGGTGAAAACGAGCGTGGTCTTGACCGAGTCCAGATAGAGCGGATCGTGCGCGAGCCGCGTGAAATTGGCGAAACCGACGAACACCGACGACGTGCCGAAAGCATCCTCGGACTGCGTGGACTGCATTAGCGCCACGCCGGCCGGCCAGAGAAAGAAAATGACGGTCACCGCAAGTTGCGGGCCGACGAGCAGATAAGGCAGCAAACCCGTCCCAAAGCGGGAGCGTTGTTCCATCGCTTCACTCTCCTCGAATCGCGGCGTACGGCCATGCGAACGCCTGGTGGCGCGGCTTGATTATCGGAATGCCGTGGCCGCCTTCAGGCGGCGCCGCGTACGCATTCTAGCCGAGACTGGGAGCCGCGCGATTCGAGACGTTATTCGTCTGGATTCCGCCGCGATGCGAGCTGCGCGTCGATAAGCTGATCGACCACGCGAATCACATGCTCCGGCGTAATGGCTTTCGTGCATTGAAAGCGCAGCGCGTCCCCAGCGTGCCGTGGACACCAGCCATGATCGCCGTCGTCGAATTCGAATTGCGTGTCGTTGTAGCAGCTATTGCACGCGTGGAAATTGATGATGCGCCACGGCGTATGGAATTCCGCCTTGGGATGCGAGAAGCCGCTGATCAGCACGACAGGCGTTTGCACCGACCACGCCAGCCACGAAAGGCCGCTGCCCAGGCCCACGAAGAAGTCGGCGTTCGCAAGCAGACTCGCACGTTGCTGCAACGGCAACGCGCCCGTGAAATCCTCCGCATTGGACGGCATTACGTTCACGGCTTCCTGCGAGGCGGATTCGCGGTCGCGGTCGATGCAAAGCACACGGTAACCGCGTGATTTCAGGTGCTCCACCAACCGGTACCAACCGCCCGGATAATTCCAGTATTTGCATTGCGCCGAAGCCTGCGTAGCAATGCAAACGTAGCGCCCTTCGATGACGCGCGCGGGATTCGCACTCGCGACGCGCGGGCGGCGCTCGATGGCCGGAACGCCGAGCATATACGACGCGAAATCCTGGAGGTTGCTCACGCGCATATCGGTCGGCTGATGATCGCGATCGGCGAAAGGCTTGTAGCAGCCGACGCGATAAGTCGCATAAACCGGCTCCTCGCCGCCGGCCTCGTCCGACCCGACGAAGTCGATGGACGGATAGCCCGCTTCGAACAACGGGCTCAGCCAGTCCTGCATCCGCACGGTGAGCGCGCAGCCGTGCTGCCGGCGAAACGCCTCGAATGCGGGCATCCAGGCAATGGCGTCGCCCATCGCGCCCGAACCGACTTCGATGCGCACGCGCCGGCCCTTCGCATCGAACGCATGCGAGAACACGAGGCGGTCGCCCTCCATCACTTCGAGCAGGAACCGGACGAAATACTTGCGGCGGCTCGCGGCCACTTCGTCCGCTTGCAGCGCGGCATCGAACACCACGTTGCCGGTGTCGAGATCGCGCATGCGCACGCGCCACCCGTCGCGCGGCACTTGCACGCGGCAGCCGTAATTGAAGTCGAAGCGGATGCCTTCGGGGCCCGGCAAAACGGGCGCGCCGAGCTGCGCGAACGAGGCGGTATGAACGCCGCGCTGTGCGTATGCGGCGCACGCGTTGGCCGGCTGGAGAGTGGGAAGCGACGAGCCGCCGATCGACGAATTCATGGCACGAAAGTCCTTGAAACACGGTGTTGCCGCTGCAAGGCGCGCACCGGCTCCGGGCACCGGCCCGGACGGCACGCATCATAAGGCAGACCGCCGCTATCGTCGTAGCACGTACCTCAACGAATCACGCGATCGGCCTTCATGCCAGCGTTGCCGCCGCGAATTTGCCGATTTCCGTGGCGGGATCGCGCAGCGCGTCGAGGTCGAGCTTGCGGCCCGTGCCCACGAGCTTCTTGCCGCACAGAAAGTCGGGCATCGAACTCACGGCATCCACGGCCAGCAGCTCGCGGTCCTTCAGGTAATAGACGGCGAAGCGGCGCGCGGCGGGGTCGCCACGCACGATCGTTTCGTCATAACCTTCGCAAAGGCCCACGGTTTGCAGCTTGAGATCGTATTGATCCGACCAGAACCACGGCGCGTCGCATGCGGGCCGCGGTTTGCCGACGATGGCCGCCGCGGCGAGCTTGGCCTGCTCCACGGCATTGTGAACGCTTTCGAGCCGGCCCGCGCGGCCATAGTGCGAAAGCGGCCGATGCGCGCAATCACCGATAGCGAAAACGTCTTGATCGCTCGTGCGGGCGTCGTCGTCCACCTGAATGCCGTTGGCGCACGCGATGCCGGCGTCGCGCGCGAGCGCTTCATTGGGAACGATGCCGATACCGATCAACGCAAGCGTGGCCGGCACGATCTCGCCACCGGCGAGCCTCACGCCCGTAAGCTTGCCGCCTTCGCCCACGAGCGCCTCGATCTTCGCGTTCAGACGCAAATCCACACCCTGCGCGCGATGTTCGTTTGCATAGAACGTGGAAACGGTTTCGCCCGTCACGCGCCCCAGCACGCGCGGCGCGGCTTCGAGCACCGTGACCGCGTGGCCCAATTGACGCGCCGCCGCAGCCGCTTCCAGCCCGATATAACCCGCACCGACCACGACGAGCTGGCCGCCCGGCTTCACTCGCTCGCGCAGCACGTCCGCGTCGGCGAGCGAGCGCAATGCCACCACGCCTTCGAGATCGTGGCCCGGCACCGCCAACGCGCGCGGCATGGAGCCCATGGCAAAAATCAGTTTGTCGTAATGGAGTTCGCTGCCGTCCGCGAGCGTGAGCGTATGCGCCGCTGGATCGAGCGATTGCGCCGCCGTGCCGAGTTTCAGTTCGATGCGTTGATCGTCGTAGAATGCGCGCGGCTTCAGCCAAAGGCGCTCGACATCGGCCTCGCCTCTCAGGTAAGCCTTGCTCAGCGGCGGACGATGATACGGCGGCACGGGCTCCTCGCCGACCAGCACCACGCGGCCTTCGAACCCGTATTGCCGCAACAGCGCAGCAGCGTTGCCGCCCGCATGCCCTGCCCCGACGATCACCACCGTGCTGCCTTCTTGCATGTCCGCTCCCGTTCATTGATTCGTTGCGCGCATCGGCGGCGGGTGGCTCATGCGCGCAGTGTTTGCAGCGCAGCAAAGCCGCGCCCGCCAGCGCGCCAAGGAACGAGATGATCGCACGGTTTGTGCTCGCGAAACAGCGAGGATTCGCCGCGCAGTGCGCGCAATGCGGTGTGCCGTCGGTGTCGTCCGCCGCGCGATTCATAGCGTTTTCGTCTTGATCGAAAAACAGCGACAAAAGCCGCTGCTTTTCATGACGATGCGCGCGAGCGCGCCGGAACTCAATCGTTCACGAGTTTCTTCGGCAACAGAAATGCAAGCAACGCGCCCAGCACCATCGCGCCGGAAACGAAGTACATGCCCGCGTTGGTGCTATGCGTCACGTCCTTGAGCCAGCCGATGATCGACGGGCTCACGAAGCCCGCCAGATTGCCGATGGAATTGATCATGCCGATGGCCGCCGCGGCCGAGCCGCCCGCGAGAATCGCGCTCGGCCAGGTCCAGAACACGGGCATCGTCGCGAGCATGCCCGCCGCGCCCACGGAAAGCGCAATCATGGCGAGCGGCACATTCGCGCCGAACACGGTGCTGAAATACAAACCAATGCCCGATGCCAGCGAAGCCAGGGCGAAGTGCCAGCGGCGCTCGCCCGAGCGGTCGGCGCTCCTTGCCACGCTGAGCATGCTGACCACGGCGCACGCGTAGGGAATGGCCGTCAAAAGGCCCACGTTGAGCGCGTCCTTCACGCCGCTTGCCTTGATGAGCGTGGGCAGATAGAAGCTGATGCCGTACAGGCCCATCATGCAGCAAAAGTAGATGATGGCCATGTGCCACACGCGGCCGTTCGTGAACACCGAACCGATCGACGCATGGCCTTTGCCCACGTTATCCTGCGCGATGTTCTGCTCGAGTACGGCCTTTTCGTCGTCGGAAAGCCATTTCGCGGCGCGAATGTTGTTGGGCAGATAGAACAGCGTAATCACGCCCAGCACGAACGAAGGCACGGCTTCGATCAGGAACAGCCACTGCCAGCCCGCCCAACCGCTCGCGCTCGTGAAAGCCGCGAGAATCCAGCCCGAAAGCGGACCACCCACCACGCCGGCAATGGGAATGCCGATCATGAATAGCGCATTCATGCGGCCACGGCGCGCGGCCGGAAACCAGTACGTGAGATACAGCACGATGCCGGGGAAAAAGCCCGCCTCGGCCACGCCCAGCAGAAAACGCACGATGTAGAACTGCATGGGCGTTTTCACGAGCAACGCCGCCGCCGAAATCACGGCCCACGTAAGCATGATGCGCGCGATCCAGCGCCGCGCGCCCACGCGGTGCATGAGAATGTTGCTGGGTACTTCAAAGAAGAAATAACCGATGAAAAAGATGCCCGCGCCAAGGCCGTACACGGTCTCGCTGAATTGCAGATCATTGAGCATCTGCAATTTCGCGAAACCCACGTTCACGCGGTCCAGATAGGCGGCGACGTAGCAAAGAAACAAAAAAGGCAGCAAACGCCAGGTGGCTTTCGCATAGGCGCGCGCCTCGATGTCCTGCAATGCGGCCTTCGATTGGCCGCTGGCAAATGTATTCATGGTCTCCACATGGTGCGAAGCGATGCCCGGCGGCATCGCGGGTTGCCTGCCCGATGGCCTCAGTCGGTTCCGGCAGGCATGAAGCATGCACCACGAATGGGCCAGCAGGTCGGCGTAAAAACGGGGGCGCATGTTCGGAAACGCGCGCTGCCCCGCCGGTATCGAGCGCGAATGCTACCAGCGAACCGCACGACCCGGCATGAAATCACGCACGCGCCTTTGCACACGCGGCGATGCAACGGGCATGATCGTAGCCACGGGCAATATTTATTGTCAACCGAATGAAAGCCCCGAAATAGCGCAGCACTGGCGGAAACCGCAAACGCCCACGCCACGGCGCTAGAATCGCCCACTCGAATATTCGACATTGTGAAAGGAGGATCGCGCGCCATGAATATTGCTTCGCCGCCCCGCCGTCCGCGCGTGTATCTCGCCGGCTTCGACGTGTTTCGCCGCGACGCGCGCGAACACGGCGCGCGACTTGTCGCGGCCTGCGCCGAATTCGGCTTTGAAGGCGTTTATCCGCTCGACGCCGAAGCGCCCGCCGATCTCGACGGCCCGCGCAAAGCCGCGTGGATCTATCGTTCGAATATCGACGCCATTCGCGCCGCCGAAATCGTCATGGCCAATGTGAACGATTTTCGCGGCCCCGGCGAGCCGGACTCCGGCACCGCATTCGAAATTGGCTATGCAGCCGCCCTCGGCAAGGAAATTTGGGCCTATACGTCCGACGCGGGAACGCTAATCGAACGCGTGCCTTCCACGGCCGGCTCGGAAGGCCGCATTTGCGACCGCGGCTATTTCGTGGAAGATTTCGGCCTTGCGAAGAATTTGATGATCGCGTGCGCGGCACGCATCGTGCAGGGCGATGCGCGCGCGTGTCTCGAAGCCATGGCGCAAGGCCGTACGCCATAGCCGCGCGCCTTGGCGTTCGCTCCGTTCAGTGCTGCATGGCGCTCATCGTGTTCATGCGCTGCAACGCACGAATGCGCGCCACCGCCGGCCGGTCCGCCACCGCCGACTGATAAAGCTTCGCGAGATCGGCTTTAAGCGCCGTGCGCGAAGCCGCGTCGAGATACACCATATGCCCCGAAGGATAGAAGCGCGCGCTCAGGTTGTTGCGCACCTTCTGATCGACAAGCGGCATCTTTTGCAAGTCCATCACGGTTTGATAGAACGGCGTGACGAAATCGTAATAGCCATTCGCCGAAAGCACGCGCAAGTCGGGATTGAGCGCCATCACCGCCGCCAGATCGCCGGCCGTATAAAGCACCACGTTACCCTGCGCATCGGTGCCTTTTTGCGCGCCGGTCGGATCGATATGGCCGAAGTTCCAGTTCTGGAAAGCCTGATCGTTTAAATCGGTGAATGACGAATTAGTGCGGAATTTCAATTGCTCGTTGAGATAACTATTCCACATTGCCGTATAAACGCCGCTCACCGCCGTCATGGTGGGATCGTTGCCGCCCGAATTCGGGTCGACGTTGCCCGCGATGCCGGTGTCGATGGCGGTCACGCGGCCGTCGTACGAACCCAGCGCCACGCCTTTGTCCTTGAGCAGCGTGGTGAGAAAAAGCGAATTGCCGCGGCTGTCGTAGGCGGCAATGTCGAGATTCCACGATTCGAGCGTTTGCGTATCAATACCGGTGTATTGAGAGAGTTTCGTTAGCGCGGCGGTAATGGCCGGATCTTTCGCATTGGGAAATTTCGAAAGCGCCTCGCGATAATCCGTGCGCGCGAATTGCGCGACCTGTGCGGCAAAGGCCTGCAAATCCTTGGGCGCGGGCTTTATCCCCAGACGCTGATGAAACCATGCGTCGGCGGCGGCCGTCGGCAATGCGCCAACCGGATTGCCGCTTTGCGTGTAATCGAGAATCGACGATTGCAGCGTAACGCCATTCAAGTCGATGCCGTCTTCATGCAGCCGGTAAGCCAGCACGCAACTGCGCGCCGTGCCATACGACTCGCCGTAGAGAAACTTCGGCGAATTCCAGCGATCATTTGCCGAAAGATAGCGCTTGATGAATTGCTTGAGCGAATCCGCGTCCTGATCGACTCCCCAGAAGTCGCGGTTGTGATGCGGCGCGACGGCCGCCGAATAGCCCGTGCCCACGGGGTTGATGAACACGAGATCGCTCGTGTCGAGCAGGCTGTCGGGGTTGTCTTCGAGCGCATAGGGCGCGGGCGGCGTGAAGCCCGGCATCGAAGTCTTGATGCGCTTGGGCGCAAACGAGCCGAGCAGCACGAACACCGACGATGACCCCGGCCCGCCGTTATAGAAAAACGTTACGGGGCGATCCTGCGCCTGCACGCCGTCTTTCGTGAATGCCACGTAGAAAATTTTCGCATTGGGCTGCGAACTGCTCGGATCGACGGTGACGAGATGCCCCGCCGTGGCCGTATAGGCGATGACTTCCTTGCCGATCTGGATCGCGTGATGCGTGATCGCGGCGTTCTCGGTCACGTCGGTGACGAAGTCGTCGGGGCCGTTGCCGTAAGCGGTGGGATCGAAGCAAGGTTGATCCGCGGGACCGCGATGTTTGCCGTTGCCGCCGGCCCGGCCGTGCGCCTGACCGTTGCTGGTGGACTGCGCCTCGTCGTTCATGTCGTCTCCTGTGTCGACTAGAGCAAGCACAGCGCTCGCATCGGCAACATGCTTCGCGCATGGACCGTCGCGAACTTTCGTACCGTAAAAACGCGTCGCGCCGCGCCACGATGCACCGCGCGACGGCTCATGCTACGCCTGCGAGAGCGCCGCCGCCACTTTGCTGCCCACCGGCGTGCCGAGGCCCGTACAGGCGTCCCAGCCGGGCGCGGCCGAGTAGTCGCCGTTGCTGCCGCTCGTGACGTCGTTGAACGCGCCAGGCTGCGCATAGAGCTTCGCGTTGACGAAGCCCACAGGCGTGCCGCGCGTGGCGTTGATGCGCGCAAGCAGTGCGGCCCAGAGCGGCGCCACCGCGCTCGTGCCGCCCACCACCGTGTCCGCGCCGGCCACGCGCACCACGTACCCCGTGGCCGGGTCCGCGTCGGCGGAAACGTCGGGCACGCCGCGCCGCACGAGCCCGCCCGCGCCGCCGTCGCGCCGCACGACGCGCAAGCCTTTTTGCCATGCGGGCAGCGCGAACGTGGCGCTCACGCCGCCGCCCGTTGCACCGTCGTCGCCGCTGCCCCACACCGTTTCGCGCGTGATCCGCCGGCCCGAAGCGACGACGTGCGTGCCGCCGCAGCCGAGCGCATAGACGCTCGATGCGGGAAAGTCGACGTGATCGGCGCCGTCGCTCACGCCGTCCGTCGAGCCGCTATCGCCCGACGCCGCGCACACGGTCACGCCAAGCGCGACGGCGGTTTGCATCGCGTCGTTGAGCGCGCTGAGCGATTGCTGCGACCACGTCGATTCGGGCGCGCCCCAACTGATCGAAATCACCGAAGGCTTGCGCTCGCTGTCGTGCAGCGCGGCGCTCACGGCATCGACGAAACCGGCCTCGCTATTCGGCGCGAAGTACACGGCGATGAGCGCGGCCGGCGCGAGCGCGCCCGCTATTTCGATGTCGAGCGTCACTTCGGCATCGGGGCCGTTGGGGTCGCCTGTGGGCGCATTACCGGCCTCGTCGACGGACACGGCTTCCACGCGTGGCATGGTCACGCCAAGTGCCTTGAAATAGGCACTCAAATCGTCGGTGCTGTAACCGCCGCCCATTTCGACCAGCGCGATGCACTGCCCCTTGCCGTCGCCGGGCGGGAAGTCGTAAAGCTCGGCGAGCTGCAACGGCGTGAACGAATTGCTGACGGCGCGCGCGGCCCGAATCGGCGGTCGAATGGAAGGATCGCTGGCTTCGGCGCCCGGCGCCGCGCCGTGATTGATGCGGAAATGCGGCTGCGCTTTCGCGCGATTGTCGAGACCCACGACCGCGGTAATCACGTCGTGAACGTCGTCGGGCAAATGCACCGGGCCGTTGGGTTGTCGAAAGTGAAATTTCGATTGGCCGATTTGATGCTCGAAGCGCTGCAAGTCGATGCCGAACGCCGCGTTGTACTGCTGCACCGTGCCCGAAAGCACCACGCGCCGCGACGCCGGATCGGCATGGGCGACTTGCAGGCCGTGCGCGGCGGCAAACTGCTCCACGCGCTTCACGTCCTCTGCCGAAGCCCCGAAACGCCGCTCGTATTCCTCGCGTGAGACGGGTTGCGCGCCGGGTGCGTTCGCCGCGAGCCGGTCGACAAGCTCGTGAAATTCGGCCGACGACTGACGCCGCAAGATCAGCACGATGTCGAAATGTTCCGTCGGGTCGCAAGCGCCCACGCACTGCGCGCCGCTTGGCGCGGGGTGGTTGCTGTCTGCCACGGGATGCCTCGTCATGGCTCGTTCTCCTTGATGAAGCGCGTGCCCTTCGACGGTCGGACCCGCGACGAATTGCCGGATTCCGCGCGCCACGTGGGCACCGCATGCCGTTCGATGCTGCCTGCATACCTTTGCGTCATGCCGTCGAACGCGGACGCAAACCGCGCAAAATCAAGCAGTTCATGTGCCCGGCTTTTACAGCGTGAAAAACCGCGCATGCCGCAAACCGTTTCCCAACATATTAGCTTCGTTATGCGAGAGATAACGACAACAAATATTTCCCCAATATTTGGCTCGCGAACATGCGTTCATCCTGACTTCCGCTTACCGGAGACCTCATGAAAGAACGCCTGGCACGCGCGGTTCGCGCCGCTCCGCTCATTATCGCGGCATTCGGCGCCGCATTGTCGATCGGCACGAGCGTGGCCGCGACGCCGCCCATCGGCGTCGCATTCGTTTATCTCGGCAATCCCGGCGACGCGGGCTGGACCTACGCGCACGAACAAGGCGTGAAAGCCGTGGAAAAGCAGTTCGGCGACAAGATCAAGGTAACGCGCGTGGAAAACGTACCCGAATCCGCCGACTCCGAACGCGTGTTTCGCGACCTCGCCGCGAAAGGCAACAAGATCATCGTGGGATCGAGCTTCGGTTTTCAGGACTTCGAACTAAAAGTGGCGAAGGACTATCCCGATACGGTATTCATGCACGCGACCGGCTACAAGAAGGCGCCCAACTTCGCGACCTATGATGTGCGCACTTATCAGAGCGCGTACCTGGCCGGCCTCGTGGCGGGTTACACCACGAAAAGCAATCTGCTGGGCTTCGTGGGTTCCGTGCCGGTGCCCGAAGTGGTGCGCAATATCGACGCGTTCACGATGGGCGCGCGCTCGGTGAATCCCAACGCAAAAGTGAAAGTCATCTGGATCAATAGCTGGTTCGATCCGGGTCGCGAAAAGCAGGCTGCCGAAACGTTGATCGGCCAGGGCGCCGACGTGCTGATCCAGAACACCGACTCCACAGCAACGATGCAAACCGCCGAACAGAAGAAAGTTCACGCGTTCGGGTGGGATTCCGACATGAAGCAGTTCGGCCCGAATGCGCAGCTCGGCGCGTGCGTGAGTTACTGGGGCGTGTATTACTCGCACCTCGTGCAGCAGGTCATGGCCGGTACGTGGACCAACGCGCCGGTATGGTGGGGTCTCAAGGAAAAAGCGATCGACCTCGCCGACATCAACACGAGCGCCGTTTCTCCGGCCGCGCAAAAAGCGTTGAGCGCGAAGCGCAATGCGATCGTGGCGGGCACGTTCGATCCGTTCGCCGGGCCGATCAAGGATCAAACGGGTACGATACGCGTGGCCGCCGGAAAATCCCTTTCGGATACCGAACTATTGCGCCTGAACTGGTTCGTCGAAGGCGTCGACGGCAGCGTTCCGAAGTAAGCGCGCTTTCCCATTCCAGCAAGGAGACAGGCATGACGGCACTCACGGCTGCGCCCGCTTCATCGCCCACGCGCGAGCAAATCGTGCGCCACTTGCGCCGCGCGGCGGCCGTGGGCGAGCGCGCCGCGTCGTTCGGGCACCATCCGTTCGGCGCGATCCTCGTCGGCCCCGACCACGAGACCGTGCTGATCGAGCAAGGCAACGTCGACACGGTCAATCACGCGGAGGCGGTGCTCGCCCGCATCGCCGCCATGAATTTCAGCGCGGACTATCTCTGGCAATGCACGCTATACACGTCGGTCGAGCCTTGCTGCATGTGCGCGGGCACCGCGTATTGGGCCAATATCGGGCGCGTCGTGTTCGGCTTGACCGAAGCGCGCCTGCTGGAAGCCACCGGGCGTCACGATGAAAATCCGACCATGAGCGTTTCGTCGCGTTACGTGTTCGACCACTGCCAGAAGGCCGTCGATCTTCTCGGACCCATCGAGGAAGTGGAAGAGGACGTGATGCGCGTACAGCGCGCGTTCTGGCAGGCGCGCGGACACTGAGCCCGCGCGCCGTTCCTTCGCCTCGCGCCCGGCCGTTGGATAATCAGGCCGCCGCCGCGAGCGCGGCCGGCAAATGTGCCTGCAAATACGCTTCGAATTCGTCTTTCACTTCAGGATGACGCAGCGCGAATTCGACCGTTGCCTTCAGATAGCCGAGCTTGCTGCCGCAATCGAAACGCGTGCCCATGTAGCGGTAGGCGAGCACCTGCTCCTCGGCCAGCAGCGACTGCACGGCGTCGGTGAGTTGCAGCTCGCCGCCCGCGCCGGGCTTCAGCGCACGCAGATGCTGGAATATCGTCGGCATGAACACGTAGCGGCCCACGACGCCCAGGTTCGACGGCGCCGCTTCGGGTGCGGGCTTTTCGACGATGCCCGAAAGCTTGAACACGTCCTCTTCCCACTCGCGGCCGTCCACCACGCCATACGAGGCGCTGTTCTCACGCGCAATGGCCTCCACGCCGATCACGGAGCTGTGATAGTGATTGAACACGTTCACGAGTTGCTTCATGACGGGCGTGGAGCTGTAGAGCAAGTCGTCCGCAAGAATCACGGCAAACGGACCGTCGCCCACGAGCTTTTCCGCGCACATCACGGCATGGCCAAGGCCGAGCGCTTCCGCCTGGCGCACGTAGAAGCAGTCGACATTGGCCGGCTTGATGCTGCGCACGAGGTCGAGCAGCTTCTGCTTGTTGCGGGCCTCGAGTTCGCTTTCGATCTCGTAGGACTTGTCGAAATGGTCCTCAATGGCGCGCTTGCTGCGGCCGGTCACGAAAATCATCTCGGTGATCCCCGCTGCGATCGCCTCTTCCACCGCATACTGAATCAACGGCTTGTCGACGATCGGCAGCATTTCCTTCGGGCTAGCCTTGGTAGCCGGCAAGAAGCGCGTGCCCAGGCCCGCAACAGGAAATACCGCTTTGGTGACTTTCAGCATGATGTCCATTCCCAGATCGTTCGTTTGAGTCGCGGTCTTGCAACGAGGCAAGCCGGGCTTCCCCGAGGGGTCTGCTTGAGGCAGTTCTTATGTTGCGAAATTGCTTTCCGTCATTTCGTCGACAACAAAACCGACGCATAAATCCAGAACAAATCACTAACTTAAATACCGGAAATTATTGCCAGATCACACGTTAATCGGCACGAATTCCCGAATTGGCGCACGCTGAAACACCGCGTACCGCGCTTGACAGGTTGCGCATCTTACTCTGCTTCGTCCACGGGCGGCAACGCCCCGGAGCGCGTGCGCGCACGCCGAATGGGCTCGTTGCGCAGGGCTTCGCGATACGCGGAGACCGCCACGAGTATCAACAGCACGGCCACGCCGGCCAGTAAATGCAGGTTCATCGGATTCTCCAGCGATCACAGGCGATCCCACTCAAACTAGCATTACAAATTCCACAAATAAACTACGGCTTTTTTTGTCTGCTTTTATTTCTTTATTTGTCTTTTTTATCGAATACATTTTGAAAATCTTTTACCCGTCCGGGCCTCGCGCGCGCGGCCTATGATCGCCGGGTCCACTCCCACGACCGGCCGCACCGGAGAACCATGAGCGATCCCGCACTCGAAACCGCACTGCCGCCTGCAACCGCCATGCCTGCCGCCGCCGCGCGGCCCAAGGTCATTGCCGGCGACCATTTGATTGAAGCCCTGCGCGGGTTCGCCGCCTTGCTCGTGGCTTACTTTCACTGCCGCCAGGTCACGTGGATCGGCATGGGGGCGTTCCATCAAGCGCACGCGAGCCTGAGCGATCCCGGCACGCTCGCGGCGTGGCTCACCTTGCCCGTTGCGTGGGGATCGGCGGGCGTGCCGATTTTTTTCGTCATCAGCGGCTATTGCATTCACCGCAGCGGCGCCGCGCGCCTCCTCGCCAATCCCAGCTTCACGCTCGATGCGCGCCAATTCTGGCTGCGCCGCTTCGTGCGCATTTATCCGGTGTTGCTGGCCGCGCTGCTGCTCACGTTCGCGGCGGATTCGATCAGCCTTACCTTGCTGCCGGTCAGTCACAAGATTCTCGACATCGGCCCCCGGGCATTCCTCGTCAATCTTTTCTCGTTGCAGGGCATTGCCGGCAAAACGTATGGATCGAATGGCGCACTGTGGACGCTCTCGCTCGAAGTGCAGTTTTATCTGCTTTATCCGCTGTTGTTTGCCGCCCGCCGCCGCTTCGGCTTTCATGCCGTACTGGGCGCAGTGGCAGTCGTCAATATCGTTTCCGCAATGACGCTGCAACGGCATGACGTGGTCATCTTCACGTCGTACTGGTTTTCGTGGATGCTCGGCGCCTGGATCGCCGAAATCCATCTGCGCGGCGCTTCGGGATTTCGTTACGCCTATGCCGCGTCCGCGCTGTTCGCGGCGGCCGGTTGTGCGGCGTTCCATTTCGGCCAGTTCGGCGCATTCCAGCTTTGGGCGTGCGCGTTCGCGTGCTACCTCGTGAAAGCGCTGGAACGTTCCCACTCCGCGTCCGCGTCACATGGCGATTCACCAGCAGTCGGTCTGTTGGCCTCGCTCTTTGCGAAACTCGGCGAATTCAGCTACTCGCTTTATCTGATTCATCTGCCGCTGTTCGTCTTGCTCGGCTCGCTGCTTTATCGCTCGTCGCTGCAAACGTCGATCTGGCCTTCGTTCGGCTTCACGCTTGCCGTGCTGCCCGTTGCCTGGATCTTCTATCGACTCTTCGAGCGTCCCGCGCTCAACGCAGCCGCGCGGCTCAGGAAGCGCGTCGCAGCCTGAATGCAGGCAAAAAAACGGCCCGCTTCATGCGGGCCGTTTGCGTTTCAGACGGCTCTCGCTTAACGCGCGCGAGCCGCTACATCGTCAAGCACACGCTCCACCGCCTCTACATACTGCGTCTTGCCGAAGCGCGTGCGCGCCGTTTGCAGGCCCTGCCCCGCGAGACGCTCGCGCAACAGCACGTCGTCGTGCAGTCTGCCGAGCGTCGCGGCGAGTTGGCTTGCGTCGCCAGGCGTGCAGAGCAAGCCGTTCTTGCCGTGCTCGACAATCTCCGTCACGCCGCCGTCGCGCGACGCCACGACCGGCCGCTGCGCCAGCATACCTTCCACCACCACGCGCCCGAACGGCTCGGCCGTGATGGAGGTATGCGCGATCACGTCGACGGCTCGCATGCACGCGGCAATATCGTGACGGAAGCCGAGAAAATGCACGCGATCCCGAAGGCCGTTCGCCTCCACGAACGCGTGCAGTTCGGCCGCGTAATCATCCTCCCCGAATAGCGGCGCGCCGACGAATACCGCATGCGCGCGCGGTTCGTGCAACAGCGCTTCGAGCAGCACATGCTGCCCCTTCCAGCGTGCGAGACGACTGAACGCGCCGACGAGAAACGCCTCTTCGGGCAAGCCGATCTGTCCACGCAGTTGCCGCTGCGGCACGCGGACAAGCGCACGAAACGGCGATTCGTCAACGCCGTTATGCACGACGTCGATGCGGTCTTCATCGAAGCGCGTGAGCTGCGCAAACACCTTGGCTGACGCATGCGAATTCGCGATCACATGCGCAAGCCCAAGCTTGGCGCAACCCTTGATGATCGCGCGCTGCACGCGGCCAAAATGCTCCTCGCTCACGATGTCGCGCAAATGCCAGACCACCGGCTTGCGCGCGAGCTTGCCCGCAAGCACGCTAATCACCATCGCGCGCTGCGTGTTGGCGTAGAGCACGTCGGCGTCGCGCGCGCGGCGGCGCGTCTCGCGCACGAGTCCCGCAACGCCGGCGATCACGCCGAAACGCGGTGCGGTGCCGCCATCGCGGCGCACGTTGCGCAGCGCGCCCGAATCGACCACCTCGACATTCGCGCCGGCGGCATCGAGCGCCTCCCTGAAGGGCCCGTCGTTGAACAGCAGCACATTAATGCGCGATTGCAATCCCTTCACGACTTCGAGCAGCGAGAGTTCGGCGCCGCCCAGCACGCCGCTTTGATCCACGGCGAGCACGCGCGGCGCCGCCGCTGCGTTCGCATCGGCCTCGACGGGCAGCGCGCCGTGCGCCGAACCGGCACGCGTGACCGACGGCACCGCGCGCGCCACGCGCGCAAAGAACTGCTCGCGGAAATGCCGCGAAGAAAAACGCTCGGCGTTCGCGCGGCAATCCTCCGCGCGAAAGCGCTTGGGATCGGCCTCGAACGATTCGACCGCGGCGATGATGGATTGCGCGTCCTGGTCGCCGAAGAAAAGTCCCGTGGGTCGCGGGCCGTTTTCCACGACGGTTTCCAGCGCCCCGCCCTTGCCATACGCAATCACGGGCGTTCCGCACGCCTGCGCCTCGACAACCGAAATGCCGAAATCCTCTTCCGCCGCGAATACGAACGCCTTCGCGCGGCGCATGCGATCGTGGAGCACCGCGAACGGCTGATAGCCCAGCACTTCGACATTCGCGCCGGCTTTTGCCCGCACCTTCTGCATGTCGGGACCATCGCCGATCACCACGAGCCGCTTGTCCGGCATGCGCGAAAACGCTTCCACGATCAAGTCGATCTTCTTGTACGGCACGAGCCGCGAGGCCGTCACATAGAAGTCCTCCTTTTGCGTTTCGACCATGAACGAATCAATGTCGACAGGCGGATACACGACTTCCGCATCGCGCTGATACACCTTGTGAATGCGCCGCGCGATGAACTCCGAGTTGGCGACGAACTGATCCACCGAATTCGCCGTGCGCACGTCCCAGTTGCGGATGTAATGCAGAATCAGCCGCGCGAGTGCCGACTTCGGGCCGCGCGTGAGCCGCGACTCTTCCAGATACTGATGCTGCAAATCCCACGCATAACGGATCGGCGAATGCACATAGCTGATGTGATATTGATCCGGCCCGGTAAGCACGCCCTTCGCTACCGCGTGACTGCTCGAAATCACCACGTCGTAACCCGAAACGTCGAGTTGCTCGATGGCGAGCGGCATGAACGGCAGATACGCGCGATAACGCGTGCGCGCCTTCGGCAAGCGTTGAATGAACGACGTGGTCGCGCGCTTGCCGCGCAGGAAGCCGCGATCTTTCGCGTCGACGAAATCGACAACCGAGAAAAGATCCGCGTCGGGAAAGCAGGCAATAATCTGCTCGAGCACACGTTCCGCGCCCGCGTAGGTGACGAGCCAATCGTGCACGATGGCCACGCGCGGGGCGCGGCCCGCCGTGCGCGCGGGCGCAACGAGCGCCGCTGTTTCCGCGCGTTGCAGTGAGGATGAATCGCGCCGCTGGAGCGGCGCAACGGCGCTTTCGGACGACGCCGTTTCGTCAATCAGTTCGTGACTCATGCGCTTTTCCGTAAGTTCAGTCGAAACAGAAGGGAACGGGCATAACCGCGCAGCAACGGTGTCGTTGCCACGGACCACACCACGTTGGCGAATGCCAGCACCACGCCCGCGCCGATCGCGTACCACGCGTCGGGCAGCCACCACGCGAGCGCGAGCGCCGCCGCGAGAAAACTTAGATGTGCGAACATATCGACGAGGATCGTGCGGCTATGAATGCGTGCGAGCCACAGCAGCACCACGTAGTCGAACCACGAGCGGAACAGCACGGCCGCCGCCGCGCCCGGCAAGCCGAAACGCCAGATGCCCAGCCACAGAAGCCCCGCAAACAGCGGCAATTCCACGAGCCCGACCCGCGCGGCGGCGGCCGGATTGTTCTGCGACTGAATGAGAATGCGCGTGACGCTCGCTTGCCCGATCAGCCACACGGCAACGATGAGAAAGCGGCCAACGGGCGCGCCGTGTTCCGCGATGACGGGGCCCACCCACGCGCGCAAGAACGGTTCAAGCACGACAATCGCCCCGATGCCCACCGGCGTGAACACGCCATTGAGAAATTGCAGCGATTGCGCGGCCACTTCGTCGGCGTGCTCGCGGCGCAACGAAGAAAGGCGCGGAAACAGCGTGCGCACGAGCGCATTGGGCACCATGTTCAGGCGCGTGACGAGGTTTTGCGGCACCGTGTAATACGTGACGAAACGCGCGCCCAGGCCCGCACCCAGCATCATGCGGTCGAGCGAATCCGCGACCATCGTCGTGATGCTCGCAATCAGCATCCAGCCGCCGAAATTGAACAACGCTTTGGACGTATCGAGCCGCGGACGTTGCATCTTGCGAATGCCGAGCACACGCAACGCGGAGCGGCCAAGCAGCACAGCCGCGAAGAAACGCGCGAATACGGCGGCAGCCAGCACGGTTTGCAGATTCGGCGCGAACAACCACGCAGCGCCCAGCGGCAACAACTGGAACAGAAACGTGCCGAGCGTCTGATTCGTGTTGTAGATGCCGAAACGTTCCGCGCCGTTGATCGCGCCGGCAAACACCCACGACACGTTCGCCACCGGAATCGCCACCGCGAGCCACGGCAGCGCGAGATACACCTCGTGACGCAACTCGGGCGAAACATGCGTGAAATAAGCCGTATAAAGCGCGCCGCCCGAATAGATCAGCAAGCCGCCAATCGCGCCGGTCGTGAAGTTGAGCCAGAACGCGCTCCAGAAAACGCGCTCGCACGCTTCGGTGTCTTTCGACGCGTAGGCCTTCGAAATATGATTCTGCGCGGCCATGCTCATGCCCAGATCGAGCACGCTGAAGTAGCCGATCAAGGTCCACACGAGCGCAATCACGCCATAGCGTTCGACGCCCAGCATGCGAATATAAGAAGGCACCGTGACGAGCGATACGAAGGTCGGCAACACCAGGCCGAACAGATTGATCGCGACGTTGCGCAGTATTCCTTTATCCATTGAATTTCCCGTTGTTTCGGCCGCGCAGCGTCAAGCCGGTTTCCAGCGGTACATGAGCACCTTGCCGCGCGCGTCTTCCTCGACGAATACGAGGTACTCGCCATTCGCCTGTCGATGCGCACTGATTCCGAACGGCACGTCGACCCAGCCCGATGCGTGTCCCACTTCGGGACCGGGGCCGAAAGTGCCGATCTCCTTCGCACTGTCCTTGTCGTACACATGCACGTTGCCCGCGGGTTCGACCACGAACACGTATTGGCCTTCGACGGTGAGACCCGCGGGCGTAACCGGCGGCTTCGCGTGCGGGTCCCACGGCAAGCGAAGCACGTAGCGCTGCTCGGGATGACCGCTCGTCCACTTGTCGTAGCGCACGAGCACGCGCCCCGCTTCCTTCCAGAAGCCGGGATCGTGCGGCGCATCGGCGGTATAACCGGTGACGTAAAGCGTGTCGGTTTGCGGCTCGTAAATCGCGCGATGCACTTCGGTGAACGGCGCGGGAATCGCGTACTTGTCGAGCTTGTCGTAGCTGTAGATCGGATTGCCCTTCGCATCGAGACCGCCGAACCGGAAGCGCCAGATGCCCTTCTCGTCGCGCGCGCGCCAGATGTCGCCGCGCGTGTCGATCCACCAGCCCCAACCGCCGCCCAGCTTTTCGCGGCTCGGGTTACGCGTGAATTCACCGCTCTCGAACGCACCGTCGCCGTTGGTATCGCGCCAGATCCAGTCGCCGCCCGAGGGCGCATTCGGCACGTTCAACACGGGGCGTTCGCGGCCTGCGATAAAGCCCGAGGGGATCGCCGTTTCGCCGTCATGCTGCGCATCGAAGCGATAGATCTTCAGATGGTCCGCATACATGTCGGTGAGAAAGAGAAACGTGCGGCCGTCGAGCGCGCGCGCGGTCGGCAAGCCGGGCCACTGATCCGTATGGAAAACGGGATCGTCGGGATAACGGAAACGATTCGAGAGAAAGCCGACGTAACGCGAGTCCTGTCCCGGCGGCTTCGACAAATCGAGTTCGAAGCGCTTGTTTCCCGTATAAACGCTATTGGGGCGCTGCGGGTCCATCCACGCGCCATCGACGAAAAGCAGTCCTTCGAGATTCCATAAGCGCTTGCCAGCAGGCGTATACGCTTCGAGCGTCGCGCCGAGTCCCGCGCCGATGCTTTCGTGTTGCGGGCCGATGCCGTTGGTCGACACGTAGATGTTGCCGCGCGCATCCGTGGCAACGCCGGTCAAACCATTGAAACGGCCCGGACCCGGCCGCCCCGCGACGCCCGCGAAAATACCGCCGCGTTCGCCGAACGTGGCGCTTTGCGTCCACGTCTTGCCGTTGCGCGTATAGATAAGGATTTGCTGACGCGGGCCGTTATCGGCAATCAACACGCGCTGCGAAGGATCGACGTCGATATCGACGGCATAAGCGTCGCCGGGCAACTCGAGCGTGTCGTCGAGAGGTTTGCCGTCGGCGGAAAAGTGCTGGACGTGCGGGCCTTTTTTGCCATTCGCGCCCGTCAGCACCCAGAGCGAACCGTCACCCGCGAGCGCAATGCGTCCCGGCGCGGGCACGTCCCATTGCGTCTTGCGCTGCATCGCATTCGCGTCATAGACCTCGATGCGATTCATCGACGTATTGCTGACATAGAGCGTCGAGTCGGTTGCGGCCAGGCCGCCGATATCGGCGCGCGTGCCCATCGGCACATCGGCGATCTTGAGGAACGCACCGGCCAGTTGCGCATGGGGATTCAGCGGATCGGGAGACGCCTGAAACGCCGCAGCACGCTTGGGTTCGTCGAGCGGCCTGCGCGTGACGCCGAACCACTGGCGCCCCTTCTCCGGCCAGATGCCGTTGCCGACGAGATGCCCCTTTTCATTGCCCACGCCCACGGCCGCATACAGGTAGTGACGGTTCACCGCCACGGCATTGCCGCCCGCGCCGCCCCAACCATGCGTGCCGCCCGCGAAGCCAAGCGGCTTGCCGTCCTGATACGCGCTGATCTCCGCGCCGCTTTCGTCCCACGGCGCATTCGTGAACACCTTGCCTTCGGGCGTGACGGCAATCGCGGTCACGTTGATCTGCATCCACGTGCCTTGGCCGTACCCATACGTATTGCCGATCCACGAAGTCGTCACTTGCAATTGCGGCGCGGCAATCGTCTGCACCGACGACGTACACACGTACGCGCAAATCGCGACGAGCGCCAGCGTTCTGGACAAGCGGCGTTCGGCACGCGTGCGGCTTTTAAATGGCAGGGGCCGTGGCAACTTCGTCGGCAAGGCGAATTCCTCCGGTCAGGTGACGGCAATCTGCCGGGATCATGCCGTACAAACCGCGTGAAAAATCACCGCTAAAAACCGAAAATAATTCAAAAAAATTCAGTCATTCGTACTGGCATTTTTGGCATGAGGAAATAAATACATGAGTGCGCCTGCAAGGCCGTCTGCGCGCGCTCAGGCTGATCCCGCGCCGCCTGGAAACGACGTATCACTTTGTAAATTCCGTATTCAATGTCTATTCATTGCGAAATCCCCACACCGATATATTTCGGCTTTTTGAATGGCTTTTGATCAATTAATTCTTTCTAGAATGATTTGCACTGCGCATGCACCACAACCGGATGACCGATGACCGTTGACCGACCCATTAGCTCCGCCGACCACTCTCACCGCATCGTCCAGCTCGACGGCTTGCGTGCGATTGCCGTGCTCGCCGTGTTCGCGCAACATGCGTTGCGCGCGCCGCTATGGATGGGCGTGGACCTGTTTTTCGTGCTGAGCGGCTTTTTGATCACGGGCATCCTGCTCGAACGCAAGGCGCGTGGGCAGTCCTATTTCAGTTACTTCTATGCGCGGCGCGTGCGCCGGATTCTGCCGCCGTATGTGCTGCTGCTCGCGGTGTCGTCGCTGCTGTTCGGCTTTGGCTGGGCGCATTACTGGCCGTGGTACGCATTCTTTGCCACCAACATCGGCGACGCGCTCGGACAAAGCGGCCATGACAGCTTGAACATCTTGTGGTCGCTTGCCGTGGAGGAGCAGTTCTATATCGTCTGGCCTTTCGTGGTGTTGCTGCTGCCGCGCCGCTGGCTCGCCATCGTGGCGGCCGCGCTCATCGTTATCACGCCCGTATTGCGCGCTATTGCAACGCCGTGGTTCGACACCTATTGGCCGATCTACTACCTCATGCCGTTCCGCATGGATCTGCTTGCGTCGGGCGCATTACTCGCGGTGCTCGTGCGCAACGACCGCAACGCACTCGAACGCTTCAAGATTCCGGCGGCTGTTTTATTCTTCGCGGCGCTCGCCGCGCTCGCGTGGCTTCATTTGCACTATCCGCGCTTTCGCGGCATGAACACGCCGCTTTCGAATGCACTGCTTTACAGCATTTCACTCGTGCTCTGCACTTCCGCCGTGATCTATGCATTGCAATCGAAAGGCATCGTGCGGCGCGTGCTGTCTCATCCCGTACTCGTGTATGTGGGCACTATCAGCTACACGATCTACCTCATTCACCTCACGATCCTCTATGCCGTGTGGCCGCATTTCAGCCGGCTGCCCAGCGCAGGCATCGCGCTCGCACTCACGCTCGCCTATGCAAGCGCGAGCTGGTTCCTGTTCGAGCGACGCCTTACGCGCGGCCCGCGCCGCGCCCCACTCGCGGCACCCGCGCAACTCGGCGCGCGCGTGAGTTCGACCAGCCCGCAATCGTGATTCCCTCATCCCGCTCGCTACTTCAAAGGCACATCATATGAACGAACGACGCAAAGCGATCATCACCGGCGTTTCCGGCCAGGACGGTGCGTACCTCACGCGCCTGCTGCTCGACAAGGGCTATCACGTCACCGGCACGTATCGCCGCACCAGTTCAGTCAACTTCTGGCGCATGAGCGAACTCGGGATTCTCGATCATCCCTCGCTCGAACTCGTGGAGCACGATCTCACCGACGCGGGCTCGACCATGCGTCTCGTCGAACGATCGCAAGCGCAAGAGGTGTACAACCTCGCCGCGCAAAGCTTCGTGGGCGTGTCGTTCGATCAGCCCGTCACCACCGCCGAAGTGACCGGCATTGGCGCATTGAATCTGCTTGAGGCGATTCGCGTGGTGAATCCGCGCATGCGCTTTTATCAAGCTTCGACCTCCGAAATGTTCGGCAAGGTGCAGGCCGTTCCGCAATGCGAGGATACGGCGTTCTATCCGCGCAGCCCTTATGGCATCGCGAAGCTGTTTGCGCACTGGTCGACGGTGAATTATCGCGAGTCTTATGGCATCTTCGCGACGAGCGGCATTCTCTTCAATCACGAATCCCCGCTGCGCGGCCGCGAATTCGTGACCCGCAAGATCACCGACGCCGTCGCCAAGATCAAGCTCGGCAAGCAGGCCATGCTCGAACTCGGCAACATGGACGCCAAGCGCGACTGGGGCTATGCCTCCGAATATGTGGAAGGCATGTGGCGCATGCTGCAAGCCGATTCGCCCGACACTTACGTGCTCGCCACCGGCCGCACCGAGACCGTGCGCGACTTCGTGAAAATGGCCTTTTCCGCAGCGGGTTTTCAGCTCGAATGGTCCGGCAAGGGCGAACGCGAAACCGGCATTTGCGTGGCCACCGGCCGCAAGCTCGTGGCCGTGAGCCCGCGCTTCTATCGTCCCGCCGAAGTCGATCTGCTGATTGGCGACGCCGCGAAAGCGCGGGACAAACTCGGCTGGCACCCGCAAACGTCGCTCGAACAACTTTGCCAGATGATGGTCACCGCCGACCTCGCACGCAACGAACGCCATGACACGTTCTGATACCACGCGGCCGCACGCGCTCATTACGGGCGTCGGCGGCTTCACCGGGCGCTACATGGCCAAACGCCTTGCAGCGGACGGCTATCACGTCTGGGGCACGGTGCGCGACAACGAACGCGTGCCCGACGGCGTGACGCCGCTCAATGCGGATCTGCTCGACACGCAGGCGCTCGCACATGCGGTCGAAACCGCCCAGCCCGATGTGGTCGTGCATCTCGCTGCCGTGGCCCACGTCGCGAGCAGCGACGTGGCGCGGACTTATGTCGTCAACGTGGTCGGCACGCGCAACCTGCTCGACGCGCTCGCGCGTCAACGCAAGAAGCCGCGCGCCGTGCTGCTCGCGAGCAGCGCCAACGTGTATGGCAACGCTACGAACGGCGTGATCGACGAAACGGTCGCTCCGCAACCCGCCAACGATTACGCGGTCAGCAAGCTCGCGATGGAATACGTCGCGAAACGCTGGGACAACGCGCTGCCGATCGTCGTTGCGCGGCCGTTCAACTATACGGGCGTGGGCCAGACCGCCGACTTTCTGATTCCCAAGATCGTCGAACATTACGCGCGCGGCGAGGAGCGCATCTCGCTCGGCAACATTCACGTCGCGCGCGACTTTTCCGACGTTCGCGACGTTGTGGACAGCTACGCCAGGCTCATCGAAGCGGCGCCGCGCGGCGCGACCGTCAACGTGTGCTCGGGCGTGGGTCACACGCTTGGCGCGTTGCTCGACATTCTTTCGCGCATCGCGGGCTACGACATCGAAGTCCATGTCGATCCCCGTTTCGTGCGCGCGAATGAAGTGCGTCAACTCATTGGCTCGAATGCGAAGTTGCGTTCGATTATCGGTGACAGCACGCGCAAACGACTCGAGGACACGTTGCGTTGGATGTACGATGAAGCCCGCGAACGTCAGCCCGAAACGCAATAAGGAAACGCGTTAAGGAGGCGCAATAAGGCGCGCGCCTTTCTTCTCATCAACGCTCTGTTTTCTCTCGAAACGCCGCTCTTTAACGAGCGGCGTTTCGCTTTTTAAAGCGCCAAAAATTCACTCAATGCGCGGCGGCAATGGCTTCCGCGTACACGCCCGCCACGCGCCTGGCAATGACGGCGTTATCGAAATGCGTTCGCGCGTACGCCTTGCACGCAGCTTCGTCAGGCATCTTGATGCGGCCCGAAAGCGCGCCGACTATGCCGTCGGCAATGGCATCGGCGCCTGTCGTGGGCAGCACGAGATCCGGCGAGAGCCCCGCCACCGCTTCGGGCAACCCGCCCACCGGCGTGACGAGCACGGGCGTGCCCGCGGAAAGCGATTCGACCGTAATCAGCCCGAAACCTTCCAACGCGACCGTGGGCACCACGCTCAAGTTAGCGGCGCGATAGAGCGCGGGCAAGTGCGCGTCGGGCACGAAACCCAGCAGCTTTACGTTGTTGCCGAGGCCGGCTTCGTCGATACGTTGCTGCAATTCCGTTTCCAGACGCCCGCGTCCGGCGATCAACAACAGCACGTCGGGATGACTCGTCTTCACGGTCTTGATCGCGTCGATCAAGTCTTCGAGTCCCATGCGGCGCACGAGCCGGCGCACGGCCAGCACGATAGGACGACCCTGCGGCAATTGCAGCTTCATGCGTGCTTCGGCGGCGCTGCATTCCGGGTCGAAATGCGCGGTATCCACGCAACCCGGCACAATGCGCACGCGCTCCGGCGAAATGCCATAGCGCTTCGTGAGAATGTCGCCGAACGCCTTCGAAAGCACGATGAGCCGCGACGACCGCTCGTACACCGACTGTTCGAGCGAATGCTTGATACGCTGGCTCAACGTGGCCGCGCCTTCAACGAGGCTTTCGTCCGCCCACGGCCCCTGAAAATGCGAGACCTGCGGAATGCCGCGCGTAACGTCGAGACCGGGGAACGTATAAAGCGCGAAGTGCGAGGAAATCACATCGGGACGATGACGCGTGATTTCGTGGCGCAATGCGCGGCGCGCATCCATGAGACGGAAAGGCAACGAGCGCGAAGCCGAGCCGAAGCCGTTGATCGCTCCCTTGCTGTCCACCGCCACCTTGTGCGAACCGGCAACGACGCCGCGCACTTGCACGCCCGCGCCGGGCAGCGCGCCCACGAGCGAGTAATACATGCGATCGAGGCCGCCCGCGCGTTCGGGGAACCAGTGCATGCCGATCTGTAGCGATTGGATGGATTGTGTGGTCATCGCGTGTCCTTGTTCTGCATGAATGCGGTTATTCAGGGGTAGTTGGCGTGTGCAGCGATTGCAGTGATCGCAACGATCGAGCGCCGGGCAACGTGCCCGCGGGCAATGCGGACTCTTCGCGGCGCAACGCTTCGCTCGCGTCACCGGCCAGTTGCCGATAAAGCGCGATATATTGCGCGGCCATGCGCGCCCAGCCGAATTGCGTTGCGAGTTCGGCAGCGGCCTCGCCCATGGCGAGACGGCGCACCTTGTCGCTCGCGAGCGCCACTACGGCATGGGCGAGCGCGGTGCCGTCGTCGGGATCTTCGAGCACGATGCCGCATTGCGGCGTGATGACTTCGGCGCCGCCCGCCGTGCGCGCGGTGACGACGGGCAAACCAGCGGCCATTGCTTCGAGCAGCGAAAGGCTCATTGCTTCGTACCGCGAAGGAAATACGTAGGTGTCGACGGAGCGCATCAGCACCGGCATTTCGCGCACGAGGCCGAGAAAATGCACGCGATTCTCGATGCCCAGTTCGCGCGCGAGTTCAGGGTACGGGCTGCCGGGCAAATACCCGGCCACCGCGAGTTGCACATGCTCCGGCATCTGCTTCATGGCATGGAGCACGGTGCCGAGGTTCTTGCGCGGCGTACGCAAATCGCCCACGAAAAGCAGCAGAAAAGCGTCCTCAGGCAACTTGAATTTTTCACGATCCGCGCTGGCCGAGGCGAAACCGCGCGTATCCACGCCGTTGTAAATCACGTCCAGGCGTTCGACCGGATCGCCGCCCGAAGCGCGAATTTCGTCCGCCACCTTGCGCGACACGGCCGCGATCACGCGCGAACGCCGATACGCCCAGCGCTCCAATACCGCGTTCGCACGCGTATAAACGAATTGATACGCCGACCACACGCCGCGCGTCAGCCCGAACGGGTAATACTGGCTCCGCGCCCAACCGCCGTGAACGAAATGCGCCGTGTTGACGTCGGCGTGCGCCCACGTAATGAAGCCGTTCACGTGCAATACGTCGTATTCGCTGCGATGGCCGCGCAGCCACAGCGCACTCTTTAGCGCGAACACCTGTTGGCGCAGCAAGTTGGTCGGCCAGAACCGCGACGGTTGCACGCGCACCCATTTCACCTTGGGATGCGCGAGCAATTCGGGCGCAACGTGCGAGGCGACCAGCGTAACCTCGAAACCTTCGTCGAGCGCGGCGCGCGCGATTTCATGATTGACGCGCCCCTGGCCGTCGTTGTGGCGCACCACATGCGTGACGATCGCGACTCTCAATCGGAGACCTCCGTGGTAAAGGCAGGCTGGCTCGAAAGCTTGCGCCAGTGCCCCGCGCTGAGAATGGAAAATACGCTCGAAAAGAGCAGCAAGCCGCCCGTTCCAACGAGCGAATTCGTGAACACGAGCATGGCGAAAATCGACACCGATAAGCTCAGGCACGCGCAAACGTAGCGGTCGTCCTGCATCCGCAGCGATACGCGCACCGCGCGAACCAGCAGCCACAGCACGCCCGACATATACAGCAGCGTGCCGGGCCAGCCGAGCACGAACGGAATGTTCATCACGCCGCTGTCGAAACTGCCGTATTTGCCGAGTTCGCCGTTGCCGCTCGATAATTTCGTCGACGCGCCCGTCGCGCCCAAGCCTTCGCCCGTCACGTCGGTGAATGCGGTCTTGGCGAAATCGGCATAGAACTGGTTACGCGCTTCATAGCTCTGGTCGTCGCTGAGATTGACGAGCGTATTCAAGCGCTGCTGCATGCGATCCGCAACGGGACCGAACGTCAGCAACGGCACGCAGATACCCGCAAGCACGATTGCGCTCACGATAATGCGCACACGCACGCGATTGCTCGACTTCATCAATTGAATCACCATGGCAATGGCCCAACCGCCCCATGTCGAACGCACGAGCGAAAGCGCGAAGGAAAAGAAGCCGAACGCCGCCGCAACCCAACGAACGCGATGCTGCGCGGCCATCACAAGCACCATCGCGCCCATCATCGCGAACGCGAACGGCCCCGACGAATTCATCGTGCTGAATACGCGCACGCCGAGCGGAACGGGGTCGCCTTGCGAGTTCATGTCCGAGCCGATCATCCACATGGCGTCCCACGGCGGCATGATGAAGAACTGCACGAGACCGTATGCGCCCATCACGAGCATGCCGTAAATAAACGTGTTGACGATCGTGGCCCGGCACTCGGGATACTGGCGCGTGAGCACCATGATATGAAAGCCGATGAGCAGCGGATACACCCAGTTCGCGAGATCGTAGACGGCAGCCGCCGGCCCCGACGACATCACGCCCACCACGAACGCATACGCAATGCCGAGCAGCGCGAGCAGCAGCGGCAAACCGCGACGCTGCGCGAGAAGCGGGTAATAGCGCAGCAGCGAAATGCCGCTGATCATCGTCACGGCCAGCGGTGCGACTTGAATCAGACTCGTGGGCGTAAAGGCGCCCTTGCCGTAATCGGCAAGACGGCGCACTTCGGGACTCAGAAACCAGAGCCACCACATGAAACCCACATAACGCACGGGATTGACGAAATACAGCCACATGCCGGTCGCAATCGAAAGCACGGGAAACAGCAACGTCAGCACCGTGCCTTGATGCGCGCCGATCAACAGCGCGGTGATAACCCACAGTGCGAGCGGCGGCAGCGTATCGCGGCCGAGCGCGCGGCGCAGGCCCGAGCGTGGTGCGCCTGGCGCGCGCGGCGCGCTCGGTGCTTGCGGCGGCGGTGGCGGCGGAACGGAAGGCGCCGGCGCCCAGGCGGAGGACACGCGCATGATCACATCCCGCGCGCGGCCACGCCGGGCTCGCGCGGCGCGCTCGCCGTCGCGGTATCCAGGCGCGCATCGCGCTCGTGCAGCATTTCGCGCGTGAGCTGGGCATGCTGCCGCGCGAAGTGCTCTGTCGTCAGATCGCGCGTGCGCAGTTGTTCGCATGCCTCGCGCGCCTGTTCGAGCGCACGCGCCGGATCGGCCACGAGCGCATCCACAGCCTCGCGCAGCTGTTGCGGGTTGAATGGTTCGACATAGCTCGCGGCTTTTTCGTCGAAGTAATCTTCGAGCGCGCCCACTTTTGTCGCGATCATCGGCTTGCCGAGCGCAGCCGCTTCCAGCATCACGGTGATGCCCGAAGCGTGCGAGTTGGGGCGCAGCGGCACGACGACGATATCGGCCCAATCGTAAAGCGCATGTTGTTGCTGAATGCCCGATACGCGCACGATCTCCACATTCGCCGCGCGCGTCGACGCCGGCATGTGCCGACGTGTGGCGATCCGCACCTGGTAGCGCGCGTCGTTGCCCAGCGCGCTCACGAGCGTGCTCCAGTCGCGGTCGCGATCGTTGCCGATGGCCGCCACGCGCACCGGCGCATTCGGCTTCCAGTGCGAAGGCGGGCACAACGGAAAGTCGTTCGTATTGAGACCGTAGAACACATGGCGCGCCTCGCGGCCGAAATATTCACGGCACAGCGCGGCATTCTCGCTGGCAAGCGTCGTGAGCAGATCGGCACGCGCCAGCAAACGCCGATACAACGCGCGCCGCACGCTGCCGTAGCCCTGCCAGCGATCGAGCAGCCATACGCTTTGCGCAAGCAGCAGCGGGCGCCGACCGCCCTTCTTCGCCAGCATCAGCAAAACGAGCGCAACGGCCAGATGCTCCTGCTCCGTATGCGTCCAGATTACATCGGAGTCCAAAATAGCGCGGCGATTGCGCCACGCATGAATCAGGTCGAAACCGAGCGCCGCTTTCAGCGCGCGCCGCGCGAAACGCACCGGCGCGATCTCGCGCGAATCCTTCGCGAAATCGAGGGCGAATTCCGCGGATTCCGCGTGGTGATAGCCGTACAGGCTGCCGATATTTTCGCCCTTGCGATAACGGCGCGGGTCGGCGCCGTAAAACAGATGGACGTGGACATACGTACTGCTCATTCGGGGTCCTCCGTGTAATCGTGGGCCAACGCAAGCGGTCACGCCAACGCGGTCATGGCGCGGCGCGCTTCACGCGCGCCGCCGCGCACGGCGCGCCAACGTGCGAACGCCGCGCCCGCCGAACCGCCGCGCAATGCGCTCAACGCGGTATGCACCACGCCCGGATACACGCGCGTGCCGACCAGCGCATACCACCACCACGCCACCTGGCGGTGCAGCGGAGAAAGATGGCCCAGCAAGATCAGATGCAGGTTGAACGCCGCGTTGCGAATTGAAGCCAGCGTTTGGGCATTGCGCGGATCTTCGCCGGGACGCGGCGCGGGAAAATGATCGACGGCCACGAGCGGGTCGTAAAGCAGCTTCCAGCCCGCACGCTTCACGCTCATGCTGAACGCCATGTCATTGTGCGTTTGCGCGCCGGAGCCGCGCAAACGCCGGTCGAAACGCAAGTCGCCAATCGCCTCACGCCGGTAGCTCATGTTCGCGCCTTTGAGCAGGTCCACTTCGCGCGCGCCGCCAACGCCAAGATGGTGATTGCCGATGATACGGCCCGAGGGTTGCAGCTTGCCGACGAGTGCGCGCTCGCCGTCTAGCACGCGTCCGTCTTCATGCACCCAATCGCGCCCGCCCAGTGCGCCAAGCTGCGGGTCGGCTTCGAAAGCAGCCGCAATGCGCGCCACCCAGTCGGCGCGCGGCGCGGCGTCGTCGTCGGTGATCGAGATGACGTCGCCCGTAGCGGCGTCGATGCCGCGATTGAGCGCGGCCACCTGGCCGGGTTCGTCGACGATGGCCACCTTGACGTTGAGCACGCGCGGCGTGACGTGATCGGCGAGGCACGCATGCGTCGCTTCGTCGTCGGCGCGCGCGACCACCACGATCTCCTGCGGCGCACGCTCCTGGCGCAGCAACGCAGAAAGACAGCGCGACAAATCTTCAGGACGCCGATACGTCGGCACGAGCACGGTCACTCTCATCTTTCGCTCCCCTTCGCTGCGTCAAGTGCTCAGGTATTCCTGAACCGCGGAATAGCCGTAGCCGTAACTGCCGCGCGCCCGCACCGGCACGCCGTTGAAAATGCCGCCCTGCACGCGCACGCCCGCGTTACGCAAGCGCTTCATGGTGTCGGCGATCTCGCCTTCGGAGTGCATGCCCGAGCGCAGCACGAGGAACGTCGATCCGGCATGGCCGCCGATGATCGCGGCATCCGTCACGGCCAGCACGGGCGGCGTGTCGATGAGCAGCACGTCGTAGCGCGCCGACAAGCCTTCGAGGTACTGAGCGAGCCGCGGCGACATCAACAGCTCGGAGGGGTTGGGCGGACGGCGGCCGCACGAGATGAAGTGCAGGTTGTCCACTTCGGTGGCGCGAATCGCCTCGTCCAGTGAGATTTGCCCCGAAAGCAGTTCGGAAAAGCCGTTTTCCTGCGGCCCGCCGAGATAACGCTCCAGCGCGCCGCGACGCATATCGCCGTCGATCATCAACACGCGCTTGCCCGAGGTGGCAAGCAAGACCGCGAGATTCGCCGTGAGAAAACTCTTGCCGACGCCGGGAACCGAACCCGTAAGGACAACGACACGATTGCGCGCGTCCATCACGCTGAATTGCAGCGACGTGCGCAGGCTGCGCAGGCTTTCCACCGTGAGGTCCTTCGGCCGCGCGTTGGCAAGCACGTCGCGCGTGCGCGCGCCGCCGCGCACCGGGCCGCGCTTTTCGAGCAACGTTTGCTCTTGCGAGAGCGGCACGAGGCCAAACACGGGAAGCTGGAACGAGCGCTCGATCTGGTCGGGATCGACAATGCCCTTGAACATGTTACGGCGCATCAACACGAAACCCGTGCCCAGAATCAGACCGAGCAGCGAAGCGGCCGACACGATCAGCAGCTTCTTCGGCTTCGAGGGCTTGCCGGGGCGCAGCGCGGGATCGACGATATGCACGTTGCCGCCCGTACCCACGCGCTGAACCGAAAGCTCCTGAATACGATTGAGCAGCAGCACGTAAATGTCCTCGGCCACTTTCGCGTCGCGCTGAAGCTGCACGGCCTTCACTTCGGTCGCGGGCAAATTGCGGAACTTCGTGTCGTACTTCGCGCGTTCGCTTTGCAATTGCGCAAGCTGCTGGCGCGCAGCGATCAGCACCGGATGCTGGTCCCCAAAGCGCTGCTGCAACGAAGCGATCTGCAATTGCAGCGCCGAAATCTGCTGCTCGTACTGCACGCTGCCGTCCAGATAAATCTTCGCTTCGTCGCTGGCATTGATCGAGCCGGACTTGCTTTGGTATGCCGTGAGCGCGGCTTCCGCGTTTTCGAGGTCGGACTTCAGGCGCGGCTGTTCGCTGCGCAAGAAGTCGAGCATCTTGCTCGCGTCGGCCTGCTTCGTTGCCACGTGTTCGCGCAAATACGACTGCGCCACGGCGTTCGCCACCATCGCCGCACGCGTGGGGTCGGTGTCTTCGAGCGAGATGTCGATGATGCCGGTTTGCTTGCCCTGCTCCTGCACCTGAATGGCGTTCTGGAACGCGCTGATCGCGTCGAGGTCGTTCATGCGCACGACCGTGAAGCGCGTGCCCGGGCGCGCCGTGAGTTGGCTCACGAGTATCGAAACACCGCCGCCTTGCGCCGTTTGGCCGACCGCGCCTTCGAGCAAGCGCCCGCCGTCGGGGCCCGAAATCACGTAGCGATTGTTGTCGAGCGCCGTCAGCGTGAGCTTCCTGCCTTCGAGCGCGGGCGTGACTTCGACCGAATCGACGTTGACGACTTCGCCGCCCCACGCATAGCTGGAAAGACCGAGCCACGGGCGCGATGGCGTGCCCGGCGTCGCGAGCCGCGCCGCCAGGCTGCCCAGCACCGGCAGCGTGACCGGCGCCACCGAGAAGTTCAGTTTGAACTCCTTAACAACCGGCTCCACCACGCTGCGGCTCTTGATCATCTGGATTTCGGCGTCGGTGGGCAAGCTTCCGGCCGACGACCCGTTGTTGATGTTCGCGCCCGATTGCGTTTGCGTGAGCGCCTGCGACGTATAGTCGGAAGGTTCCACACGCACTTGCGTGTCGGCCGTGTAGGTCGGTTTCGCGACATAGCAGTAGAACACGGCCATGGCGATGACCGCCGCCGCGATCGCGATCAACCAGACGATGTCGTCGATGATGACGCGCAGCAACTGGCCGAGAACGACGTCCTCTTCCTCGGTGCGGCCGGCCGTGGCCGCGTAACTGTTCGCTTGTGTGCTCACGTTTCGATCCTTTCTAGGTGTTGCTCCGTCGTCTTCGCCGAATGCCGGAAACGCTCGTTCAGCGCGTGATCTGCTTCAGATAGAAGACGGTCTGGATGGTCGGCAGCACCTGCTGCAACACGCGGTTGAAGGTCGTCGATGCGGCCGTGCCCACGTACACCACATCCAGCGGCTGTAGCTGGAATTGCGACGAAAGCATGATCGCGTCGGGCTTGGTCATGTCGAGGCGATAAATATCGGGCTGCGTGGGGTTGTCCTTCATGCCGCGCATCACGAAGATTTGACGCGGGTTCGCATCCGTATCCAGAATGCCGCCCGCTTGCGTGAGCGCATCGGCGATCGTGAGCTTGCCGCGAATGAGGCCGGTCTGCATCGGCGTCTTCACTTCGCCCATCACGAACACCCTGCTGTCCGAACGGTCGGGCACGTTGATGATGTCGCCGTCTTGCAGCATGACGTTTTGCGTCGCGTCGCCGGAGTCGAGCATGCGGTTCGCGTCGAGCACGTACAGCTTGCCGTTGCGCGTGAGGCGCACGCGATTGATGTCGGCGTTATCGGTCGTGCCGCCCGAACGCGTGATGGCGTCCACGAGCGTGAGCGGCACGTCGCTCATCGCGAGCGGTCCCGGCGTCTTTACGTCGCCCGTCACCTGAATCTTTTGGCTGCGATACGCAAGAATGCGCACGTCCACCTGCGGATTTTTCACGTACGGGCCGAGGCCCGCCGCGAGTTGATCGCGCAATTGACCCGGCGTTTTGCCGGCCGCGCGAATACGGCCCACGAACGGAAAGTAAATCGTGCCGTCGGCGGCAACCGTCTGGCCATACGGATCGGCCTGGCCCGGCAGCGCGCTCGTATAGGGCTGCGTGAGCGCCTGGCCGACCGTTTGCGTGGTGTTGCCGCCCGTCGAGAACGTCGAGCCCTGCGGCGTCGAAAGCTCGGGGTGGTCGTACACCGTCACGCCCAGAATGTCCTGGGGCGCGATGTGATAGACGTAGTTGGCCGCGCTCGCGTACTTCGACGGCGGCAGGTCCTGCCTCTGCGCGGCCGCGGCCGCCTGTGCCTGCTGCATCACGAGTTGCGCGTCGATCAGATGCACGTTGTATTGCTGCTGCGGCTGGTTGCTCGGCTCCTCCTTGAGGCTGGAAGTGTCGAGATAGTTGCCGGGCGCCGTGGCGCACGCGGAAACGAAGGCGCTCAAGGCGACCACGGCCGTCAGTTTCAGTTTGTTCATTGGCATATTCGGCTCAGCCATCCCTTTACCAGTCGATCCATCAACTCAAGACTCTCTCGATACATGTCCTCGTCGAGGCCATGCGGGTCGATCACGTCCGAGTTCTCCCAGTTCCCGAGCGCGTAGACCTTGCCGCGCGCGGTCGGCTCGATACGCTCGACCTCGGGCACCTGTCTACGCTCCGTGACGAGCACGAGATCCGCGGCGCGCACGAGGCGGCTCGTGAGCCGGCGCGAGCGGTGCCCGCCCACCTGCACGCCGCGTTCCTCGAGCAAGCGTTGCATCACGGGGTCCATGTCTTCGCCATCGCGCGCGCGCAGGCCCGCCGAGTGAAACGATCCATTGCCCGATGCCGCGTGCTCCTGAAGGCGCGCGCGAAATAGCTGCTCCGCCGCCGGCGACCGGCAGACATTGGCGCGGCAGACAATCAGCACGTCCTTGATCATGATTCGGACTCCCAGGAAAACCGCGATTGGCGCGCGCTCAGACCAGCGCCCGCGTTGGGGCTTCCCTGCGCGCGCGGCCGTCGATGGTGGCGCTCGCGCGGCCCACGGCGTGATATTCGATGCCGAGTTCCTGAAGCGCGAGCGGGTCGTACAGATTGCGTCCGTCGAACACGATCGGCATCTTGAGCTGCGACTTGAGCGCGTCGAAGTCGGGCGCCTTGAACACCTTCCATTCCGTCACCACGACGGCCGCGTCGGCGCCGCTGGCCGCTTCCATCGCGTCGTGTACGAAGGCAAGACGCGCCTGCTGCTCGGGCACGTCCGCGAGATCGAGCGCGATCACGCGCTTTGCCTCTTCGGTCGCGACGGGATCGTAAGCCTTCACATGCGCGCCGCGCGAGAGCAGTTCGGCAATCAATGCGCGGCTCGGCGCCTCGCGCATGTCGTCGGTATTCGGCTTGAACGCGAGCCCCCAGACGCCGAAGGTGCGGCCCGTGAGATCGGAGCCGAAACGCGTGACGATCTTGTCCGCCAGCACCTGCTTCTGCGTTTCGTTCACGGCATCCACGGCGCGCAGGATTTGCAGCGGCTCGCCAAAATCCTCAGCAGTCCGCATCAATGCCTTGACGTCCTTCGGGAAGCACGAGCCGCCGTAGCCGCAGCCCGCATAGAGAAAGTCGTAGCCGATACGCGGGTCGGAACCAATACCGCGTCGCACCGCTTCGATGTCGGCGCCTACGCGGTCCGCGAGATTCGCCAGCTCGTTCATGAACGAAATGCGCGTGGCGAGCATGGCGTTGGCCGCGTACTTGGTGAATTCGGCCGAATGCACGTCCATGTAGAGCGTGCGCTCGTGATTGCGGTTGAACGGCGCGTAGAGGCGCTTCATCACCTCTTTCGCGCGCTCGCCGGGCACGTCGTCGTTGCAGCCGATCACGATGCGGTCGGGCCGCGCGAAATCGTCCACGGCCGCGCCTTCCTTGAGGAACTCCGGGTTCGACACCACCGAAAACATGGGGTTTTCGCCGCGCTTTCGCAACTCGGACGCAATCGCGTCCTGCACGAGCGACGCCGTGCCCACCGGCACCGTCGACTTGTCGACGACAACCTTGAAGCCGTTCATGAAGCGGCCGATATTGCGCGCGGCCGCCAGCACGTATTGCAGATCGGCGGAACCGTCCTCGTCGGGCGGCGTGCCCACGGCGATGAACTGCACGTCGCCGTGCGCGACCGCGGCTTCCACATCGGTGGAAAACGTCAAACGGCGCGCGCGACGGTTGCGCTCGATGATCTCTTGCAGGCCCGGCTCGTGAATCGGCACGACGCCTTGATTGAGCAGCTCGATCTTGCGCGCATCGACGTCGAGGCAAAACACGTCGTTGCCGATGTCGGCGAGACACGCGCCCGTCACGAGACCCACATAACCGCTGCCAATGATCGTCAGATTCATGCCCACCTCAAAAGTGATTGGTTGCTTGCGTTGGTGCGAAGCGTCGCGCGCGGCTTCGCGTCAATATGCGTTCTGGCCCGCGAAGCCCTTCCACATCGTCATCGCGACGATGCGCAAATCCAGCGCGAAGCTCCAGTGCTGCATGTAGTGCAGGTCGAAGCGCACGCGGTCGCGCATCTTTTCCACGCGATCGGTTTCGCCGCGATAGCCGTTGACTTGCGCCCAACCCGTAATGCCCGGCTTGATGCGATAGCGCGCCATGTAGCCGCGCACGAGATCCTTGTAGATGTCGTCGTGAGCGATGGCGTGCGGACGCGGCCCGACCACCGACATCTCGCCCTTGAGCACGTTGATGAACTGCGGCAACTCGTCGAGACTCGTGCGGCGCAGGAACGCGCCCACGCGCGTAATGCGCGGATCGTTGCGGCGCGCCTGCGTGATCTGGCCTGCCGCTTCCGCATGCACCTTCATCGAGCGGAACTTGTAGATTTCGAACTCGTTGCCGTCCAGGCCTTTGCGGCGCTGCTTGAAAAACACGGGGCCGCGCGAAGTCAGCTTGATGGCGAGCGCGATCACCGCGAGCAACGGCGCGAGCGCGATCAACACGGCGCCCGCGAACACGAAATCGAATATGCGCTTGGGCAATACGTGCAATTCGGTGACCGGCGAAGCCGCGAGATTGATCGCCGGCACGCCGAGCAAGTCGACCACGGGCTGATTGAAAAACGACAGGCTGCGCACGTCGGGGATAAAGCGGATGTTCACGAAGTCGTTGCGCAACGCCATGACGATGCGATGAATCGTGCGCTCCTTCGTGATCGGCAACGCAAGCCACAATTCGCGCACGTCGTGCTCGCGCACGAATTCCAGCATTGCGGGCAGATTGCGCTCGACGGGCACGCCGTCCAGTTGCGCCGCGCCATCGCCGTCGCTGTCTTCATCGAACACGAGCGCGGGATGAAAGCCCGCTTCGGGACGGCTGCGCATCTGCTCGATCAGGAAACGGTTGTAACGCGGGCCGCCCACCACGGCCACGCCCTTCTGGTTGTAGCCTTCCCGCCGAATGCCACGCAGCACCATGTGTACGATGCCCTTGGAGACGATCAGGAACGCAACCGAAGCGACCACCCAGTACGCGAGCCACAAGCGCGAGAGCGCGTCGGCGCGGTGAACGCTGAAGCTCAGCAGAATGCCGGTGCTCTCCACCGCGAGCCATGCCACGCACACCCGCGCGGACAACACGTAGAGCGATTTGCCGCGCCACGATTGATAAATGCCGAACGCGGGGAACATCCAGATCGCGAGCAGGCAGTTGAACGCGAGCGCGACGCTCTCAGCGTCGGTGAGTGGCACCGGCCGCCCATGGTGCAAGGCAGCCGCGAGCAGCGCACCAGCGGCAATGGCGGCAACGTCGAAGATTCTGGCTAGAACGCTGAGCATGTCCGGCACCTCGGGTTAAAAGAATGAATCGCGGCCACGCGCTGCGCGCCATGGCCGTTTCGCTTTTGATGGCATTGGAATGCCGCGGCCCGATGCATCGTGC
Source organism: Paraburkholderia sp. J41 (assembly GCF_905220235.1). Lineage (NCBI taxonomy): Bacteria > Pseudomonadati > Pseudomonadota > Betaproteobacteria > Burkholderiales > Burkholderiaceae > Paraburkholderia > Paraburkholderia sp. J41. The sequence continues at coordinate 152,802 of NZ_CAJMZE010000005.1, read as the reverse complement.
CGCTAATTCAGATCCGAATAAACCCTAATAAAGCGCGATAAAAATTCGCGCGGCAAGGCTCAAAAGTATCTCCAAATGTTTCCCGTCTTTCGGGGTGTTTATTTCCCTATTTTTTCGGCAACGTTTGCCGAGAAAGCGCCAATTTCCCGATGTGGCGACGCCGGATTCCGGAACATTTTTCCCATGTTTCCCGCGTATTTCAGCGTTCGCCCCGCAGCGAATGCGATCTTTCCATGAATTTTTCTTCGATTTTTTATTCGCATTTGGTGGCCGTCTCGCCACGAATTCAATTTAATTCGAATATTTTCGGTTTTCTTTTTTACGTCGCGATTTATGACGATTTTAAGCATGCTACAAATCGCAGCACCGATACCCTTTCAGGAGAACGAGATGACGGATACGAGTTCCGCAACGGCGTCGGCGCAAGCATCGCGGACGCGAGCCGAAACGCGCAGCACGTTGCAGGTATGCCCTGTCGTGCTTGCGGGCGGCGCGGGCTCGCGGCTGTGGCCATTGTCGCGCGAGCAATATCCGAAGCAAATGATCAACCTGGTGGGCGAGCAGTCGCTGCTGGCCAATACCGCCGGACGGCTCGACGCGCTCGCCGAACGCGTCACGCTCTCCGAGCAGTTGCTGATCGTTTGCAACGAAGAACATCGTTTCACCACCGCGGAGCAGGTTCGCGCCGCGGGCAAGCGCGCGCGCCTGATTCTCGAGCCGATGGGCCGCGACACGGCGCCTGCGCTCACGATAGCGGCCATGTCGGTCGCGGCCGAGCAGGACGACGGCATTCTGGTCGTGATGCCCGCCGACCACGCGCTCGCCGACCTCGAAGCATTTCAGAACGCCGTGGCCGAAGGCGTGCGGCACGCGGCCAATGGCCAGATCGTGACGATGGGCATCGTGCCCACGCGCCCCGAAGTGGGTTACGGCTACATTCACGTTGGCGAGCCGCTCGCGAGCACGGAACCGGACGGCGCGCGGCGTCTCAACGGTTTCGTCGAAAAGCCCTATTTCGAACTGGCGCAGCAGTACATTGCCTCGCAGCGCTATTGGTGGAACAGCGGTATTTTCATCGTGCGCGCGTCGACGTGGCTCAAGGCGATTCGCCACTTTCAGCCCGCCATTCATGCGGCCTGTGCCGCGGCAACCGAACAGGGCACGCACGACGGCGACTTCTTCCGCGTCGATCGCGAAGCGTTCGCGAACGCGCCGTCCAACTCCATCGACTACGCGGTGATGGAACCGCTATCGAGCGACCCGAGCGTGGCGAGCGGCGTGGTCGTGCCGTTGTCGGCCGGCTGGACCGATCTCGGTTCCTGGGACACCGTGTGGCAGGTCGCCGATAAGGACGACGAAGGAAATGTCGCGCAAGGCCGCGTGATGTTCGAAGGCGCGAGCGATACGTTCGCCCATTCGGACGGCCGCCTTGTCGCCTGCCTGGGCACGGAAAACCTCGTCGTCGTGGAAACGGCCGATGCGGTGCTCGTGGCCGATCGTTCGCGCGCGCAGGACGTGAAGAAGGTCGTCCAACGCATCAAGGCGCAACGCGGCACGGAAGCCGTCGCGCATCGGCTCGTGCATCGCCCATGGGGCTACTACGACAGCGTGGACAGCGGCGAGCGTTTCCAGGTGAAGCGCATCGTCGTGGAACCGGGCGCGCGGCTTTCGCTGCAAATGCATCATCATCGCGCCGAACACTGGGTCGTCGTGCGCGGCACGGCGCTCGTCACGCGCGGCGAAGAACGCTTTATCGTTTCGGAGAACGAATCAGCGTATATCCCGCTCGGCGTGGCGCATCGACTGGAAAATCCGGGCAAGATGCCGCTCGAAATCATCGAGGTGCAATCGGGTTCGTATCTCGGCGAAGACGACATCGTGCGCCTGGAAGACCAGTACGGCAGACAGTGATCGAAGCGTTGAGAGAGGCCGGCTGCGCGCATCGTGCGCGCGGCCACCGCAAGACAAACGAGGTCGCGTTAGCCCGGATGCGGGCGCGAACGCGCGCCGAACGGGTAGCGTTCCGCAGTACCCGAGGCGGGAGACGCGGCATTGGCGTCGCGGCTTTCGCTCGCCAGCAACGCGCCGGTGGCGGTGTAGCGTTGCATCGGCGCAAGACGCATGTTGGCGGGCGTGGGCACGGTGCGCGTAACGACGGGCGACGCCATCGCATTCGACCCGTCGTTGCGCGCCGTGCCGCCATTGTGCTGCTGCGTGCGCGAAACGGTTTGCTGAACGGCATGCGCCAACGCCGGCGACGCATTCGCAGCGGGCGCAGCCTGGCATTCGCGGTCGATCCATTCGCGCGCCCAGTTGAAAGCATAGTCGCGCGCGTCGTCACGGTCCTGGAACGGCGGCCCGATCAGGCCCGAGCGCTCCATGCGCTTACCTTCCTCGTTGACGATCTCGACCGCCGCGCGAAACATGCGGTTGCGCACGGGCTGAACCGTGAGATTCAGCACGAAGCCGCGCCATTCCGTGACTTGCGTCGCGCCGCCCGGCGACAGTTCGCTATTGGGCGGCACCATGCGCTCCTCGCGCGGCATGGCGCGCGAAGCCGGCTTGCTCAAGCGCGACGCGTGTGCCGCATCGGCCACGCGCGACGCGTGCGCCGCATCGGCCACGCGCGACGCGTGCGCCGAAGCCGAAGCCGCAGCGGCGGGCTTGGCAACGGCGGGCGCCGACGCTTCGCCGCCGGCAAGCTGACGCATCATACTTTCGATCGGACCCGCGAGCGGCATCTCGGCGAGCGAGGCAACGGCCGTGGGCGCTTGCCACGCTTCGGGACTCTTCCAGTAGACGGCCGGCTGGCCGTCGTCTTCCGCGACCTCTTCCAGCGCCACGGCAACGGCTTGCACCACGGGCTGCGCCGGCTCGGGCACATAGACGAACTGACGCCCGCCCTGCGAGAGCAGCGTCACGAGTTCGATCAGTGTGCCGTTCATGTGCCATTCCTCGAAACGACGGCGGCACGTTGGCCCGGACGGATAGCGCGCGGGCAGACGCGACCACGATTCGCCGGTCGTCAGAATCCACAGCACGGCATTCGCCACGACGCGCGGTTCGGCACGAGGGCGACCGCGGCGGTTTAGCCTGATTGGCGGTTCATCGGATACGAGCGAGGACACCTGCATCCACTCGTCGTCGCTCAGTTCTACGAAGTTCATGCTGTTCTCCACGCAGCCGGACCGGGGCTGCTGTGACTGAGCATTCGCTCGCGGATCTTGCTGCCCGCGTTGGCTTGCTCGGTTGCACCATATGCTTATATGAAGTGTTCATTTGCGTTACCGGCTGCACTTGAGCAGTGCGCGCATTCCCGCTAATGACGCAATAAACGTGGTCTCACTCGTGCAGGGAGAAATTGTGCAGGAAGCATACCACCTGAAACCAGCCGATGAGGAGGGCCGTAATAAGTGTTACGGTTAGAAACACTCTTGACCTTGAAACGGCGCGATTATTGCGTAAAAGCCCTGTAGATAAGGGCTTTTCTTCCGCCGCGACCTCGTAACCACTCCATTCATGCCATCGGTCAATCTGACTTGCGCCGCCACGCAAGTTCATACGAATAGTACCAGTTGAAGCGAAACCCGTTCATGAGTCAAGCGTCAATTCGATAGGTTGCACCTGCTTTTTTGCCGCCTTTAAGGTTGTGCCCGCAACAGGTGACAACTCGATGAAGCACGCATGCGCCCGGCATCGTTCACACGAAATTCTCACTGCTTTTCGCATTTCGCCACCGCGTTGCGCGCGCTCATGCAACGCGGGCGAGAAATCGAATCCGTCTATAGTTAAAGCACACAACCGCAACGGAGACTCGTGTATGCAAACTTTCGCACCACGCATCGCCATCGCGTCGATGGCTTCGCTCATGCTCGCACTGCTTGCACCCTGGGGCGCCGCGCAAGCCCAGCTCGGCAATCTGCTCAATCAGGGCGGCAGCAACGGCGGCTCGGCGCAAGGCGCGCTAGGCAATCTGGGCGGCCTCGGCAGTTCGCTGTCCGGCGCATCGGTCACGTCCAATAGTCTTGGCAATGTGACCGGCGTACTTCAGTACTGCATTCAAAACAATTACCTGAATGCGAACAGCGCCGGCAACGTGAAAGACTCGCTGCTCAGCAAACTGCCCGGCGGCGCCAATACGACCGACAGCGGCTATACGCAGGGCACCAGCGGCATTCTCACGGCCGGCAACGGCTCCAGACTCGATCTGTCCGGCGGCGGCCTCAAGGAAGCCGCAACGCGCCAGGTCTGCGACAAGATTCTGAGCCAGGCAAAGTCATTGCTATAACCCCGGGACGCACTTCGCGCCCGTTGGCGGGATGTGCGAGCCGGCGCACATCCCAGCAATTCGCGTGCCGCCACCCTGGAACGCATCGAACCGCCTGATGTCTAACCGGCATAACGGTTCGTTCGCGGCATTGGAACTTGCAGCCATGATCATGTGCCGAATTCTCGCCAGCTTTTTTGCTCCGTTCGCGTTCTGCGCGGCAAGTGCATGCGCCGTCTTGCTCGCGCCACAAAACGCGCACGCTCAGGAAGCGCCGCCCGACGCGCAATTCGACTGCAATTCGAATCCGCATGCGTTCGTCGCGTCTTTCATGGAGCAGAAGTCGATCGACCCGCAACCGAGCCGCGTGGAAGCGAATTCGGTCAACGCCTTTCGGCCGGTACACGGCACGCGCCTGAGCGCATTTGGTTTTCCCGTCTACGTGGTGCTCGGTTACGACCGCGACGACGCACTGTTTCGCCGCGGCGCCGGTAAGGAAATCGCCGCGCCCCTTTACGGCGTGGTCGTGCGCGCGCCCGCCGAGTCGGTGCGCGCCCGCCTGCGCCAGGCAAACAACGACGCAACCGTGCATTCGGTCGTGCCGCTCTTGCTGACCGCCATCGTATGCGGCGGTTGAAGTACGGTTAAAACCGGTTCAAGCCGGTTCTAGCCTTGCCGCAGCGACGAAATCAACCGCCGAAGAACGCCGTTGCGCCCAGTACCACGCCGACAATACCCGCGCCCACCGAAGTCCTGAACAGCCAGCGGCGACGCGTGAGCAGCGTAATCGCCGTAAGCGCGATGGAAATCTGGATGAGCGTCGTGGCCTGCGCCCAACGGTGATGGCCGTGCAGCAGCTTCTCGCTGCGCGCGTCGTCGTCCTCGACAGTCTTTTCGAGCGCCTCGGCTTTCGCGCGAATCGGCTCCTTCTGCTGCCGATAACGCTCCGCCTCGCTCGCGAAGCGGCCTTTCGCGGCGTCCGCGTTGGGCGCCAGCGCGGAGAGTTCCGCGCCGAGTTCGGCCAGATTCTGCTTCTCGCCTTTCGCCTGGTAATACGCCCATTGATTGGCGGCTTCGGTCTTGTGAATTGCCGCTTCGTTCTTGTAATAGAGCGCGAGATTTTCACTGTTGCCGCTTTGATACGAAAATATCGCACCAATCGACGCAAGAATCGCCGTCATGACCGCCATGCGGCCGGGAAACGCATCGCCCTCGCCGTGCGCGCCATGACCCGATGCGGCGTGTTCCACCGCATGATCGTGCGGCCCATGCACTTCGTACTCATCAGACATCCCAACTCTCTCCGGTTTCGCTGGCTGACCGCGGTCCGCCTCGCGCCTTCGCTCTCATGACGAAATGCGCAAAACGCTCAATTATCGTGAGCGCGGCTCGCTTGTCCAGTACCCAATAAGCATTCGTCGCAACGAATACCGAACAGGCGCTCACCGGAATGAAAGACCTTTAAAACGAAAGCAGAATGTAGGTTATCGGGCTTTTAAAACGCGCTTCAAAAAATGAAACGGCCCGCGCAAACATTCTGCGCAGGCCGTCAAGAAGTTCCTTGGTCGAGGAACTCATCGTCGTACCAACGTCAACCGCCCAGATAGGCGCGCTTGATGTTGTCGTTCGCGAGCAGATTGTCGGCGCTGTCCGCCAGCACGACGCGCCCCGTTTCGAGCACGTAGCCGCGATCGGCCACGTGCAGTGCCTTGTTCGCGTTCTGCTCGACGAGAAACACCGTCACGCCCTCTTCGCGAATCGTGCGGATAATGTCGAAGATCTGCGCGATCACGAGCGGTGCGAGACCCAGCGTGGGTTCGTCGAGCAGCAGCAAACGCGGCTTGCTCATCAACGCGCGGCCGATGGCGAGCATCTGCTGCTCGCCGCCCGACATGGTGCCCGCGCGCTGCTTCGCACGCTGATTCAGACGCGGAAACAGCGTAAACACATGCTCGATGCCGGCTTCGATCTCGTGTTGCGAGGCGAAAAAGCCGCCCATTTGCAGGTTTTCGAGCACCGTGAGGCTCGGAAACACGCGGCGGCCTTCCGGCGAAATTGCCATGCCCTTGCGCATGATTTCGTGCGTGGGCGTGCGCGTGATGTCCTCGCCCTCGAACGTCACGCGCCCCGACGACGCGCGCGGCGTGCCGCACACCGTCATCATCAGCGTGGTCTTGCCGGCGCCGTTGCTGCCGATCAGCGTGACGATCTCGCCCTTGTTCACTTCGATCGACACGCCCGCCAGCGCCTCCACCGCGCCGTAATGGGTATGGACCTGTTCGAGCTTCAGCATCAGTCCTCTCCGAGATAGGCTTTGATTACGCGCGGGTCGTTGCGCACTTCCCCAGGCTTGCCGGTCATGATCGGCTTGCCGTGTTCCATCACGAGAATGCGATCCGAAACGCCCATCACGAGACTCATGTCGTGTTCGATCAGGAGTACCGATATTCCGAACTCGTTGCGCAAGCCGTCCACCATCTGCTGCAATTCGATCTTTTCCTGCGGATTGAGACCGGCCGCGGGTTCGTCGAGCATCAGCAGGCGTGGATCGGTAATCATGCAGCGCGCGATCTCGAGCCGGCGCTGATGCCCGTACGACAACGTGCCCGCCTCGCGATTCGCGACCTGTTTCAGCCCCACGCGTTCGAGCCAGTACGCGGCGCGTTCGAGCGCCGCGCGCTCGGCGCGGCGATACGCGGGCGTTGCCAGCAGGCCGCTCAGTATGTTGCGATTCACCTTCAGGTGCTGCGCGACCATGAGATTTTCGAGCACCGTCAACTGCTTGAAGAGACGAATGTTCTGGAACGTGCGCACGAGACCGCGACGCGCGACCTCGTGACTGGCTTGCCCCGCGATCGCGTGACCGTCGAGCACGATGTCGCCGGCCGTGGGCTTGTAGAAGCCGCCCACGCAGTTGAACACCGTGGTCTTGCCCGCGCCGTTCGGCCCGATGATGGCGAACACTTCGTTCGAACGCACGTCGAAATCAATACCGTCAACGGCCAGCAGCCCGCCAAAGCGCATCTGCAAGCCCGCTACTTCCAACAATGCCTGTGCGCTCATTGCGGCAACTCCACGTGCGGACGGCTTGCGGGCAACAAGCCCTGCGGACGCCACATCATCATCAGCACCATCACCAGACCGAAAATCAGCATGCGGTACTCCGCGAAGCCACGCGCGACTTCGGGCAACACCGTCAACAGAATGGCCGCGAGCACGACACCCAGTTGCGAGCCCATGCCGCCGAGCACGACCACGGCCAGAATGAGCGCCGACTCGATGAACGTGAACGACTCGGGCGTCACCAAACCCTGCCGCGCCGCAAAGAACGCACCCGCCAGCCCCGCGAACGACGCGCCCAGCGTGAACGCCGAAAGCTTGATGCGAGTGGGATTCAACCCAAGCGAACGGCACGCGATTTCGTCTTCGCGCAGCGCCTCCCATGCGCGGCCCATCGGCATGCGCAGCAGGCGGCTCGTCACGAACAGCGTGAACGCCACGAGCACGAGCGCAAGCAAATACAGGAAGATGACCATGTGCTCGCCGTTGTACTCGATGCCGATCAGTTCATTGAACGTCTTCGCGCCTTCCACGCTCGCATGGCGCGCGAGTTCGAAACCGAACACCGTGGGCTTCGGAATGCCCGAGATGCCGTCGGGGCCGCCCGTGATGCTCGTGAGATTGTTGAGCAGCAAACGAATGATTTCGCCGAAGCCCAGCGTGACGATCGCAAGATAGTCGCCGCGCAAACGCAGCACCGGGAAACCCAGCACGAAGCCGAAAGCTGCGGCCGCGAGCGCCGCCAGCGGCAAGCATTCCCAAAACGTGAAGCCGAAATACTGGTTGAGCAGCGCGTAGGTGTAGCCGCCCACCGCGTAAAAACCCACATAACCGAGGTCGAGCAGACCCGCGAAGCCCACCACGATATTCAGGCCCAGCCCGAGAATGACGTAGATGAGCGCGAGCGTGGCAACGTCGATCGAGCCGCGCGAGCCCATCAGCGGAAACACCACGCCGAACGCGAGCAACACCCAGATCGCCATGCGTTGCTGACGTGCACCCAGCGCGGGCGCTTTCGGCAACCGCACGCCGCTCGTTGCGCGCGCAACGAGCGGTTTGACGAGCTGAAACACGAACACGACGGCCGCCGCGATCCAGACAGGACGCCAGTGCTGCTGCAAGACGACCTGATAACCGTCGAGCGTGAGTTGCAGGCCGAGAATCGGCGCGGTGAGAATGATCGTTGCGATGGCCGCGGCGAATGCGCCCTTCACGGTTTGCGACGAACCCGGGCGATGCGCGAGCGCGCTTACGGAAACGGATTGACTCATTGCGTCCTCACACCTTTTCGACGTCCGGCTTGCCGAGCAAACCCGTGGGACGGAACAGCAGCACGAGCACGAGCAGGCCGAACGCCACGACGTCCTTGTACTCCGCCGGCATATAGCCCGAAGCGAGCGTTTCCGCGAGACCGAGCAGCACGCCGCCGAGCATCGCGCCCGGAATGCTGCCGATACCGCCCAGCACCGCCGCCGTAAACGCCTTGATGCCGGCGATGAAGCCGATATACGGATTGAGCTTGCCGATCGTAAGACCGATCAGCACGCCGCCCACCGCCGCCAGCATCGCGCCAAGCACGAACGTGAACGAGATCACGCGATTCGTGTCGATGCCGAGCAGATTGGCCATCTTCATGTCCTCGGCGCAGGCGCGGCATGCGCGGCCCATGCGCGAGCGCGAAATGAACAGCGTGAGCGCGATCATCAGCACGAGCGTCACGCCGACGATCAGCATGCGCGCGTAAGGAATCGTCACGTCGAAGTTGCCGCCCATGTTGAAGTCGATCGCGCCGGAAATGAGCATCGGCACGGACACGTCGCGCGCGCCCTGCCCGATCTGCACGTAGTTCTGCAAGAAAATGGACATGCCGATCGCGGAGATCAGCGGCACGAGACGCGGGCCGCCGCGCAGCGGGCGATACGCGACGCGCTCGACCGCGAAACCATAGAGCCCGGTCACGAGCACCGAGACGACGAGCGCCGCGCCCAGCACGAGCGGCAGCGGATAACCCGCCGAAGTGCCGAGCGCCGTGAGCGTGACGAGGCCCACGTAAGCGCCGATCATATAGATCTCGCCGTGAGCGAAATTGATCATGCCGATGATGCCGTAGACCATCGTGTAGCCGATGGCGATCAGCGCGTAGATCGCGCCCAGCGTGAGCCCGTTGACGAGCTGCTGGGTGAACTGCGGAAGAAAATCATTCATGCGTAAGCCTCGCGGCGATGAAGCCGGTAAGCGACCTTGAAACCGGGGGATTTCCCAAAAGAATTCCCCATAGCTTTCGTTGCACGCGCAACCTTCATGAAACGATCATGAAAACGCCCCGCGCAGCGCGGGGCGTGCGGCGTGCGCGCCGAAATCAGTTCGCGGCGGTCTTGGTGGCGTCCTTGTGCCACGTGTACACGACAAAGCGAAACGACTTCAGGTCGCCCTGCGAGTCGTACTCGACCTTGCCGATCGGCGTGTTGAACGCGTTCTTGTGCAGATAGGCGGCAACCTTGGTCGGGTCGGTGCTCTTTGCGCCCTTGATGCTGTCCGCGATCACTTCGACGGCCGCATAGGCGGGCATCTGGAACGGGCCGTTGGCGTCGCGTTTGGCGTCGGCGAATGCCTTCACGAGCTTCGCGTTGGCCGGGTCGGCGGCGAAGTCGGCGGGCAGCGTGACCAGCATGCCTTCCGAAGCCGGGCCGGCAATTGCCGTGACGTCCTTGTTGCCCACGCCTTCCGGTCCCATGAACGTGGCCTTCACGCCTTGTTCGCGCGACTGCCGCATCAGCAGACCCATTTCGGGGTGATAGCCGCCGAAGTAGACGAAGTCCACGCCTTGCGACTTCAGCTTCGTGACCACTGCTGAGTAGTCCGAATCACCGGCATTGATGCCTTCGAATACGACAACGGGAATATGCGCCTTGTCGAGCGCGGCCTTCACCGACGTGGCGATGCCCTGACCGTACGACTGCTTGTCGTGCAGGATCGCAACCTTCTTCGGCTTGACCTTGTTGATGATGTAGGCAGCGGCAGCCGGGCCTTGCTGGTCGTCGCGGCCGATGGTGCGGAAAATGAACTGACGCTTCTTGCCTTCCGTCAGTTGCGGCGCGGTGGCCGAGGGCGTGACCATCACGACGCCTTCGTTCTCGTAGATGTCCGACGCGGGAATCGTCGAGCCCGAGCAAACGTGACCGACCACGAACTGAATGTGTTGCGAAACGATCTTGTTCGCCACGGCGACGGCTTGTTTCGGCTCGCACGCATCGTCCATCAGCACGGCTTCGAGCTTGTTGCCGTTCACACCGCCAGCGGCGTTGATCTGCTCGATCGCGGTCAGCGCGCCCGCCTTGACCATGTCGCCGTACTGGGCGACCGGACCGCTGAACGGGCCGGCAATGGCGATCTTCACGGTGTCGGCGTTCGCGCTTGCACCAAATGCGAGCAGCGCGGCGGCCACGGAAACGGCGGTAAGGCGGGACAACTTCATCAGTAGCTCCTCGATTGTTTTCGGGTCAACCGGTCAGACGGAATGACCTGCGCAATCGAACAGCGCCCCAATGAAAATCCTTGGAGAACAACCACGACGGGCATCAAAAAGACGTGACGGGGCCCGGCGTGTATCAGCGCCTGGATAGGCGGCTGCGTTCGGAGAATCTGCTCTGTTACAGATTCTGTTGCGCAAGCGATCCGCCTGCCCCGTTCACTGCATTTCGAATCGGAAAGGTGGTCCGATCAAAATCAGCGACCGGCGGATGCTATCAATAATCCATTTCCTATGCAAGCAAGGGTTTTTCCCTTTGCCGCGGGAAATACTGATGCGCGTCAATTGATCTACCCACCTGGAGACGCCTGATAATGCTTGAAAAACGAAAATTGTCGGGAGCGCGGGATGGCGGATCGGCGCCAAGCCACACGGGTCAAGGGCTTTGGAAACCAGATGCAATTCGAATTTTTCGCTTAATCGTTTCTTTAGTTTTAGTCGAAAATATTTTTTAAAATAGCACGGCATCTTCAACCATCTTAAAAATAAAGAGACCGAAGCGAAAATCATTTTGAAATTCGAGACGACAACAGGGAAAACCCTAAATACCAACTACGCCAAATACATGATTTGTCTAGACAATTTTTAAGATTTCTCAGACAAACGAGAACGAGGAAAAATTGTGATAAGCCCATCTCGCGTTCTTCACGAACCCGTTCTTTTTTTGGGTAAATCACAGGACAATTTTCGACGCCACCCAAGGTTTTCTAAAAATCGCGATCGTAAATTCCGGCATGAATCCCAACGGCGCTGTTGCGCCGCCGTCTCACCGCTCGCGGAAATCGCCTTAAATCTGCAAGTGTCGATGACACTGCCGGCTGGAACGCCGCCGTCTCATGCACCAATTTCGAGCACGCCGTGCGGCATGAACAGGAGCGCTGCCCGAGGTTTCGTCAAGCTCGCTCCGTCAAGAGCCAATCGACATCGCGCTCCCGTTGGCGCTCGATCCCTTGGACAGCCAGCGTCAACCGACAAGACTCGATAACGCAACGTCGCCGGTATTTCATCGGTCAATAAAACGTCAGGATGCCGAACTATCGACCGCCGGTCGCGAATACTTGAACGTGCCTTGCGCGCTCGCGATCAACACGCGGTCGTCGACCCATGCCTCCGCGCGGGCAAAAAAGATCGAACGGCCGCCGCGCTCCAGAAAGCCCTTTGCGCGCACGAAGCGGCCCAGACCCTTGTCGAGATAATTCGTCGTCAGCGAAAGCGTGAAGCCGTGCCGCGCGGGCTGGCCCGCTTCCGCGAACAGTCCCGCGTAACCGGCGGCCGCGTCGAGCAGCGTCGCAATCGCGCCGCCTTGCAATACGCCTTGCCGATTGAGCTTGGAGGCGTCGATAGGCATCACAAGCTCGGCATAGCCCTCGCGCCATTGCGCGACGCTCACGCCCAGGGTTTCGAGGAAAGGATTGTCCACGGCGAATTGCGACATGCGCGCTCCTGGCAAGAACGGGGGAAGCGTTCGATTATAGGATTCGGCATGAAGCTGCGCAGCGCGGCGCTCCACTGTCCACTGTTCAGCGGATTTCCGCGCAACTGTACATGGTCAGCGCCGCCGCCAGACAGAACACTGCTGGAGGCGCCGCCTCCGCGCGCCTCAATCCTCACGAATTCAGGTACCCAAGATGAACGACACCGCGCTCCACCCCGTTCCGCTGGCCATTTCGCGCTCAGCGGCGGCAGCGGCCGAGGCCGCGCCGGTTCCTTGTCCCAGCGTCGAAACCCTCGACCGCATCCTGCCCGAGGAGCCGCTCCTCATGATGGGCGCGGGGCCCGTGCCCATTCCCGACGCCGTCGCAAAGGCCAATACCGTCGTCATCAACCATCTCGGCGACACCATGGCGCGCGTGATCCATCAAGTGAAGGCGATGGCGCGTTACGTGTTCCAGACGCATTCGAACTGGGTGCTTGGCGTGGCCGGCCCCGGCTCCGCCGCCATGGAAATGGCCGTGTCGAATCTCGCGTGGCCGGGCACGCGCGTGCTCTCCATCGTCAATGGCTTTTTTAGCGCACGGATGGCCGAAATGGCGCGCCGCGTCGGTGCGGAAGTCACCACGCTCGACGTTGCGGACCGCACGATTGCCTCGCTCGAAGCCGTTGCGCAAGCGATAGAAAGCACGCGCCCGGCCATCGTCACCATCGTGCATGGTGAAACGTCCAACACGGTGTGCAACACGCAGATCAAGGAAATCGTGAAGCTCGCGAAGGCGGCGGGCGCGCTCGTTGTCGTGGACGCGGTGTGTACGTTGAGCACGATGCCGCTGGAAATGGACGCGTGGGGCATCGACGTCGTCATTACGGGCGGCCAAAAAGGCTTATCGTCGATTCCGGGCGTTTCGCTCATCGCGTTTTCTAACGCCGCCTGGGAACGCGTGCGCACGCGCACCGCGCCCAACACGCACTGGTGCCTCGATGCCACGCTCGCCGAAAACTTCTGGCACAACGCGGGCTATCACTACACCGCGCCCGTTTCCGGCGTACTCGCGCTGCACGAAGCGCTGCGCCTCGTATGCACGGAAACGCTCGAAAAGCGCTTCGCGCGCCACCTGCGCTGCTCGCTTGCGCTGCAAAGCGGCGTGAGCGCGCTAGGACTCTCACTCTATACGCCACAGGATTGCCGCCTCAATTCCGTGGTCGGCATTGCGCTGCCCGAGAATCTCACGGCGCGCGCCGTATGCAATCACATCTCGCAGCAGTATCAGGTCGAGATTGCCGGATCGTTCGGACTGCCTATCGTTCGTATCGGGCAGATGGGCGAGCAATGTCGCGAGCATCATCTGTTCCGCACGGTGCATGCGCTTGGCCGCACGATGTGCGATCTTGGCGCGCCGGTCAATCTCACCGCCGGCGTGGCCGCGCTCGAGGAATCGCTTTCGTCGAGCGCACGGCGCGCTTGATTCGCCCGCGCGCGGCAATCGCGCGCGCGTCAGATGCGCCGCGCGCGCACGCAGATAAACGCCGGCGCTTGCGTGAGTTCCGCATGCAGCGCCGGAGAAACCGTCTTCATTTCCTGCGCGGGCAACGGCTCGGTCACGCGCTCGAGGCTCCAGCCGCTTTCCGTGAGCGCATTGAAGATGTCGGCGAGCGGCCTTCTGAATGCCTCCACCCACGGCTTCGGTTCGCCGAAGCCGCCCCAATGCAAGCCAAAGCGCGTCGTGTCGAAGTAAGTGCGCGAGCCGCGCGTGCGCGTGTCGATCCAGTCGCGCATGGGATGCGCCATCGAAAACACCAGCAGTGCGCCAGGCCGTGCCACGCGATGAAACTCGCGGAAGGTCGGCGCAAGATGCTCGACGTAATCGAGCGCGAGCGAACATACGATGCGATCGAACGAGGCACCGGCGAGCCAGTCGAGCGGCTGACCGAGATCGCCCGTCGTGACCTCCACGGCAAGATTCGCGCAACGCACCTTCGCCAGTTCGACCATTGCGGGCGTCACGTCGAACGCGCGCACGCGCGCGCCCTCGCCCGCCAGTTCCGCGCTGACGATGCCGGGTCCGCAACCGGCGTCGAGCACGTCCAGGCCCGCGACTTCGCCAAGCAACGCGCGCGTTGCAGGCCGTTCATAAAGCGCGTTGTGCGGCTTGACGGGCGCGCGTTCGGCGTAGCGATCCGCGAATTGCGTGTAATTGGCGCGGCCGGGTAAGCCGGCGCCGGCGCTGCGGTTCTTTTCTTCGGCGGACATGATGATGGGCGGCGATTTGCGAAACCGCCATTGTCCACCGCTTTGCCTTATCGTTTCCACTGCCCGTTTCCACTGCCGGTTCCACTGCGAATTCCACTACCCAAGGCAAAGCCGGGAAAAGCCGTTGAAGGCGGCCGGTAAGTCGCGCTGCCCGCGCCTCGACGGGCCGGGCGGAAATTCACGTGTTGGCGTTGGAAACGCGGTCCATTTTCTTCGAAAACGCACGCATCGTCGCCGATAGCATGGCGCAGGGCCGGGGGCGAGATTGATATCGAAATCGTCTGGATCGCACCGCCCGCACCGCGATCTGCCGCCTGGACTGCGCCCGACGCCAAGCCCGGTTATCATCGCCGTCTCGCACAAGATGCGGGGCGCAATGGGCACGTCAACCCGTCCTTGCCCGCCGCATCGCAATACAACTTCCCCGGCAACGCCAGGCAAACGATGTCATCCACCCCATTCGACGCCGTGCTTTTCGACTGTGACGGCGTACTGGTCAATTCCGAACGCATCACTCATATCGTGCTCGTGCAGATGCTGGGCGAGCTGGGCTGGTCGCTGACCGTCGACGAAGCGATGGGCATTTTCGTCGGCAAGGCCGTGAAAGACGAGGCGGATCGTATCGAAGCGCAGACGGGCGTGCGTATCACCGACGCCTGGCTCGAAGGCTTTCGCGCGCGCCGTAATGAGGCCCTCGAACGCGATCTCGCCGAAATTCCCGGCGCACCGGCCGCCGTGCGCGCGATCCACGCGGCGTTCGATGGCCGCATTGCCGTGGCGTCGGGCGCGGACCGGCGCAAGGTGGAACTGCAACTGCGCAAGGTCGGACTGCTCGCCAGTTTTGGCCCGCATATTTATAGCGGCCACGAAACGCCGCGCAGCAAGCCGTTCCCCGACGTTTATCTCGCGGCGGCGGCGGGCCTCGACGCCGATCCGCGCCGCTGCGCCGTGATCGAGGACACCGTTACCGGCGCGCGCGCCGGCGTCGCGGCGGGCGCCACCGTGTTCGGCTACAGCCCTGCCGAGCCGGGCCACAGCAGCGCGCGGGCGCTGCGCGAAGTGGGCGTCGCGCAGGTTTTCACCGACATGGCGCAACTCCCCGCCTTGCTCGCGAACTGGCAAAACACGAACTGGCAAAACAAATAAGCACGTGTGAAAATCACGCGCCGGACGATTGGAAACCTCGGGCAAGCTCTTCCCCAGCCGTTTTCGAATGCCCGGCACGCACGAAGCACGGCGCCACCGGTTCGCATACCATTTCCGACGTGGCGCCGCGTTCAAAAAGATAGTTTGCTATCGAATCGCCTTGGGCTATCATCCCGCCGATGTCGAATCTTCATACATTACGCCTCGCCGTCAGCAGCACGCTCGTGGTCGCGGCGCGCAAATGGCGTCGCACGAGTCACGGCGCCCTCACCGCGTACAACGTGTCCGAGGCGTGCGCCGCGCCGCTGCTCACGGCCGGCCGTCTTGGCGAAGCGGTGCGCCAGGTGACGCTCGCGGAACACGTCGGCATCGAGGGGCCTTCGCTCGTGCGTCTGCTCGATCAGCTTTGCGCCGCCGGTCTCGTGCGCCGCGACGAAGACCCCGCCGACCGCCGCGCCAAAACCATTTCCCTGACCGACGAAGGCGTCGCCGTCACGGCACGCATGGAGGACGAACTGCGCGAATTGCGCTCGCGCGTGCTCAAGGGCGTGACGCGCGCCGACCTGGAAGCGACGCTGCGCGTGCTCAACGCGTTCAACGCGGCCGAAGGCGCCGACGCGCTCCTTCACGACTGAAACGGCCAAAGCCGAAAGCGGAACATGACCTACCCGACCCTGCGCGACTGGCTCTTTTCGGTCAAGACCTTCGCCGCGTCCATGCTCGCGCTTTATCTCGCGCTCGTCTTCGAGTTGCCGCGCCCTTACTGGGCCATGGCGAGCGTGTATATCGTGTCGAATCCGTTCGTGGGCGCCACGCGTTCGAAGGCGCTGTATCGCGCGCTCGGCACGGCGCTCGGCGCGGCGGCCGCCATCGCGCTCGTGCCGCCGTTCGTCGAAACGCCCATGCTGTTCAGCGTGATCGTCGCGACATGGACCGGCACGCTGCTCTATCTGGCGATGTCCGATCGCACGGCGCGCAGCTACGTGTTCATGCTCGCGGGCTATACCATGCCCCTCATCGCGCTGCCCACCGTAACCGACCCCACCACCGTGTTCGACGTGGCCATCGCGCGCACGGAAGAAATCAC
Organism: Paraburkholderia sp. J41; assembly: GCF_905220235.1. Lineage (NCBI taxonomy): Bacteria > Pseudomonadati > Pseudomonadota > Betaproteobacteria > Burkholderiales > Burkholderiaceae > Paraburkholderia > Paraburkholderia sp. J41. Next base: position 136,028 of record NZ_CAJMZE010000005.1, on the reverse strand, counting down.
GCTCGGCATCATTTGCGCGAGCGTGATCGGCAGCAATATTTTGCCGAGCCGCCTCGCGCCCACGCTGATCGAGCGCGCCGACGCATGGTTCCGCGACGCCGCCTGGTACGGCCGCGAAACGCTCTCGGGCCATATCGCGGGCAAAGCGGTTTCCGCCTGCCGCCAGCGGCTCGCAAGCACCGTGAACCAGCTCGAATTTCTGCTCAGTCAATTGAGCTACGATCATTCGCATCCGGGCATTCTGGCGCGCGCACAGGAATTGCGCGGACGCATGCAACTCTTTCTGCCGATGATTTCCGCGCTCGCCGACCCGCTCATCGCGCTGCGCCAGGATTTGAAAGCGTGGCCCGAAGGACTGGATACGCTGCTCAACGACGCCGCGCACTGGTTCGACGAACCGCTGCCTACGCGCACGGCCGACATGCACGACGAAATGGGCGACCCCACCGCCGAAAGCCTGCGCGCGCGCATCGCCACGCTGCAACCGGCGCGCGACGCGCTCACGAGCTGGGAAGGCGCGCTGCTCTCGAATGCGCTCTGGCGTCTCGGTCAGGTCATCGACGTATGGCAGGATTGCCGCGCGCTGCGCTCGCTCATCGCGCATCAGGACGGCGCGTGGCGGCCGCGTTACCGGCACTGGCGGCTCGGCGGCACGGAGCGTTTCTACGATCGCGGGCTGATGCTGTTCTCGTGCCTCGTGCCCGTGAGCGCGATTCTCGCGGCGTGCTGGCTATGGGTCAGTTCGGGCTGGCACGACGGCGCCGGCGCGGTCACGCTCGCGGCCGTGGCGTGCTGCTTCTTCGCGGCGCTCGACGAACCCGCGCCCATGGTGTTCCGCTTCTTTCTCGCCACGGCGGCGAGCGTAGTGTTCGCGGGGCTTTATCTATTCGTGGCGCTGCCCAAGGTGCATGACTTCGAAATGCTCGTGCTGCTATTCGCGGGACCGTTCATCCTGATCGGCACGCTGATCCCGCGCCCCGCGTTCAACGTGGTGACGATGCTCGTTGCCGTCAACACGGCCACGTTCATCAGCGTGCAAAGCGCCTACGAAGCCGATTTCCTGGTATTCCTAAATAGTAATATCGCGGGCGTCGCGGGCCTGCTGTTCGCCTATATCTGGGTGCGCGCGACGCGCCCGTTCGGCGCCGAATTCGCGGCACGCCGCCTGTTGCGTTCGAGCTGGAGCGATGTCGCGCTTTCCGCCTCGCCCGCGCCGATCGCCGACCAGCGCAATCTCACTTCGCGCATGCTCGACCGGCTCATGCAACTGCTGCCGCGTCTGGCCGCTTCCGACGAGCATCGTCACCCATCCATCGAAAGCTTTCGCGACTTGCGCATCGCGCTCAATGCGCTCGATCTGCGCCGCTCGCGCCGCAAGCTCGACGGCGACGTGCCCGCCGCGATCGACCGCGTGCTTGCCGGCGTGAGCGATCATTACGCGCGCTGCGCGCAAGCGAGCGAACGTCAAAGCGCGCCGCCCGCGCTGCTCGCCACCATCGACGACGCGCTTCGCAGCGTCGCTACGCGTGCGCTCGCGCAAACGCCGCCCGCGGGCGCGCCCGATACCGTTGCGTCCGCAACCATGCCGCCGCGCGCGCTCGTCTCGCAGCGCTGGCTGCGCGACACGCAACATGCGCTCGTGGGCGTACGGCTCGCGCTCTATCCGGCTTCGTCCGCGCAGGCGCCTTCGAACGGCGAGGCCACGGCATGAACGCGCGCGACCCTCACTCCTTTTCGAAATCCGCACCATGATCGGCGAAATCGATATCTTCGGCGTGTTCGTGCCCGCCGTGCTCGTGCTGATGCTGATCGCGTACCTCATCAATGTCGCGATCGGCAAAGTGCTCACGCGCGTCGGTTTTTACCGGCTCGTCTGGCACCGTTCCATTTTCGATCTCGGCATCTACGTATTCGTACTGGCTGCCGTCATCATCGTGTCGCATCGCTTCGTGAACTAACGTGAACGTGAAAAAAACCTGGTTCTCCGCGGGACAAATCCTGCTGACGCTCATCGTCGTCGTCGTAGCCGCGCTCGTGCTGTGGCGCATCGTCAACTACTACATGTTCTCGCCGTGGACACGCGACGGCCACGTGCGCGCCGACGTGATCCAGGTCGCGCCCGACGTGGGCGGCCTCATCACCCGCGTCGAAGTGGTCGACAACCAGGCGGTGAAGAAAGGGCAAGTGCTGTTCGTGATCGACCAGGCGCGCTACACGCTGGCGCTGCGTCTCGCCCAGGCCGCGCTCGAACAACGCAAGGCCACGCTCGCGCAAGCGCGGCGCGAATTCGCGCGCAACATCACGCTCGGCAATCTCGTGGCGAGCGAAACGCTCGAAGAAAGCCGCACGCGCGTGGAGCAAGGCGAAGCCGCCGCCGCCGATGCGCAAGTGCAGGTGGACACCGCCAAACTCAATCTCGAACGCACGACGATCGTGAGTCCCGTCGACGGCTATTTGAACGATCGCGCTCCGCGCACGGGCGAGTACGTTGCGGCGGGACGCGCGGTGCTTTCCGTCGTCGACATGCATTCGTTCCGCGTGGACGGCTATTTCGAGGAAACGCGCCTGCACGGCATTCATATCGGCCAGCCGGTCGATATCACGGTGATGGGCGAGGACCGTCCATTGCGCGGTCACGTGCAGAGCATCGTCGCCGCCATCGAAGACCGCGATCGTCAAGCGAGCCCCAATCTGCTGCCGAACGTGAATCCCGCGTTTAGCTGGGTGCGTCTCGCGCAGCGAATTCCGGTGCGCATCGCGCTGGACGAAGTGCCGGACGACTTCCGCATGATCGCGGGCCGCACCGCCACGGTGGCCGTGCGCACCGAAGCCGGCGCTCACGCGCCCGCACATCCGGCGAGTGCGGCAAACAACGCCAGCGCCGCGAGCAATGCGGTTGCCGCAAGCGGAGCCTCGCAATGACACGGCGTGCTCTTTGGCGCAGCGCCGCGCTTACGCCGCTCGCGCTGGCGCTCGGCGCGTGCATGACGCTCGGGCCCAATTACAAGCTGCCGAACGATGCGCTCGTGAATGCGCCGCTCGCACAAGGGCCGATTGCGGGCGCGGACCATGCGCCCGTTTCGCAGCAAGCCGTGCCCGCCGACTGGTGGCGTCTTTACGACGATCCCGCGCTCGACGAACTCGTGCAGGAAGCCCTCGAATCGAATGCGAACCTGCGCGTGGCCGCCGCGAATCTCGCGCGCTCGCGCGAAGCGGTCGCGGTTGCCGCCGCGCAAGGCGGCTTTTCGGGCGGCGCGACGGCGGGCTTTCAGCGCGCGCAGGTGTCGGGCGAGCAATATCTGCTGTTCGAGAAGGTGCCGGTTGCCACGCTCGGCGACCTGGGCTTGAACGTGTCGTACGAATTCGATCTGTTCGGCAAGCTCAAGCGCGGCGTGGAGGCCGCGCGCGCCGACGACGAAGCCGTGGAAGCCGCCGTCGATCTCGCGCGCATCACCGTGGTGGCCGACGTCGTGCAAGCGTATGTGGAGTCGTGCTCCGCCGCCGAGGAACTCGCCATCGCGCGCGACTCGCTCAAGCTTCAACAGCAACGCGTGGCGCTTTCGAAGCGCCTGCGCGACGCAGGTCGCGGCAATCAACCCGACGTCACGCGCGGCCAGACGCAAGCCGACACGCTCGCCGCCGACATTCCGCGCTTCGAGGGCCGCCGCCGCATCGCGCAGTATCAGCTTGCGATGCTGCTCGCGCGCGCGCCCGCCGACCTGCCGCCCGCCGCGCTCAGTTGCAATCGCCTGCCGAAGTTGAAGCAGCCCATTCCCGTGGGCGACGGCGCGGCGCTCTTGCGGCGGCGCCCCGACGTGCGCCAGGCCGAGCGCCTGCTGGCTGCCTCCACCGCGCGCATCGGCGTGGCGACGGCGGAAATGTACCCTTCGGTGAGTTTCGGCGCGGGCGTGAGCACGGTCGGCCTCGCGGGCGATCTGTTCGAGCAGAAGACCGACAGCTGGTCGTTCGGACCGCTAATCAATTGGACGTTCCCCGCGAACGGTCAACGCGCGCGCGTACGCGCGGCCGAAGCGGCAACGGGCGGCGCGCTCGCGCATTTCGACGGCGTGGTGCTCAACGCGCTGCGCGAAACGCAATCGAGTCTCGCGACCTACGCCGCCGACGACCAACGCGCCGATTCGCTGCGCACCGCTTATACATCGGCGAAACAGTCCGCCGACGAAACTCACCGTCTGTACGCGGCGGGTCGCGAGTCGTTCCTCTCCGATCTCGACGCCACGCGCACGCTCACGAGCGCGCACGCGCAAGTGGCCGCCGCAGAAGGCCAGGTCGCGCTCGATCAGGTCAAGCTGTTTCTCGCCCTCGGCGGCGGCTGGGAAGCGGATCGAACGGCAGGCGCACAGGCGCCGCAAGCGGCATCGGCAACACAAGGCGCGCAGTGATCAGCGCGAAGCCACGTTGTTTTGCGTAGCGCCGGCGCGCGCCAAACCGGGCTTCGCCATCGCGCCGCGCACTTCGAAGCGCACCGTGTCCGTCACCGTGCCCTTCGCATCGACAAGTTCGAGCCGATGCTTGCCCGGCCACGGCAGCCACGCCACGCGCGCCGCGCCGCCGAGCGGCTTGCCGTCGAGCCGCCAGTTCACGCGCGCAGTCGAACCGGTCGCTCGCTCGAACCACACGCGCTGACGCTGCGCGGGAATGTCGGGGTCGAGTGCGAAGATCGTGCCGTCCACCGGGCTGCCGATTTGCGCGGGACCGCGCGCGAGATCGGCGGCATTCGAGGCGAGCCCTACCTGCGGCGTGGCCGTGCCCGCGAGAAACCATTCGTTGCGCGCGGGTTCGATGGAATCGGCGAAGGTCACGCGCACGCGTTCGACGCCAGGCGGCGCAACGGGCGCCACGCTCGGCGCCTGCCGATGCAGATAGCCGACCACGGCGGCCCACACCGGCGCCGCGCCGCTCACGCCCGAGACGTCCCACATCGGCGAGCCGTCCGCATTGCCGACCCATACGCCCACCGTATAGCGCGACGTGAAGCCCACGGTCCAGTTGTCGCGCATGTCCTTGCTCGTGCCCGTTTTCACCGCCGAAAACATGCGCGTGGCAAGCGGGCTGTCGAAATCGAACGTGCGCGTGCGGGCGTTGTTGTCGGCGATCACATCGGTGACGATGAAGCTCGCCTCGCGGCTGAAAATGCGTTTTGCGGGGGGACGTACCGCATTTTTCACCGCCGGCATTTCGACGATGGGCGTCGCCACGCCGCCGTTCGCGAGCGCGCGATAGGCATTGGTCAGCGAAACGAGCGTCACGTCCGCGCTGCCGAGCGCGAGGCTATAGCCGTAGTAATCGCCGCTTTGCGTGAGCGGCAAGCCAAGCGACGTGAGCGTGTTCGCGAAGCGATGCGGCGTGACCATCACGAGCGTGCGCACCGCCGGCACGTTCAGCGACGAGCCGAGCGAAGTGCGCACGCTCACCCAGCCCTTGAAGCCTTTGTCGTAGTTCTGCGGCATATACAGGCCGCCGCCCGCCGCGAGATCGAGCGGTGCGTCGTCGAGCAGCGAGGCGGTCGTCACGCGGCGCTCGTCGATGGCTTCCGCGTAGAGAAACGGCTTGAGCGTCGAACCTGCCTGGCGCAGCGCAAGCGCCGCGTCCACTTCGCGCGCCTTCGAAAGCCCACCCGACGAACCCACCCACGCGCGCACCTCGCCGCTCGCGTTGTCGAGCACGATCACGGCGCCGTCCTGCACGTTACGCGGATGCGCGCGGGCGTTGAGTTCGACGAGCGTGCGCGCGAGCGTGTCGCGCGCATAGCGTTGCAGGTTCGCATCGAGCGTCGAACGCACGCGCGCGCCCGGCGCGGGATGCGCGATGCTGGCGATTTGCCGCGCATAGTGCGGCGCGAGTTGCGGTGAAGTCTCGCTGCGATTGTCGAACGACGTATCGTCTTGCGTGGATGCGGGGCGCGCGAACGCAAGCTGAGTGAACGCATCGAGATTGGTGCAGCCGTTCGCGTCGCGCATGTCGCGCAGAATGCGGCACGCGCGCGCGGAGACCTTGCGCCACGAGGCATTGGGCGCGCGAATCAGCGCGGCGGCCACGGCCGATTCGCGTTCGTCGAGACCCGAAGGCGCCTTGCCGAACAACGTCTGCGAAAGCGCGGAAAGCCCCACCATCTCGCCGCGAAACGGCACGAGATTCAAATACGCTTCGAGAATCTGATCCTTGCGCCAGTCATGTTCGAGGCGCAACGCATCGACGGCTTGCGCCGCCTTCTGCGCGACCGAGCGCTGGCCCGAATGCTTAGGGTCGTCGTCGAGCAGTCCCGTGAGCTGCATCGTCACGGTCGATGCGCCGCGCGTGCGCGTGTTCCAGAGATTCGCCCATGCCGCCGCCGCCGCGCCGCGCCAGTCCACGCCGCTGTGCTCGTAGAATCGTTTGTCTTCCGAAACAATGATCGCTTCGCGCAATGCCGGCGACACGTCGGCGAGCGCCACCCAATCGCCGCGCCGTGCCGTGTGCTCCACGCGCGTGCGCTGCATCGGCGTGCCGTCGCGCGCGAGCAGCACCCAGTCCGAGCTTTGCCATTGCGCGCGCACGTCGTCGAACGCGGGCAGCGCGAGTGCCCTGAGCGGCATCAGCGTAATGCAGACGGCAAGCAGCCCGCGTATTTTCATGATGCGCGATCCACGGGCTTCACCACCATCGTCGCATTCGGCGCGACGCCGAACGTCGCGGGCGCGTAAAGCGCTTCCACGCGCGTGGGCGGCAAGCCGAACGTGCCCACGTTGTTGAGCCGCACCGTGTACTCGATCGACACCTTGCCCTTCGGCAAATACTCGTAATACGCGCGATATCCGTCGAAGCCGCGTTCGATGAAGGTGGGCCACTGACCATCGTTGTCTTGCTTCTCGCCTTCCGTGGCCGCCTCCGAATCGCGGCCGAGACCGGAGCCGAGAATGGTCGCGCCCGCGGGCACCGGATCGTTCACCACGACCCACGTCATGTCGGTTTGCGCGTCGATGTCGAGATGCACGCGCACCACGTCGCCGCGCGAATAGACGCCCTTCACCGCCGCATCCACGGGCGTGATGGTCTTGGTGATGCGATAGCCCGCCGCGAAAGGCGCGCGCAGCGCCACGGCCGCGAGGCTTTCGATCGTCGCCCACGGCTTGCCCGTGCCGTTCTGCGTGAGCGTAAGCGGTATGGCCGCGCGTTGCGTAGGCCATGCCAGCACGGTGCTGCGCGCAGGTGCCGATTGCGAGGCAGCCGTTGCGCCCGAAGCCGTTATGCCCGATGCCGGTATGCCCGAAGCCGGTACGCCCGATGCCGGTATGCCCGCACTCGCGTTCCAGTCGATCGTGCGCGAGACATCGCCCAACTGGATTTTCGTTGCGCCCGCAACAGGATCGTGTTCGAACGCACGCGAGAAACGCTCGACCGCGAGCGAGCCGTACACGATCGCCGTGGTCGTGCCCCATGCGCCGTTGTGTTGCAGCGCGAGCAAGCCGGTCATGAGCCGCGGCATGTCCTCCTTCCACGCGGGGTCGTCGACGAAAGCAAGCGCAAGGCGCGCGGCATTGACTTCGGGGTCCGTCATGAGCCACCAAAGGTCGTCTTGAGAGGCCGTCGAAAAGGTCAGTTGCGTGCCTTGATACGTAAGCCGCGCGCGCAAGATCTGCTGCACTTGTGCGAGTTTCGCATCGCGGCCGGGCACGTCGCGCACGCGAGAGAGAATGCCCGCGTAGTCGATCACCGCCGAAGTGGGCCATTGATTCGGCGCGATCTCGATCGAACCGAGCTGGCGCGCATTCGCGGCGCCGTAGCGCGAAAGCGCGTCGATGGCGGCGAGCTTGCGCAAGTCCAGATCGCGACGCGGCGCCCATGTATTACGCTCGATCCGCCCTTCGACAAAGCGCGTGAGGCCGTCGATCATCTTGTCGCGCATGGCGTCGGCGAGCGCGAAATGCGTGTCGAGTTTCGAGGCTTCGTCCGTCACCGTGAGCAGATAGGAAGTCAGCGTGGGACTGCCGTGGCTCGCGCTGTCGTCGCTCGGCGGGAAGTAATTCGCCAGGCCGTCGCGGTCGAGATACACGGGCATGCGCGCAAGCGTGGTTTGCCAACGCGCGGAATCGCGCAAGCCGATGGCGATCGACGTTTGCTGTTCGAGGCACGAATACGGGTAGCGCTCGAACCAGCGGCGCACGCCGGGCAAACCGCTCGCGAGCTTCGGTTGCAGCGATACGGCGATGCCGCCGCGCAGCGCGCCCGCTCGCGTCGCGCTCGCGTCCGCCGGCGCCGCGACCGGAATCGAGAGCGTGCCGTCCACCTGCGCAAGCGTGGCCTGCTGCACCGTCACCGGAATCGCGGCGCTCACTTGCTGCGCGAGTTTCACCGCATCGGACGCATGTGCGCCGCCTTGTTCGGCCGCGCTCACGTTCCAGACCAGCGCGGGGCGCTCGGCTTCGGCGAGATGGTCGGGCACCGCGACGCTCCACGCGATTTCACGCGACGCATTGGCCGGAAGGTCGACGGTTTGCGCGTCGAGCGCGAGCGGCGGCACGTTAGGCGTGACGACCACTTTCATCGCGCGCGGCGTGGTGTTGCGCAGCGTGAATTGCGCGCGGAACACGTCGCCTTCGCGCACGAGCGGCGGCAGCCCCGAAATAACCTGGAGGTCCTGAGTACTTTCGATCGAGGCGCTGCCCGTGCCGAAGCGGCCGGTGCCGCTCGCGGCAATCGCCACGATACGAAAGCGCGTGATCGAATCGTTGAGCGGCACGTCCACCTGCGCCGTGCCTTTCGCATCGAGCGTCACGCGCGGGTTCCAGTACAACAACGTGTCGAACAACTCGCGCGTGGCGCCATGACCGCCGCCCCCGCCCGCCGGCACCGCCTTGCGCCCGAAGTGGCGGCGCCCGACGATTTCCATCTGCGCGGTGGACGTTTCCACGCCGTACGCGCGCTGTTGCAGCATCGCGTCGAGCAGATTCCAGCTTTGATTCGGCATCAGTTCGAGCAGCGCTTCGTCCACGGCGGCCACGGCGATCTGCGTGCCCGCGGGAACCGGCTGACCGCCCGGAAGTTGCACGCGCAACGAAACATGCGCTTTGCCGCGCACGGCATAGCGTTTTGCATCGGGCGTCACGCTCACGTTCAGTTCATGCGCCGCATTGCCGACACGAATTTGTGCGAGCCCATAGCGATACGCGGGCTTGGACAAATCGACGAGCGGCGTGGGCGCTTCGTACTGCCTCCCTTCGTACCAGAACGCACGCGCCCATTCGAGCGGCGCTTTCCAGCCCCACGTGAAGAACGAATACCACGGCACTTCGTGTATGCGGCCGCGCAACGCGAGCACCGACACATAGACATTCGGCCCCCACTTGTCGCTTACCTTGAGCTCCACCGTCGGGTCTTTGCCGTCGAGTTGCACCACATGGGTTTCGATAATGCCTTCGCGCTCCACGGCAACGAGCGCCGTTGCGAAGCGGAACGGCATGCGCACCTGGAAGCGCGCGGTCTCGCCGGGCTCGTAATGCGTTTTTTCGGGCAACACGTCGATACGGTCGGTGTTCTCGCTGCCGAACCAGAGTTCGTCCTGCTGCGTGACCCACACGGAAGTCGTGGCCGTGGAGGCGTGATTGTCGCCGTCACGCGCCGTCGCCACGAGGTCGATATTACCGGCCACCCCAAGCTTCGCGTCGCAAACGAGCTGACCGTGGTCGTCGCTCGCGCCGCTGCACAACGTACCGAGATCCTTCGTCTCGGTGTGGTTATCGTATGCGTAGAAGCCGCCGACCATGCGCTTGCGCGAGGTGGTCGTGATCTTCGCAATGCCGCGCACTTCGAGCTTCACGCCCGCGCGCGGCTTGCCTTGCAGATCGAGCGCGAGCGCCGTGACCGGCACGCTCTTGCCGACCGAAACCCAGCGGCCCGACTTGATGCCCGCGACCACGGCGGCAGGCCACAACGTGGCGGCGCCGCTGATGGTCTGCACTTCTCCGTTGGGGTCCGCGAACGTCGCTTCCAGAGCGAGGCGTTTGGGTGCGTTCACATTCGGCAGGTTCTTCAGGGTCAGCGCGCCCGCGCCGTTGCGGTCCAGCGTGAGCGGCTCCTTGTCGGCGACCAGCTTCGCCATGGCGTTGTCTTCCTGCGGCGAGTTGTCGTCTTCGTCGCTGGCGTTGTCGCCCCTGCTGGAAGGCACGTAAGGCGTAAAGCTGAAGTCGCCGAAAGTATCCGCGAACGCCGGCGACGTGTCCTTCACCAGCGCGGAAACCTGCACCGGCAAGTTCGATGCCGCGCCGCCCGACACATAGTCGATCTGCACCGAAACCGGCGCCTGCGAAGCCGCCACGAGCGGCGATGTCTTTTCGTTGCGAACGCCGATCGTGCCCTTCAGCACCGGCAAACGAAACGCCTCCACGCGGAAGCTGCCGGTTTCGTAGTTCACATGCAGAGCGCCGGCGTCCGCGTTGGCGTCGTCGCCGTTCGGATCGCCGCTATCGTCGCCTTCGCTCGAAGCCGTTGCACCGGGATCGCCGTCGTCGAGCGAGACATCGTATTCGCCGAGCTTCGCTTCGGGCGGCAACTTGAACGTGGAGTCGGCCGAGTGGTCGGCGGCCCACTTGATCGGCAAGTGCCACGTTTGACCGCTGCCCGCGTGGCGGATCGTCACGCGCGTGGGGTACTGCTGCGGAAAGGCGAAACCGTGCATCGTCTGGGCACGGATAAAGTGTTTCATCGACACCGTTTCGCCCGCGCGCAGCAGCGTGCGATCGAACACGGTATGCGCGAGGATCGTGGGCTCGCGGCTCGTATCGGTCGGCACGTTGAAGCGCCACGCCTCGATGCCCCGATCCCAGTCCGACCGCACGAAGGCCATGTCCGGCCCCGTCTTGAGGTCGTTGATGCGCGCCGAAACGAACAGATCGCTTTCGCCGGGGTCCGCGCATTCGCGCCGATTCGCGAGCGCGCCGTCGATCGTCAGGAGTCCGTGAGAATCGGTTTTCCCCTGCGCGATCATGTCGCCGTTGCAGTCGGACACGTGTACGTCGGCGTTCGGCACCGGCTCGCCCTTGTCGAGCGTCGTGACCCATACCACGCTGTTTTCGCGGCCCTGCTTCAAATGCACGCCCAGATTGGTGATCAGCACCGCCGTGCGCACGTACATGGGCACCGGCTTGCCGAGCAGCGACGCGCCCAGCCGTGGCGAAGCCAGTTCGATCACGTAAAAGCCCGGCTTCGGCACGGGAATGCCGACCACCTCGAACGGCCGCAGCGCTTTCGGATCGGCCTTCGGCAACGCGAGCACTTCCACGCCGCGCTGATTCGCCAGCAACGACAGCGAGCGAACGTCGATGGTGCGGTCCTTCGGCGCTTCGCCGCCTTCAGGCGGCGGTATCACCACCGGCGATTTCGCGCGTTTGACCAAGCCGGGCATGAGCCGGTCGATCGACGATTCGCTCATGCCGTAGCCGTCGAATTGATCGACGAGACGCATCCAGCGGCGCATGTCGGCGTCCGACTGCACGGCGAGCTTCTCGAACTTCGCCTCGCCCGAGTTGAGACCGGCCACGTGCAGATCGGCTTCGACATTGCGCAGCGTAACCGGCACGAGCGGCGGCGTGCCCGGTTCCGCGAAGCGTTCGATGATGCCGAACGTGGACGACGGGAACTTCGCGAGCGGCGGCATGGGCGCGGTGGCCGTACGCAGCGGGAACAAATCGGCGTTCGCCAGCGCGCGGCCGCTCACGTCCTTGAGACCCGAAGGCGCCTGGACGGTGAGCGCGGCATGTTCGGGAAGCGGCGCGGCAAACGAAATCGCGCTTATTTCGCTATCCTTATTGTCCTTGTCGAAGGTGGGAGCGATTGCGCCGTTCGGGCCTTGGAGGCGGAATTTTTCGGCGTCGGCGCGCGCAATGGGCGCGCTCAGACTGATCGTGACGGGCCGCAACGGCGTGCATGGCGCCTTCGCATTCTCGCGCTCGCAACTCATGCTCGCCGTGAACGGCTCGCGAACGTGGTAGTCGAAGCGGCGCTCGGCTTCGTTCGGCGTGCCGTTCGGACCTTTCACGCCTTTGCCGTAGACAAGCTGCATTTCGGCGCTCGAAGGCAGCGTTTGCTGACACGCGAGCGTGAGCACGCGCGCACTGTCGCGCTCCAGATCGAAATGCTTGAGCAACGCTGCGCGCGCGGAGGCATCCACCGGCTGCACAGGAATGCGATTGCCGAGCCCGCCCGATTCGCACCATACGTGGTCGCGCACGGAATCGGGCGTTGCGGGGCCGTTGAGAATCAGCACGAAAGTCTGATGCTCCTCGATCTCGCCGCCATAAGGCCGCGCGCTCAGCGGATAAGGCCCGCCCGTGGAGAACGCGAAACGGCGCCCGCCCGTGACCGCGTTGCCCGCTTGCGACTTGAGACCTTCGGCGAGCGTAATGGCGCACTGCGTGTCGGGCGGCACGTCGCTCCTGAAGTCGTACGCCCAGGTTTTTTCGTCGATCCAGCGGCCCTGTCCCGCGCTCGCGGCCGTGGGAGTACACTGCACGCGCGCCGGATCTTTCGCATCGGGCGCGCCGAAGGCAACCATGGCTTCGTCGAATTTGATCACCACCTGGCGCGCCTGCGACACCGTGCCCTGCGGCGAAACGCTGAGCGTGCGCGCGGCATCCGCACGCCACGTCCCCAACAAAAACGCGCCCAGCGCCACGGCAAGCGCCCACGTCCACCACCCGCCCGTTCTTCGAATTATTCGTTGCATCGACCGATCCCTGGTTCTTGTATGAGCGCATGCCCGCAGCGATTTTTTGCGGCTTCGGCGTGGCGTGCGGCAAATCTTACAGCGCGCCGCGAAGTCACGCGCCAGGAATGGCCGGACGCAGGCGAGCGCCGCCGTTAGCATGCCTTACTATGCGTGCGGGCTCTATCGGAAAGGGCTGAATACGCGGAAAAACCGGAGGAAAGCGAGCAGGAGTCGATGCGCGGCCAGCGAGTTTTCGCCGGCCGCGTGGTGAAGCGGATTACATGGCTTCGCGATAACGCGCTGCCGGTTGCGACTGCGCTACGTTTGCGAACATGGCAAGACGCGCCGCATCGTAGTCGGCGAATTGCTGTGCGTCGGGCAACGGCGGAATGGTGACGGTTTCGCGGCGATCGTAGCCGACCAGCGCGGCGTCCACGAGATCGCCCACTTCCATCACGCCGCTGAGCGTATTCACGTCCACGCCCGCGTGCGACCAGATTTCCGTGCGCGTGGCGGCGGGCAATACGGCTTGCACATAGACGCCCTTCGGCCCGAGTTCGAGGTGCAGCGACTGCGAGAGATAAAGCACGAACGCCTTGGTCGCGCCATACACGCTCAACCCGAATTCGGGCGCGAGGCCCACGACCGAAGCGATGTTCACGATCGAGCCTTTGCCTTCGCGCACGAAGCGCGGCGCGACGGAGGCAGTGAGGCGCGCAAGGGCGCTCACGTTGAGATCGATCAGTTCACCGACGACCTTCGGACCTTGATCGAGAAAACTGCCCGGCGCAGCCGCGCCAGCGTTGTTGACGAGCACGCCGATGCGCGCGTCGTCCGCAAGACGGGCTTCTATTTGCGCGAGATCGGCGGGCGCCGCAAGGTCGGCGCGCACGATATCGACGTTCACGCCATCGCGCTCGCGCAAACGCGCCGCAAGCTCCTCCATGCGGCCACGGTTGCGCGCCACGAGCACGAGATCGTGGCCGCGCTTCGCGAAGCGATCCGCATAAACAGCACCGATACCCGTGGATGCGCCGGTGATCAGAACAGCAGGCCGAACAGCCATTTCGATTCTCCTTGTGAGTTCCATTTACATGATGAACGTCATGTAAATGGAATGATGATGATCGTCATGTATAATGTCAAGCATTCGGTTGCACGATCTCGGAGAAAACAATGAGGGTCAGTCGCGAGCAGGTGGCGATCAATCGCCAGAAGATTCTCGAAGCGGCGAGCCGGCTGTTTCGCGAGCGCGGTTATGACGCGGTGACCGTTGCCGATGTGATGAGCGCGGCCGGTCTCACGCACGGCGGTTTTTACGGCTATTTCAAATCGAAGGATGAATTGATCGCGCACACGCTCGATCACGTTTATTCGCAAGGCGACGACAGCGCGATCAATCTCTCGCGGTATGCGGCGAGTTATCTATCGCGCCAACATTGCGACAACGTGGCGCTCGGTTGCCCTACCGCTGCGCTCGCCGCCGAAACGGCGCGGCAAACGCCGGAAGCGCGCGCGGCAATGGCAGCGGGGTTGGAGCGCCAGATCGAACGGTTCTGCGCGGGAATGAAAGGTAACGATGCCAAGGCGGCGCGGCGCGCGGCCATTGGCGGCTGGTCGGCCATGGTGGGTGCGGTGGTGCTCGCGCGCCTGTTCGACGACCCCGCGTTGTCGGATGAAATACTCGAAGCCACGCGCCAATGGGTCGACGAGCGTAAAAGCGGATAAACGATTCACGCAAAACCTTATTGCTCGCGCAGCAACAAAAAAGCCCGCGTCTTTAACGCGGGCTTTTTCGTCTGGTACTAACGCGATCTAATACGGGCTTGATGCGGTTTTGATTCGGGGCTTAGTGCGCGTTATAAACCGGCGGCGAATAGCTGCTCACCGCGCCGTCCGAACGGAAGCCGCTTTGCGACGAGCCGCTCGTCGAAGGACCATAGCCGCTGGTTTGCGCGGCAGCCACGCCGTTCTGCGCATTCACGCGCGCTTCGGCCTTCTGGATGTCTTCCGGGTAATAGACGTTGTTCGCGGACGGATGATAGCCCGCTGCTTCGAGTTGCGAAAGTTCGGCGCGCACCTGAGCGCGCGACACGGGGCCATTGGAGCCTTGCGCCTGGGCGAACGACAATGCGGGGACGGCAAACACGGCGGCGACGGCAACAGCCTTGATGAGCGACTTCATGATTTACCTCCAATAACTTGATTGATTCGGTGCAGCGTTTTTTCCTGCTCCGTTGATGACAAGTTTAGGAAGGCAGCGCCAGCAGATAAATGTCCAGATCGCGAATTCACTGTTTTCGCAAAACGGATAATCACGCCGACGTATAAGCTTTTAACTATCGGAGATATAGCGCAAGTCCGCAACGCATTGTTTCGCTTTGGAGCATGATAGCGATTCCGACTACTCGGACTCATAAAGAGGGGACAACGATGGCGACCTGGAAGCCCGATCCGACCTTTTATCCTTCCGCGCGCATGGCCGGCGACGCACCGCCCGAAACGCTGGCGTACGTGGCGAGTTTCGATCCCACGCGCACGGTGCCCGATTCGCTCGACGTGGTGGATCTGGACCCGCGTTCGGCCGAATTCGGGCGCATCGTCCATCGTTTGCCCATGCCCAATATCGGCGACGAGCTTCATCATTTCGGCTGGAACGCATGCAGCTCGCATCTGTGCCCCAATGCGCCGCACGCGCATACGGAGCGGCGTTATCTCGTCGTGCCCGGCTTGCGCTCGTCGCGCATTCATATCGTCGACACGAAACCCGATGCGCGGCGCCCTCGAATCGTGCGCGTGCATGAACCCGAAGCCGTCGCGCAGCGCGCCGGTTATACGCGCCCACATACGGTGCATTGCGGGCCGGATGGCATTTACGTGACCGCACTCGGCAACGCGCAGGGCGAAGCGCCGGGCGGCATCTTCCTGATGGATCACGAGAGTTTCGACATACTCGGCCAATGGGAAATCGAACGCGGCCCGCAACAACTCGCTTATGACGGCTGGTGGCATCTCGGCTATGACACGCTCGTGACGAGCGAGTGGGGTTTGCCGCCGACGTTCGAGAACGGACTCGTGCCTGACGTGCTATTCGGCGGCCAATATGGGCATCGCCTGCACTTCTGGGACTTGCATACGCGCCGGCATAAGCAAGTGCTCGATTTCGGCGCGGAGAATCAGCTCGTATTCGAATTGCGGCCGGCGCACAATCCCACTCGCCCCTATGGCTTCGTGAATTCGGTCATCAGCCTGAAAGATCTTTCCGCGTCGATCTGGCAGTGGTATCTGGACGGCGACCAATGGGCGGCGCGCAAGATCATCGAAATTCCGGCCGAGCCTGCCGATCCCGAGCATCTTCCGCCAATGCTCAAGGGCTTCGCCGCCGTGCCGCCGCTCGTCACCGACATCGCGCTTTCGCTCGACGACCGCTTTCTCTACGTAGCGTGTTGGGGCACGGGCGATTTGCGCCAATACGATGTTTCGGACCCCGAACATCCCCGCCTGGCCGGTTGCGTGCGCGTGGGCGGCATCGCGGCGCGCGCCGCGCATCCGTTCGCGCCCGAACGCGCGTTGAACGGCGGCCCGCAAATGGTGGAAGTGAGCCGCGACGGCCGCCGCGTCTATTTCACCAACTCGCTCTATGGCGCGATCGACGAGCAGTTCTATCCGCAAGGTATCGACGGCTGGATGGTGAAACTCGATGCCGGCGAAAACGGCGGACTGGCATTCGACGAACGCTTTTTTATCGACTGGCCGAAGTCGCATCGGCCTCATCAAATACGGCTCGAAGGCGGCGACTGTTCATCGGATTCGTACTGTTACCCTTAAAGCCCGGAGCGTCGCATGAACGCACTCTTCGGCGCGAACTGGACCGCGTGGGCGGCGGTGGCGGGAAGCGGCATTTTTCATGGCGTGAATCCGGCCATGGGCTGGCTTTTCGCCACCGCGCTCGGCTTGCAGCGCGGCAGCCGCCGCGCGTTGCTGCTCGCGCTGCCGCCCATCGCGCTCGGGCATGCGGCGTCCATATTGCTGTTCACGAGTTTCGCCGCCGCGATTGGCGCGTATGTGCCCGGCGCGGCGCTGCACTGGAGCCTGGGCGCATTGTTGATCGGCTGGGCGGCGTGGCAGCATGCGTATGGGCACCGTCACCGGGTGCGCGTGGGCATGACGGTGGGCTTCGCCGGGCTGGCCGCGTGGTCCGCGTTGATGGCCACGATGCACGGCGCGGGGCTCATGTTGATGCCCGCCATGTTGCCGCTTTGCGGCGGCGGCTTCGGCAGTTTGCGCGGCGCGAGCGATACGTTCGCCGTATCGCTCGCCTTCACCGCGCTGCACACGCTCACGACGCTCGCCACCACGGCCGCGATCGCGTTGCTCGCTTACGAGTATCTCGGGCTCGGCGTATTGAGGCGCGGCTGGATCAACTTCGACTGGCTTTGGCGCGGCGCGCTGGTGGCCACCGGCACGTTGATGATCGCGACCGCTTGAATCACGCACCATTCACGCGCGGTTCGTGATTCGCTCGCGGTTCGTGACTCAGGCTTGCGCCGGAAAATCGGCACCGATGCTCGTATCGCGCCACGTATCAATATCGGCGAGCGCCGCGCGCAAACGCTGCGCCACCGCGTCGACGCCAAACGCGCCCAGCACGAGATGACGCGGCGGCTTTTCGACTTCCGTGATGCGGATCATCGCGAGCGCGGCGCGCTTGGGATCGCCGGCCTGCTTGCCGCTATTTTCGGAAGTGCGCTGCATACGCGCCGTCACCGTTTCCGCGTAATCGTCGATATGGCTGGGCGTTTGCACGAGCGAGCGGCCCGCCCAATCGGTGCGGAACGGTCCCGGCTCAACACAGGTCACGTCGATGCCGAGCGGCTCGACCTCGATTTGCAAAGCGTCGGAGAAACCCTCCACCGCGTGCTTCGTGGCCGCGTAATACCCGGACCCCGGAAAGCCGACCAGCCCCGCCACCGACGTGATATTGATCACATGCCCCTTGCGGCGCGCGCGCATGCCGGGCAGCACGGCCCGCGTCATGGCGAAGAGGCCGAACACGTTCGCGTCGAACTGCGCGCGAATCTTTTCCTCCTCGCCCTCTTCGATCGAGCTTTGATAACCGTAGCCGGCGTTGTTGACGAGCACGTCGATTGCGCCGAACTGCTTTTGCGCGGCATCCACCGCCGCCGCGATCTGCGCCGAATCGGTCACGTCCAGCGAAACGCGCAGCAAGCGGTCGCCGGCCTCGGGGGCGAGATCGTCGAGCGTCGACTTGTTGCGCGCGGTCGCGACGCAACGCCAGCCGCGCGCGAGCACGGCGAGCGCCAGTTCCCGGCCGAAGCCGGTCGAACAGCCGGTGATGAACCACACCGGCGATGCGTTGTTTGAATCGACAGACATGGAATAGCCTCGCGTAAAAATGGCAGACGTGGCTGCCGAAAGCGAAAATCGAAAGGCAAGTGGAAGGCGCCGGAGATGGCAACGCGGCGCACGCGATCATGATAGCGGCCACGCGCAATTCCTGCTCCAGGGCCAGCGCGAGCGGCGTGTCCCATGTACCATACGGCGCTTGACGCCACACGCGCACTGTTCATTCGCATTGTTCACATTGATAAAACGATCATTCGCCGGAGAAGAACCCCGATGTCCACCGCTACCGAGCACGAAACCACCACCGTCACCGCCGCAGCGCTGCGCGCGCTCGAAGCCCGCTACGGCATGCCGTGGAATGCGCCGCTGCCCGCCTGGAACGCCACGCTGGACACGTTGCTCGCGCATCGCTCGGTGCGCAATTACGCCGACCGTGCGCTGCCCGCGGGCACGCTCGAAACGCTGATTGCCGCGGCGCAGTCGGCGTCGACATCGTCGAATCTTCAGACATGGAGCGTGGTGGCGGTCGAAGACCCCGAGCGCAAGGCGCGTCTTTCCGCGCTCGCGGCGAATCAGTCGCAAGTGCGCGAGGCGCCTATCTTTCTCGTCTGGCTCGCCGATCTCGCGCGCCTCGAAGCGGCCGGCGAACGCAACGCCACGGGCATCGAAGGACTGCATTATCTGGAGACGTTCATCGTCGGCATGATCGACGCCGCCCTGGCCGCGCAAAATGCCGTGGTGGCGCTCGAATCGCTCGGCATGAGCGCGGTGTACATCGGCGCGATCCGCAATCACCCGGAGCAGGTGGCCGCCGAACTCGGACTGCCGCCGCGCGTGATGCCGGTGTTCGGCATGTGCGTGGGCTACCCCGACGAAACGCGCCCCGCGCAAGTGAAGCCGCGTCTGCCGCAACCGGTCGTGCTGCATCGCGAACAATACAACGCGCCTTCGCAAGAAGCGTCCATCAATCAGTACGACGAAGTAACGCGCGCGTTCCAGACGAGCCAGGGGCAAACCGCGGCGGGCTGGACCTCGCGTTCGCTCGCGCGCTGGCGCAGCCGCGAATCGCTGCACGGCCGCGATCGTCTGCGCGCCGCGCTCAACGCACTGGGCTTCGAATTGCGCTGAAGGGCGCAAACGCTATGAGGAGATGCAAATGAAAGTTGCCGTGATGGGCGCGGGCGCGGTGGGCTGTTTTTACGGCGGCATGCTCGCGCGCGCGGGACACGAGGTCGTGCTGATCGGCCGTGCGCAGCACGTGGAAGCGATCGCGCGCGAAGGTCTGCGCCTCGAGGCGCAACAATTCGACGAACGTATCGGCGCGCCCCGTCTCACCGCAAGTACGGAAGCCGCGGCCGTGGCCGGCGCGCAACTCGTGCTGTTCTGCGTGAAGTCCACCGACACCGAGAGCGCGGGCGAGTCGATCAAGCCGTATCTCGGCGCGCAAACGCTCGTGCTCACGCTGCAAAACGGCGTCGATAACGCGGACCGCCTGCGCGGCGTGATCGCGAACGAGGTGGCCGCCGCCGTGGTGTACGTGGCGACGGAAATGGCCGGGCCGGGCCATGTGCGCCATCACGGACGCGGCGAACTCGTGATCGAGCCTTCGAGCGCGAGCGCAAGCGTGGCGCGCGCACTCATCGAAGCGGGCGTGCCCACGGACATTTCTCCGAACGTGCGTGGCGCGCTGTGGGCCAAGCTCATCGTCAACTGCGCGTACAACGCGCTTTCGGCGATCACGCAACTGCCCTATGGCCGGCTCGTTCAAGGCGCGGGCGTCAACGCGGTGATGCAGGACGTGTTCGACGAGTGCGTGGCCGTGGCGCGAGCCGACGGCGTGGCGCTGCCGCCCGAGATCGAAGGCGCCATCGAACGCATTGCGAAGACCATGCCGGGACAGTATTCGTCGACGGCACAGGATCTCGCACGCGGCAAGCGCAGCGAGATCGCCCATCTCAACGGTTATGTCGTGGCGCGCGGGACGGCGCTCGGCGTGCGCACGCCGGCGAACCGTTTGCTGCAAACCCTTGTGCGCCTTGTGGAAGACAAAGCGCACGGCACAATCTAGCCCGCGAACAAGCCGGACGGTTGCGGGGGCAGCTTCACACGGAAGATCGTGAAGCGCCCCTTGCGCGGATAGCCGTTCGAGAAATTATTGAGTTCGTGCAAATGCGAATCGGCGAAGTAGAGATAATTGTTTTGGAGTGCGAATCCATCGGCCCATGACACGCGCTCGGGTTCGTTGACCAGCGTGCGTTGTTCGAGCGCCGGTTTGCCGTTGCGTTGCACCACCTTGAACGCCACCACCGTGCGCTTTTCCAGATCGCCGCCATACAGCGTGCCGTCCGCGCCCATCAGCAGCCCGCCCGTGAGCGCGTGTTCGCCCAAATCCTGCACGCGCTGCGCAAGCGCCGCGGGCGAAAGCGTTTCGTCGATCAGCGCCGCAACCGGCACGCGCCAATAGTGATGATCGGTGAGCGGCCGGTAATACACCCAGTTGCGGTGCGGCGAAATCGCAATGCCGTCCGTTTGCAGCACGAGCACGCTGCCGTCCGGTTTTCGCGCGATGCGCTCGCCGAACATCAGATGCTCCCTGGGATCGGAAACGCTCGATCTATCGCCCGCCAGCACGAGCCGCGACTGCCCGTTGCTCAACTGCACCACGACAATGCCGCCTTGATTGCCCGCATTGCTGATAAACGCGTAACCATGCGTGAGATCGATGCGCACATCGTTGATCGAATCCTTCGGCGTGACGCTGTGCTCGAACGTGTAGACCCGCACGACTTCGCGCTTGTCGATGTCGAACTGAACGAGTTTGGGCGGCTGTTTGCCTTGATCGACGGAAGGCAACGAAGAATCCAGCACCCACAACCGGTCGCGCTCGTCCACCCATAACGCCTGCACGGAAATCCACTGCCGCTCTCCCGGCAACTGCGGCCGGTAATCGTTCCAGGCGGAATCGGGAAACGGCGTGAGGTTGCCCGTGCGCGTGTCCACTTCCACGAGGCTGTAGCGCGAGCGTTTCGCCGAGGAAGGCGCCGTTGCGAACACCCGGCCCGTGCGCGTCACGCCGATGCCGACCAGCCTGAAATCGTCACCGAAGGTGGCCACTGTTTCGAGTTTCGGCGCCGCGTTGGCAGCGTGAGACGTGGCGGCCAGCAGCATGGAAGGCCGCACGACGGCACCGCACGCGACAGCTCCGAGCGACGCGATGACGCGTCGGCGTGCGCGGAGGCGGAAGGGATCGACTCGCATGCTCTCTCCTCGGGAACGGCTCTTTATTAGTGTAGAGCCCAGACCGGCTGCATGCGGAGCGAATGTCGTGCCCAGACTTTTCGCCGGGCTTTCCACGTTATCTAACGATATGGCACTAGTAAGTTTCCAGGTGCAGGCGCCCTTCACGTTTGAGGCGCTCCCATAACGCCTCCCACGCCATGCCGTGCGTTTCCGCAATTTGCTGCAAGCTCTGTAACACGCCGTCCTCCATGCCCTTCAAGCCGCACACGTAGATATGCGTGTTGCCGTCCTTGAGCAGTTGCGCGACATCCACGGCGCGTTCGCGCAGCACGTCTTGCACATAGCGTTTCGGCTGCCCAGGCGTGCGTGAAAACGCCAGATTCGTGTCGATGAAATCCTTCGGCAAATTCATCAGGGGTCCGAAGTACGGCAACTCCTGCTGCGTGCGCGCGCCAAAGAACAGCATGAGCTTTCCCGTCGCGCCCTTGAGCCTGCGGCGCCGCCGGTATTCGGTCATCGCCCGCATCGGCGCCGAACCGGTGCCCGTGCAGATCATCAGCAAATGCGAGTTCGGATGGTTCGGCATCAGAAACGTATTGCCGAACGGGCCGAGCACGCTCACCGTGTCGCCCTTTTTTAAATCGCACAGATAGTTCGAGCACACGCCGTCGGTGGCGTTGCCGCCGTGGTCACGCGTCACGCGCTTCACAGTGAGCGAAACGTTGTTATAACCGGGCCGTTCGCCGTCGCGCGGACTCGCGATCGAATACTGGCGCGCAGGGTGCGCCCGGCCTGCCGCCGTCGATCCCGGCGGCAAAATGCCGATCGACTGACCCTCGAGCACAGGGAACGGTGTCGCGCCGAAATCGAGCACAATGTGATGGATATCGCTCTGCGTTGCGTCGTCCGTGAGCCGATAGTTGCCGACCACGGTGGCGGTGGTGGGCGCCTTGTGCGTGTAGAGATTCACATAAGGGCGCGCCGCCGACCACGGCGGCACTGTCGAACCGCGCACGAGATCGGAGCCCGCAACGGCGGATTCCGCCGCTCCCGCAGTCGCTTCGGATGCGGCGTTTTCCGCAGTCAGCGCTTCCCCCGGCGCATTGACGGAGGCGCTTTGCGCCGGCAATTCATCCCACGTCAACTGTTCGTCGACGCTGTACGCATCGGCCTTGAGCACGTTGCGCCAGTTGTCGATCGCGCCCGTCGGGCATGGCGGCACGCACGCCATGCAGCCGTTGCAAATATCGGCCTTCACCACATAGTTATTGCTGTCGTGCGTGATTGCGTCGATCGGACACGTTTCCTCGCACGTATTGCAGCGTATGCAGATTTCAGGGTCGATCAGGTGTTGCCTGAGAATTTCCACGGGAACCGGACCGTTCATGCTATGTCTCCGCTGCGGTCGCCATTGCCTCGACTCACTCGCCTTAACGCCACCGCAATATTTCAGTTAAAGCGAACATATTCAAAATCCACCGGCTGCCGATTGATGCCCATGGCCGGCGGCGCGATCCAGTTGGCGAACTTGCCCGGTTCGATCACGCGCCCCATCAGCGAAGCAACGTATGCGCGATCTTCCGGCGTGGGCAGCCATTTCGCCTCGTTCGCGGCCCATTCGCTTTCGCCCAGCACGCGGCCGTCCGGCGACACGCGCACACCCGCGAACGTGCCGATCTGCCGATTGAACGCCTTATGCGGCACGCTCAGGCGAAAGTCGATGCCCGCCTTTTCGAGCACCTTGTTCCAGCGGTTCACGCCCGCAACCGAATCCTTGATGTAGTCGTCGCGCAGCACTTCGTTCATTGCGTTGAGCATGGGCACTTCGCGCTCGACCAGCTTGCCGTCCTGCACGTCGAGCAGGCGATATTGCCGGCCTTCGAGTTGATGATCGTCGTCGCGCTTCGTCTCCTCGTAGCGGCCCTTGAGTCCGGCGCTATAGAACGTGGCCGCGTTCGACGAGTGGTCGGCGCCGAAAAGGTCGATCGTCACCGAGTAATGGAAATTGAGGTAGCGCTGAACCGTTTCGAGGTCGATCACGCCCGCGGCGCGCAGCTTGTTCACGTCGTCGGTCCTGAGTTCGTTCATGGCCTGTGCGGTACGTTGCACGACGCGCGATATGCCCGATTCGCCGACGAACATATGATGCGCCTCTTCAGTCAGCATGAATTTCGTGGTGCGCGCGAGCGGGTCGAAGCCCGATTCCGAAAGCGCGGAAAGCTGGAATTTGCCGTCGCGATCGGTGAAATAGGTGAACATGAAAAAGGCGAGCCAGTCCGGCGTTCTCTCGTTGAATGCGCCGAGAATACGGGGATTGTCGTCGTCGCCCGAGCGTCGTTCGAGCAATGCTTCGGCCTCCTCACGACCATCGCGGCCGAAGTAGCGATGCAGCAAGTACACCATGGCCCACAGGTGGCGGCCTTCTTCCACGTTCACCTGGAAGAGGTTGCGCAAGTCGTACATCGAAGGCGCGGTAAGCCCGAGATGCCGCTGCTGCTCGACCGAAGCGGGCTCCGTGTCGCCTTGCGTGACGATGATGCGGCGCAGGTTCGCGCGATGCTCGCCGGGCACGTCCTGCCACGCCGCTTCGCCCTTGTGAGCGCCGAAATGAATCTTGCGATCCGCTTCGCCCGGCGTGAGAAAAATGCCCCAGCGGTAATCCGGCATCTTCACGTGATCGAAGTGCGCCCAACCGCCCGCGTCCACGCTCACGGCCGTGCGCAGATACACGTCGTAGCCGTGCGAGCCGTCCGGTCCCATATCGCCCCACCACGAGAGAAAGTTGGGCTGCCATTGTTCGAGCGCGCGTTGCAGCGTGCGATCGTCGGCGAGATTGACGTTGTTGGGAATCTTTTCGCTGTAATTGATAGTGGACATTTCGGTTCCTTGCGGCAGGTTCCAGCGCCGCGTCGAAGGCGGCGTGTCGATGAAATTCGATGGGACGTATGCGTGGCGCGCGCGATATGAATCAAACGCGCGCGACGTCGAACTGCGCCTTGCTGCCCTTGCCGTACACCTTGAGCGCGCCCTTTTCGCCCACGGCGTTGGGGCGGTTGAAGATCCAGTTCTGCCACGCGGAGAGCCGGCCGAAAATGCGCGTCTCCATCGTCTCGGGACCGTTGAAACGCAGATTCGCTTCGAGCCCCGTAAGCGCATCGGGCGACATGGCCGCGCGTTCTTCGAGCGCAAGGCGGATTTCGTCGGGCCAATCAATATCGTCGGGCGATGCCGTCACGAGACCAAGGCGCTCCGCTTCGACCGCCTTCACCGGTTGACCGATTTTCTCGCGCACGGCCTCCAACGGTTCGGATTCCTCATAGAATCTTCGCTCAAGCCGCGACTGGCGGCTCACCATCGGATAGAGGCCGAAGTTCGCCTCGGAAAGCGTGATGGCCGGTTCCTCGTCCTCGTTCGCCGGCAGCGCGGCGATATAGGCGCGGTCCGCGGCGAAAGCGAATTCGGCGAACGTGCCCGCGAAACACGAACCCGGCTCGATCAGCGCGAACAGCGAACGCGACGAAACGTCGATGCGCGCAAGCGTGCGGCGCAGCATGCCGATCGTCTCGCGCACGAACCAGTGACCGCGGTGCGCGAGAAGTGCGGCGTCGGCGGCAAGCACGTTTCGCGCGTCGCCTTCGGTCTTGAGAACCCAGGTGCCGATGTCGAGTTCGTTCGTGCGCAGGCAAAGAATTGCGTCGTCGAGTTCGCGCGCGAATTGCAGCGGCCACCACGAAGCGCCCGCATCAAGGATGGATTCGATATCGGATGCCGGCGCCGTCGCGGGGGCTTTCGCCGTGATGGTCGCAATGCGCTTGATGCGGTCAATGGTGACATCGACGTTCGCGTAGCTCAGGCCGTTGTCGTGTTCGACGCGCTCCAGGCGCGGGAGCGCGATGCCTTTCGCGTCGGCGGGACGATCGCTTGTCTGCGCCAGTTCGAGCGCGCGTGCCTGTACGGCCTGGCCGAACTGATTCGGCTTCACCACGTGATCGACAAGACGCCATGCCTTGGCGCGCTCGCCGCGAATGCCTTCCACCACGGTGCAGAAAATGTCGGCGCGATCGTGGCGCACCTTGCGCTTGTCGGTCAGGCGAGTCAGACCGCCGGTGCCGGGCAGCACGCCAAGCAGCGGCACTTCGGGCAGCGCCACCGACGAAGATCGGTCGTCCACCAGCATGATTTCATCGCAGGCGAGTGCCAGTTCATATCCGCCACCCGCACATGCACCGTTCACGGCTGCAATAAATTTCAGGCCCGAATGGCGCGACGAGTCCTCGAGGCCGTTACGCGTTTCGTTGGTGAACTTGCAGAAGTTGACCTTCCACGCGTGCGTGGAAAGTCCGAGCATGAAAATATTGGCGCCTGAGCAGAACACGCGTTCCTTGAGGCTCGTCAGCACGACCGTGCGCACTTCCGGGTGTTCGAAACGGATGCGCTGGACGGCGTCGTGCAGTTCGATATCGACACCCAGATCGTAGGAATTGAGCTTCAGCTTATAGCCGTCGCGGATGCCGCCGTCCTCGGCAATGTCGATGCCCAGCGTCGCAACGGCGCCGTCGAACGTGAGTTTCCAGTGCCGGTATTGCGAGGGATCGGTGCGGTAATCGACCCGTTGGGCAACGGCCTGTTGAGGGACGGCCTGTTGAGGGACGACCCGTTGAGGGGCGACGGTATCTGCGGCCATGAGCGTCTCCTGATGTGCATTCGTTAAATGAACGATAGTGCAACATCAAACTCATGTAAAGCACTTTAATGCATTTTACTTCCGGTCGCGGGTAAACGTAGATGCAGTAAAACGCTGTTGCGGTACTTCAGTCGATACGCGGCGCTTCCGCGCCCAGCCGGGCCGCCAGACGGTCGCGCAATTGCAGATAGGTGTCGGCGAGCGTTCTTTCGCTCGTGTCGAACGTCATGTCGGCGCGCCCATACAACTCGGCGCGACCGGCCAGAATGCGCTTGAGGTCGTCCATCGCCTCGCTGTTCCCGGACATCGGCCGCAAATCCCCCTGCGCCACGACTCGGCGCATGTGCTCCTCCGGCGTCGCCTGGAGCCAGACCGTGAAGCAGTGCGCGAGCAACGCGTTGAAGGTGGCCGGTTCGGAAACGAGGCCGCCGGGCGAGGCGATCACGGCGCGCGGATGCTCGGCGATCACCGCTTCCAACGCGCGCTGCTCGTAGCGGCGGTAGGCGCTCGCGCCGTAAAGCGAATGAATTTCCGATGGCGGGCAACCGGCCAGTTGCTCGATCACGCGGGTCAGCTCCACGAACGGCACTTTCCGCTCCTGCGCGAGCATGCGGCCGAGCGTGGATTTGCCCGCGCCGCGCAGGCCGACCAGCGCGATGCGGTCGTTGCGATGCGGGTCGGCGGGCGCTTGCGAAAACATCTCCGAAAGCGCGACGCGCGCGCGCTGCAAGGTTGCGGGATCGCGCCCTTGCAGGAGTTCGCGAATCAACAGCCAGTCGGCCGACGAGGTCGTCACGTCGCCGATCACCTCGGCAAGCGAGCAGTTCAGCGTGGCCGCGATCTGGCGCAGCACGAGCACCGACGCATTGCCCACGCCGGATTCGAGATTCGCCAGATGCCGCTCAGAAAGTCCGGTTTCCGCCGCCAGCGCCTTGCGCGTCATGCCGCGCCGCGCCCGCAGCAATCGCACGCGCTCGCCCATTGCAGTCAGAAAAGGATCGCGTTCTGCTCGCTCGCCGCGTGCGGCTTCGTCGTCAGCATCGACGGGCGGCTCGGCAACGTAAGTTTGCTTCATCTTTCAAGACCTCTCATCGCGATTTTATGTACTATAGTGCTTGACATGCACTTTCCGAACGGCTAATTTTCGGCCAAAAGCGCAGTCCACGACAAATATCAATTTGTTCACGCCGCCGCAGCGATCGCGATGGGCGGCAGTTGGCGGCGCCCCACAACCGCACAGGCAGTTTGATTCATGCCTGCGCGATCTCAGCTTGCCTGACTGAACACCGCGCCGAACGCCGGCGACGGATCGACCGGAGACACGCATGTCGCCTCAAGACTTCGAGCGCCTGATTGCAGGCGTGACCGCGCAAATCGCCGATCGACCGCTCGATGATGCACTGGACGCATGGCTCAACGCCACCTGGCCGGATGGCAGTCCCACTTTCGAAGCACTTGCCGAAGCCTGCCGCGCCGGCGTGACCGACGGTTGGCTCTGCAACCGCGAGGCCGGCGGCCTGCGCTACGGCCGCATCTTCAAGGCACTGCCCGCGACACATGGCTTTTCCGTCGACGTCGTGAACATGAAAGATATTGCCGGTCCTCATCACGTCCATCCGAATGGTGAAATCGACCTGATCATGCCGGTCACGGCCGGCGCGACGTTCGACGGAAGGTCCGCGGGATGGTGCGTCTATGGCCCAGGCACTGCGCACCGGCCGACCGTCGCGAACGGCGAGGCACTGGTGCTTTACCTGCTGCCGCAGGGTGCAATCGAGTTCAGCAAGGCGGCATGAACTGTTTTGCATGACTGGTGCAATCGGCACTGACTATGCCGCGATGCATAACCTGCACTCTCGCGCGCCACTGCCGGTGCATTTTGCTTCCTGACTTGCTTTTCGTATCGCCGACGAGGCCCACGCATGACTTCCCTGCTTCCCAATTACGTTACTGGCCGCTGGATCACCGGCAGCGGCCCCGCCACCGCGCTCACCGATCCCGTCACGGGCGAAACGCTTGTCGGCGTATCGAGCGGCGGCCTCGATCTCGCGGCGGCGTTCGATTTCGCACGCACGACGGGCGGCGCAGCAATGCGCGCGCTCAGCTACGCGCAGCGCGCTGCCAGGTTGGGAGAAATCGTCACGGTGCTCCAGGCGAACCGCGACCGCTATTACGACATCGCGCTCGCGAACTCCGGCACCACGCGCAACGATTCGGCCGTGGATATCGACGGCGGCATTTTCACGCTCTCGCATTACGCCAAACTGGGCGCTTCGCTCGGCGACGCTCGCGCGCTGCGTGACGGCGAACTCGCCTCGCTCAGCAAGGACCGGAGCTTCAACGTGCAGCACGTGCTCGTGCCCACGCGCGGCGTCGCGCTTTTTATCAACGCGTTCAACTTTCCTTCGTGGGGCCTCTGGGAAAAGGCCGCGCCCGCGCTGCTCTCCGGCGTGCCGGTGATCGTCAAGCCCGCCACCGCCACGGCGTGGCTCACGCATCGAATGGTCGCGGATGTCGTCGAGGCCGGCATTCTGCCCGAAGGCGCGCTTTCCATCGTTTGCGGCAGCGCGGCGGGCTTGCTCGATCAGGTCGCGCCGTTCGACGTTGTGTCGTTCACGGGATCGGCAAAGACGGCGGCCACATTGCGCAAACACGCGGCGTTCGTCGAGCGGGGCGCACGCCTCAACGTGGAAGCGGACAGTCTCAACAGTGCGATCCTATGCGCCGATGCCGCGCCGGGCACTGAGGCCTTCGAGATGTTCGTGAGCGAAGTCGTGCGCGAAATGACGGTGAAATCCGGGCAAAAATGCACGGCAATCCGGCGGGCTTTCGTTCCCGAGGCGTATCTCGACGCGGCCGTTGCCGCCCTCACCGCGAAGCTCGCGAACGTGCGCGTGGGCAATCCGCGCAACGACGGCGTTCGCATGGGCTCGCTCGTGAGCCGGGAGCAACTCGACCACGTGCGCGAAGGCATTGCGGCCCTGCGCGAGGAAGCGGAACTCGCGTTCGACGGCTCCGCCGCGGCGCTCATAGACGTTGATCCCCAAGTCGCTGCCTGCATCGCGCCGCATTTGCTCATCATGAGGAATCCTGACAATGCCAGGCGGCTTCACGACGTCGAGGTATTCGGTCCGGTCGCCACGCTCGCACCGTACACAGTGCGCGACGGCGCGCTGCCGGAAGCCCATGCGATAGAACTCGCGCGTCGCGGCCAGGGATCGCTCGTTGCTTCGATCTACGCGAATGCCGATACGCATCTGGCTCGCGTTGCGCTCGAACTCGCCGACACGCATGGACGCGTACACGCGCTTTCGCCCGCCGTGCGGCAAACGCAGACAGGACATGGCAACGTCATGCCGATGTCGCTGCACGGCGGCCCCGGGCGCGCAGGCGGCGGCGAAGAACTGGGCGGCGTGCGCGCATTGGGCTTCTACCACCGGCGCGCGGCAATTCAAGGTTCGAGCGCCGCGCTCGATCTGCTCGCCGATGCGGGACTTCAAGCGCCACAAGATAATCAGCATTCCTGATCGACATAGCACGAACACGACTCAACATAAACTCGACGACGAGCGGCAAGCGGCAAGCGGAAAACAGCACGAGGCACGCATCACGCAGCGCCGGCGCCATGCGATCGAGGCAGGACACAACGGAGACATTATCGTGGAAACCCAAACAGCGTCGCTGGAACAAGCCGCCGCTTCGGCGGTGCTCCCTGTTCAAGCCGCGGAACCGCCGCCCGCGCAATTCAATTTCGCCAGCCATCTTTTCGCGCTGAATGCCGCACGCGCCCAAAAACCCGCGTATATCGACGATAACGGCACCGTCAGCTATTCGGAACTCGAAGCCTTGGCGAAGCGCTGCGCAAGCGCATTGCGCGCCTTGGGCGTTCACCCCGAAGAGCGCATCCTGCTCGTGATGCTCGACACGGTCGAATTGCCCATTGCCTTTCTCGGCGCACTTTACGCGGGCATCGTGCCCGTGGTGGTCAATACGCTGCTCAAAGCCGACGACTATCTCTACATGCTCACGCATAGCCGCGCGCGCATCGTGATCGCCTCTGGCGCAGTGTTGCACACGGTGAGCGCGGCGCTCGATCAGGCCGCGTGCGAAGATTGCGAACTCATCGTTTCACAGCCCGTTCCGAACGAAGCGAATGCCCCCAGCCGAAACACGCGCGTGCTTGCCGATCTGATCGCCAACGCCGAACCCGCACTGCGCGCAGCGCCAACCGGTTGCGACGACATCGCGTTCTGGCTTTACTCCTCGGGCTCGACGGGCAAACCCAAAGGCACGGTGCATACGCACGCCAATCTTTACTGGACCGTCGAAACCTATGCGAAGCCCATACTCGGCATTCGCGAAAGCGACGTCGTTTTTTCAGCGGCTAAATTGTTTTTTGCCTACGGGTTGGGCAACGGACTGACGTTCCCGCTTTCCGTTGGCGCCACGACCGTGCTGATGGCCGAACGTCCCACGGCGGAGGCGATATTTGCGCGTCTCGTCCAACATAAGCCGACCGTGTTCTACGGCGTGCCCACGCTTTACGCAAGCATGATGGCGTCGCCGAATTTGCCCGCGCGCGCCGACGTTGCATTGCGCGTATGCACGTCGGCGGGAGAAGCGCTGCCGCGTGAAATCGGCGAGCGCTTCAACCACCATTTCGGCAGTGAAATACTCGACGGCATTGGTTCGACGGAAATGCTGCACATCTTTCTCTCGAATCGCCCCGGCGAAGTCGAATATGGCACCACGGGCCGCCCCGTGCCGGGCTATGAAATCGAATTGCGCGACGAAACAGGCCAGCTCGTGCCCGACGGCGAGATCGGCGACCTCTATATTCGCGGGCCGAGCGCGGCCGTCATGTATTGGAGCAATCGCGAGAAATCGCGTGCAACGTTTCTGGGCGACTGGGTACGAAGCGGCGATAAATACCGGCGCTTGCCGAGCGGCGCCTATCTCTATGCGGGCCGCAGCGACGACATGCTCAAGGTGAGCGGTCAGTATGTTTCGCCGATCGAAGTGGAAATGGTTTTGATGCAGCACGCAGCCGTACTCGAAGCGGCCGTGATAGGCGTGGATCAGGCCGGACTCGTCAAAACCTGCGCGTTCGTCGTGCTAAAACGCGAAGCGCAAGAAGTGCCGCCCGAAACGCTTGTCGACGAATTGAAGGCGTTCGTGAAGTCACGGCTCGCACCGCACAAATATCCGCGCGATATTCTTTTCGTGGACGATCTGCCGAAAACGGCAACGGGTAAAATTCAACGTTTCCGTTTGCGTCAGCAGCTTCAACCTTGATCGTCACCATGACTCAAAGCGAATTTGCCCTGCTTCCGGCCACTTCGGCACGCGAGGCATTGCGCATCGAATACCGATGGATCGGCGCGGCGCCGAAAGACGCGCCGCTTGCCGTGTTCCTGCACGAAGGACTCGGCTCGATTGCGATGTGGAAAGACTGGCCCGCCGCGCTATGCGAGCGGCTCGGCATGCGTGGACTCGTCTATTCGCGGCCGGGCTATGGACGCTCCACGCCGCGCGCGCATCACGAGAGATGGCCCGTCGATTTCATGACGCACCAGGCGCGCGACATCTTGCCGGCATTGCTGGACGTGCTGGGCGTTGGCGGCGACGAACGCGCACGCATGTGGCTCGTCGGCCATAGCGACGGCGCTTCCATCACGCTGCTTTATGCGGCCTCCTTTCCCGACTCACTCGCGGGCGCGATTGCCATTGCGCCTCATGTATTCGTCGAGGACATCTCCGTCGAAAGCATTGCCGCCGCGAAAGTGGCATACGAAACGACTTCGTTGCGCGACAAGCTGATGCGCTATCACGACGATGTCGATTCCGCGTTCTACGGCTGGAACGATATCTGGCTCGCGCCCGCGTTCCGGTCGTGGAATATCGTCGATGCGCTTCGCACGATACGCGCACCGCTTCTGGCCGTTCAGGCGCACGACGATCACTACGGCACCATGGCGCAGGTCGAGGCGATCGGCACGGCCGTTCCGCATGCGCAAGTGAACGCACTCGATCGCGGCGGCCACTCGCCTCATCGCGACGCGCCCGAATTGCTCGACAACGTCATCGAACAGTTCGTAGTTTCGCAGCGCCAGTCCGCCGGTTAAGCCAGTTAAAAAAACACCGCTCATTGCGCACCGCCCGCGTGCGCAAAATCTCTTCCATCCCGCTCAGTCCTTCGCCATGCGCGAATTGATGCATTTCGCATCGTAATTCGAAATACCTGACGACGAATTCGCTTCGTGGGCCGAAACGGCCGCATCGCCGCAATCCTTTGATGATATTGTTGCCGATTAGCGTTGCCGAAACGGCACCGGCTTTTCATTCGATCGACCGGCTACGGGAAATCCCCTGGATGCAAGCGGGCGCGTCGCGAGACGTAAAGAAAGCCGCCGGGCCGCACGGGCCAGAACAATGAGCGACTCCATTCCGATGAATGTTTCGAGAAACTCGCAGCGATTCCGGCGAGCGTGGGCGTCGATGCGTCCGCGTTTCGTGCGCGCGTTCGCGCCTGCGCTCCGCAACCTGCAATACGTACAGCGCCGTATGCGGCCGCTCGCCGTGGTCGCGAGCGTGGGTTTCCCGCTGTATTACTACGTCTGGAAAGACCTTTTTCCGCAGCCCTATGAAAATCTCACGCTGCGATTGATCGGCTCGCTCCTGTTCTTGCCCATCCTGGCATTCGCTCACTGGCCGCAACCGCTCAAGAAATTACTGCCGTGGTACTGGTATTGCGCAACGCTCTATGCGCTGCCGTTCTTTTTCACCTTTATGCTGCTGAAAAACAACGGCAATGAAGTGTGGGTGGAAAGCGCGCTCATTGCCGCATTTGTCATGGTGCTGTTGCTCGACTGGCTCATGCTGGTTCTGCAATTTTTCGCGGGCATCAGTCTCGCGGTCATTGCCTATTGCCTGACCACCGACCCTATCGTGCTCGGGCCGAATTACCTCACGCATCTCGCGATCTTCTCGTTCGCGGTGGCGATCGGCGCCGTGGCCAATTACGATCAGGACCGCATTCAAATCGAACAGGAACGCGCGATGTTGGCCACCGCCGGCAGCGTCGCGCATGAATTGCGAACGCCGCTCGTGGCGATTCGCGTGGGCGCGGCGGGCCTGATGCGCTATTTGCCGGCATTGCTCGACACCTATCTACTCGCGCAACGTAATCGCCTCACGGTGCCGAGAATACGCGTGGCGCATCTTCATTCGATGCAAGGCGTGGTGAGCCGCATCGAGCAGGAAGCGCTCCACTCGAACGCCATTATCGACATGCTGCTCGCCACCGCTCGCTTTACGGGCGGCAACATGCAAAACGCAACAACGTGCTCGATTGCGCATTGCGTGGAAACGGCGCTTGCGCGTTTTCCCTTTCGCGAAGGCGACCGCCGCCGCGTGATCTGCAATCTGCGCCCCGATTTCCAGTTTCGCGGCTCCGAAATGCTCACCGTGCATGTCCTCTTCAATCTGATGAAAAATGCGTTTCGTCATATGGGCAGCATTGAAGGCGCGCAAATTTCCATTCGTCTTGAATCAGGGCAGCGCAGCAATCGACTGATTTTTAGCGACACGGGCACCGGTATTTCTTCTGAAGTCTTGCCGCACATCTTCACGCGCTTTTATACTTCCACAACCGCCACTGATGACGTAACGCTCGGAGCTGGAATCGGGCTGGCATTCTGCCGCGATGTCATGCAAGCGATGGGCGGAGCAATCACCTGCTCCTCCGTAAAAGGCGAATACACAGAGTTCGTTTTGACATTCCCAGCGCCATGACGAAAGCCATCCAACCCTTCTCGTATCCGACCACCGTCGCGTTCGTCGACGACAGCGCCGCGTTCCTCTCGAACCTGAGCCTGCAACTCGAACCCGACCTGGCGTTTCGCCTCTTCAGCTCGCCTACCGAGGGGCTGAAATACCTCAACGGGCATATGCTGCCCGACCCCATGCCGGAACCCATTTTCAGCGCTTACCTCGATCGCACCGAGGAAAACGATGCGCATCAGGTTATCGCCATGCGAGTGGATGCCATTCGCAGCCTTGTGCACAATCCCTCGCGCTTCAACTCGGTTTCGGTTGTGGTGGTCGACTACGACATGCCGGAGTTGAATGGCATGGAATTCTGCCGGCGCATCACGGACCCCTCCATCAAGAAGATCGTACTTACGGGTAAAGCCGACGAGCACGTCGCGGTAAAAAGCTTCAACGAAGGGCTGATCGACCGTTTCATTCGCAAACATGAAATGGATGCGGTGGAAACGCTCAATCAAGCCATTCGCGACATGCAGGGCGCTTATTTCGACCGTTGTTGCCGCACGGTACTGGATGCACTTTCCGTCTCCGAATATGCCTTCCTGAAAGACAATTCGCTTGCGGCGCACGTCAAGGGCATTTGCGATTCACTCGGCATTGTCGAGCACTATCTTTCTTATCAGCCGCACGGCCTGTTGATGTTCGACGGCGAAGGCACCGCCTACCTTCTCATCATCCACACCGAAGAATCGCTGCGCGGAGTGCGTGAAATTGCCGTTGAGCAAGGAGCGCCCGCGAGCTTTCTCACTGAACTCAACTCGCATCGCAGTCTGCCCTATTTCTGGCGCACCGAAGGCTACTATCCCGCGCAATGCAGGGAATGGCAGCCTTATATGCACCCTGCATCGGTATTCCAAGGCGACCGGCGTTACGTCTATGCGATCGTCAAGAAGCCGGCCGGTCTCGCGCTCGACAACGTCATGCCCTACGACCGCCATCTCGATCAGCTCGACCGCGACATTCAGGCGGCTTGGGACCCGCATTGAGTCATGCGGGTCCACGCCTGAATTCACTCACGGCTTTCGATCAAGCCGCCACGGCAACCATCGGCATATTCACTACCGGCTGCGGCGCGCGCGGCCGCGTGCGGCCTGCGCGTTCATTGCGGCGCGTCGACGGCCAGTTCCTCATTTGTACTTCGTCGCGAATCTCTTCGCACACGTCCACAAGGCGTTCGAGTTCCTGCTCGCTCAACGTCGCGTTGATCGACAAACGCACCAGCGAACGATTCTGCGCAGTAGCCGGCGCGCAGAATACCGACCCGAAGATGCCGCGCTTTTCGAGTGCATCGCGCAATACGATGGTGTCGGGTTCGGCCCCCGCTTCCAGCGCGACGATCTGCGTTTCGCTGCCGTTCAGGTTGTAGCCGAGTTCGGTCAGACGCGCGCGCACGTATCGCGCATTCGCCGCGAGACGTGTGCGCCGCCAGTCGTCGCGCTCGATCACGTCGAGCGTTGCGGCGAGTCCCATGACTTCGTGCGGCAACAGCGTGGAACTGAAAATCGCGGGAAGCGCCTCGCATTTGAAATATTCCTGAAACCGGCGCGAACAACTGATAAAGCCGGCACGGCCCGCAAATGCCTTCGCGAGACTCGCAGTGCGAAAGTGGACGCGATCAAGGAGACCGAGTTCCGACACCATTCCCGCCCCGTGTGGACCATGCGTTCCGAGCGAATGAGATTCATCCACCACGAGCACGCAATCATGTTCGGCGCATACGTCCGCAATGGCGGCGAGCGGCGCCACACTGCCGTTCGTGCTGTACACCGAATCGACGATCACCACGCCCGCGCCGTAGCGCTGAATGCGTTGCTCCAGATGGTCGACATCGTTGTGAAAGAAACTGATGGCGCGCGCGCCCGCGCTGCGAATGCCTTCCCAGAGCGACATGTGCGCCATCATGTCGACATAAACCGGCGTTTGCGCATTGGCGATCGACTGAATGAGCCCGGTATTCGCGGCGAATCCGGATTGACACAACACGCCCGCCTCCGCGCCCATGAAGGTCGCAAAGCGGTCTTCGAGCTTGAGTTGAGGACAATCGTCACCGTGCAGAAACACACCCGACATCAATAAGCCATTGCCTTCCGATCGAATGCTCATGCACATAGCATCGAGAATCTCGGGGTGCCGCGCAATCGAAAGATAGTCGTTGCTCGACAAATGCAGGGCGCGCGCGTCGGCAACGCGTCCTTTCATAATGTGTCCCCCGGCCCAGCTTTCCTGCACGCGTTCGGTGTAGTACCGATCGACACGCGCTGCGAGAAATGCGGGCAATGCCGCGTCGTTGTTGTGTGCGCTACGCCAGTTGCTGCCAACTTTCATCTCAGGCTCCTTGTGGTTGATGGCGGCCACCCGAAGGCGACTTGACTCGTCGAAGAACTCTCCCGGGAAACCGCCCCGTAGTTCGCCCATACCGGAACGCCGCGCACGGCAATGCATGGCGGTCGGGCCCGTTTGGGCGTTTGAATGCGGATGATGCAATGACTGGCGAGCGCGTCCGTCGCGGCGCCGAGCGGATAGACCAGTCGGCGGCGCCAGAGCACGCCTGAATGCATTTGAATGCGGCGCGCCACCGCGCACTTCAGATTCGCGGCGCTGCTGGAAAGGTTGTCGTGCCGATGTCGCGTGCGCTTTGCGGCACCGGGTTTGCATCGACAATATCGCGCTTTGTCGAGCGGCAACCTCCAACGCAAATTCGAAAAATCATGCGGACGCCAGGCGCCGCCCGCAGGCGCCTTCATATCCGCACGAATCGCGCATCGCGTGATCGCCACTGGTCACAAGAGAAGTAACGCCTGCAAAAAAAGGTGGCGCGCCACTCAGGTTTTTTACCCCGAATACGTGATGCAGCAAGAGAGGCTGCACGCATCGTCTGTCGCGCCATTGATAATTATCGTTTAAAAACAGCGGCGTTATGACTTTTCGTATCGGACAACTATGCGTTGCGCATGGTGATTTCACGCGCTAAGAGGGGAAGAACACCAAGCAATCTAACTCACTCAATCAAAACGCATGACGACTGAGTTGCAAAGTGCCCTTCAGGCAGCAACCACGCGATCGCGGCCGCGAGTCTTGGCGAGATAAAGCGCGGCATCGGCGCGCGCCATTAACGTG
Organism: Paraburkholderia sp. J41; assembly: GCF_905220235.1. NCBI lineage: Bacteria > Pseudomonadati > Pseudomonadota > Betaproteobacteria > Burkholderiales > Burkholderiaceae > Paraburkholderia > Paraburkholderia sp. J41. The sequence goes on along the minus strand of NZ_CAJMZE010000005.1, from coordinate 99,087 downwards.
GCGAGCGTGTCGCCTTGTTGCAATTCGTCGACGCCGGCGCTGAACGTGAGACCTTCCTGGGAGCCCAGTTCCTCCTGGCTCGCATTGACGTCGGCATCGCGACGTACGGCCAATATCGAGGCACGCAGATCGTCGAGCCGGCGCATGGCGTCCTCGCGGGTTATATCCGCGAAAAGCACCGCGAATTCTTCTCCGCCCAAACGTCCAAACAGGTCCGACGCGCGCACGCCGCTCTTTACGATGCGCCCGAATTGCGCGAGCACGCGATCGCCGGTTGCATGACCGAAGCGGTCGTTCACGGCCTTGAAGTGGTCGATATCGACAATCGCCAACGTAAGGCGCCGCTTTTTAGCGCGTGCGCTTTCGAGAAGCGTGCCGGCTTGCGAGAGAAAGGCGCGGCGTGTGAGTGCGCCAGTCAGTTCGTCGAGATTGGCGAGCCGTTCGAGCCGCTCGGCCATGCGATCGTGCGCGAGCAGCACCATGCCGATCGACAACGAAGGCAGCACGAGAATACCCAACGCCAGCCATGCCACGTTGAGCGGAGTGAAGTCGAGCAAGCCGTGTTGCTTGACGAATCCGCTACCGTACATGAGACCGCGCAACGCATGCGCGAATGCGCCCAGCCACGCGGACAGCATGACGAAGCGATAGCTGTAGACGGGCCGCGCGGGCGGGCGGCAACGCAATGCGAGCCAGCCAATCGAGGTATAAATCGCCGCGTGGAATGCCGAAACCACTGCAATGCGGGCACCGAGATCGGGTTCGACCCAATACCACCAGACAATGCCGAACGCGAGTGCCGCACATCCCGCATAGGCGAGCGGCACGCGCGGACGCAAGCCGAAAAATTGCCGGCACCCTTCGAGCACGCGCACGATGGCAAGCGCGAGCAAGGTATTCGATACGAACACCGTGAGAACCGGCACGCCGAGCCGTTGCAGCCCGGCAAGCAGCAGCGCGACGCTGGCCATTACGTAAGCGCCGATCCAACGGCTTACGCCGGGAATACGCGCTGGCCGCAGCGAGCCGAGAATGGCCAGGCTCATGATGCTCGATAGCACCGTGACAAGAAGAATGTTGACCGGATCTAGCATGAACGACGGTTCGTACCGGGTTCGGCGAACGCACCACAAGAAGGATAAGCGCGGGATGCCAATTGAATGACCGGTCTGAGGATATACGTCCGTTTACGGCACTTCACCAAAAATCTTCAATATTTCCGGTGCTTTTCAGTACCTAAATGGTAATCGGAAAATAATGCCGATTGCGAGTTGGAATTACGCGCGAATGCGGTGCTAAAAACCGGGAACAGAAGTTAACTTCGCTGCATTGCAACTCAGGTATGGGGCCTGCGCTAGCGAATCCAATCTGAAAGGAGATGCCGATGACTTCCGTATCCGGTTCCCACTCACCCGCGCAGTCGCGCGCCCACGCGAATGCGCTTGCGGATCGCGTGCGGCTTGCGCTGCGACTCGTCACCTGGCCTGCGCATCCTCGCACCTTGATCGACTGCGCCCAGCAAAGCAATGCCGGAAGCGAAGTCATCGAAGCCTTGCGCGGCCTGCCGGACGAGGCATTCGGCAGTTTCTCCGAAGTGTCCGCGTCGATTGCGGCCTCCCAGATGAGCACCAACGCCTCGCCGCCCGATGCCACGCCTCATTGAACGCGCCGCTCAAGCGCCACTCGGCAAACGGGAACGAAAATTGCGCACCGGCGTTCGATCGCCGGGTGTTCTCGGCCCGCGACAACGCTCGCAAAAACAAAGGCCTGGCCGCCACGATTGGCCACGCCGCTCAGGTGAACGACGTATGGCTACTGTATTACTCGTGGACGACGATACCAACGCCCTCGATGCACTGAAGGAACTCGTGGGCCAGGAAGGCTACCGGGTCAGAACCGCGGCGGACGGTTCCGACGCACTGCAAAGCGCACTCGACGATCCGCCCGACGTGGTGATCTCCGACTGCATGATGCCGCGCATGGACGGCCTCGAATTGATGCGCGAGATGCGCCGCAACAACCGGCTTGCGGACGTCCCGCTCGTTCTCGTTTCCGCGCTGGTCACGCCGCCGCCGGACGCCAACGTCGTAGGCTTTCTTCGCAAACCGTTCGCCGTATCGCAGTTGCTCGATATTCTGCATCGCGTCGCGACGCCCTAGAACACGCCGCGTTGCAACTCAGCGAACAGATGTGGCGTAAATGCTTCGTCATCCTGATCAAGTTGCCCGGCACGTCGCATGCGCTTGACTCCGTAACAGGCCGCTCCATTATATGGATCGAACCCTAACTCGCATTGCCGCAAGGTAATGCGTCTTTCCCTACGGAGGATCGTATGAGCGAATACTCAGGCCGCTCGCACGACGAGCGTATTGCCCAACGCAAGGGCGAAAAGCAGCGCGCACAGGAGCCGCCGGGCGGCGAGATGGCGGTTCATGGCACAGCGCCCGACACCCAGCACAGCAGCGGCGAACTTTCGCAACAAGGCAAGGACGTTTGGCGTCGCGGAGCCGGCATCGACGGCGGCGGTAGCAGCGACTAAAGCCGAACTCTGAACCCGGCCAACTGAACCGGCACCTGAAGCCCATTCGCAAACAGGAGAAGATCATGGCCTACACCCCTACCCCGAGCAACTCACTCACCACCGACAGTAACGGCGCGCGCATCGTGGGCGACGAACGTTCGCACACTGCTGGCCCCGGACCTTCCGTCATGGCAGCCAGCACGCTGGAGGGCGACCGCGTATTCAGCTCGGACGGCGAAGAAGTCGGCAAGGTAAAAGACATCATGCTCGACGTGCAGGACGGCCGCATTGCCTATGTGGTGATGTCCAGCGGCGGCTTTCTCGGCATCGGCGACAAGTTTCTCGCCGTGCCCTGGAACGCGCTCACTCTTGACGCCGGCCGCAAATGCTTCGTGGTGGATCTCACTTCCGAGCGTGTGAAAAATGCACCGGGTTTCGACAAGACCCAGTGGCCTTCCATGGCCGATCGCACGTGGGCCAGCTCCGTGCATCAGTACTATGGTCGCGAACCCTATTGGAGCACCCCGCGCAGCGGCCTGCCGCTGGAGGAACCCGGCGAACCGCCGGAAGCGGGCGGCGTGAAGCTATAACGCCCAGCTCCGATACGCGGTGACGGACAGCGCCGGCCTTCGAGCCGGCGCCGTCACATGCGGATCGAAAACGCCACGACCGTTCGCGACTTCGCAGTTGCTGGCGAGGATGTGCAAGCGTGCCGCTCGTGGTACGCTTCAAACTCCGATCCTTTCAGTCGCGGTATAGTTTCATGGCTACTTCGTCTTTCATCAGCACCGGCGTCGAGTACGGTTTGCATTGCCTGCTTTTTCTCGCCGGCACTTCCCCAGGCGTGCGCGAAGCGAGCGTGCGCGACCTTGCCGAAATGCAAGGCGTACCGGTCGACTACGCTGCAAAACTATTCACGCGGCTTGCAAAAGCAGGACTCGTTGCCTCGACAGAAGGCGTTCGTGGCGGCTTCGCGCTCGCGCGGCCCGCGCATCAGATCAGCGTTCACGACGTGGTGGCCGCTATCGACGGCGACAAATCGCTTTTCGATTGCCGCGAAGTACGCGCGCAGTGCGCGCTGTTCGACGATCCCGCTCCGGCGTGGGCCACGCGCGGCACTTGTTCGATTCATGCCGTCATGCAAGCCGCCGAACGCGCCATGCGCGAAGAACTCAAGCAGCACACGCTCGCCGACCTCGCCTCGCGTGTTAACGCCAAAGCGCCCGTTTCGCACGGGCGCCATGTGGTGGAATGGTTCAGCGACCGCGCCTCTAACCGGCGCGGCGACCGCTGATTTTTAGTCAGGATCGCGAATCAAACTGCAAGCGAATCAGGCGACCACGACGCGGCGCGGGTCGGCGGCCGCCAACACTTCCTCACGTTCGGCACGCGGCGGATAAATCCACTCCGTGTTGATGCGATGCTTGAGCTGCTTCGCCTCCTTGCCCTGAAGCTTCACTTCGCGCTCCCATCCTTCCGTATACACCGCACCCCACGGCCCCAGGTCGAGACACGTCACGTACTTCGGTTGGCTATAAGGAATCGCTTCAAGCCCCAGCAAATCGGCTGCAACGTTGTGACCCGCCGAGCGGCCCAGATTCATTGCATGCTGACACGACATCAACGTGTGATTGCCTTCGTCGTCGGTGGCCGCGCACGCCACGTCGCCCGTCGCGTACACGCCTGGCACACCTTCCACCGCGAGTGCGCGGTTGACATAGAGGCGTCCGGCCGCATCGCGTCGCGCGGGAATCTGTTCGGTGAGCGTGCTCGCGCGCACGCCGCCGGTCCAGATGACCGTGCTTGCCTCGATGCGGGTGCCGTCCTCCATCGTCACGCCATGATTATCGACAGCCGCTACCCCCTGGCCGAGACGCCAACTCACACCCAGTTCGCGCAACGCTTCTTCAATGACGGGCCGCGGGCCCGGTCCCAGGTCGGGCCCGATCGCGTTGTTGCGCTCGACGATAATGACGTTGACGTTCGCATGCTCGCCGAGCACTGCACGCAGCCGGGCCGGCATTTCAGCCGCGGTTTCGATGCCGGTAAAACCGCCGCCCGCTACCACGACCGTATTGCGCGCGGCCGTGTCCGGCGCGGTGGCGAGCGCGCGAATATGGGCTTCGAGTTCGGCGGCCTCGTCGGTTTGATCGACGCTGAATGCGTGCTGCGCTACCCCCGCGATGGCCGGGCGAAACAAACGGCTGCCCGAAGCCAGCACGAGCCGGTCGTACTGCATTGTCGAAGCCGCGCCGTCCACCGTCGTCAGTTCGACTTCACGCCGGTCGACATGAATGCGCTCAACCACGCCTTGCACGAAATGCACGCCCACCGCATCGAAAATGTCGTTGAGCGGCGCTTTCATGTTCGCCGCGCCCTCCTCGTACAGCCGCGGACGCACGTGCAAATGCGGGTCCGGCGCGACCAGCGTGACTTCGACGTCCTTCCTGCCGGCTTCGTCGATCAGACGCGCCGCGCTCAAGGCGCTCCACATGCCGGCAAATCCGGCCCCGATAATCAAAATGCGCTTCGGCATGACTCATTCTCCCAAGGCGCCGCAGTCGATGCGGCGCATAACTACGATTCTATGAGTCGCCGTTAAGAAGCGCAAGCCCCTGCCCTGGAAACGCAGTGTTGAAAAATCAGGCGACGCGAGGAGCGCGTTCAGATGTACAAGCGGCTGGCGCGAAGGCGCGGACGAAACGAGGCGATAACGCGAGATTCAAGCGAGAGCGAGAGCGAAAAGGCGCGCGTTGACTCAACGCGCGCCTTTTCAATACGAAACAACGCTTACGGTCAGCGTCGCACGACACCCATGATCAACGTGACCAGGAAGATCACGAGGAAAATGAAGAACAGGATCTTGGCGATGGAAGCGGCGCCTGCCGCAATGCCGCCGAAGCCGAACACGGCCGCAATGATCGCGATGATGAAGAAAATAACTGCATATTGAAGCATGGTTGTCCTCCAGTCGTCGGTTTCGGATAAACGGTTCGATAACTCCTGCCGTGAACCTTTAGCAATCGCGATGCCTGAGCGGCGATGCGTGCCTGCCACGGCGTTTCGAGCAGTAACGCAAGGCGCGTGCCGCGTAGGCGGGAATCGACGGACGAATGGTTAATGCGGCGGCGGGACAGCGAGGCGGGCGTGAAGCTGCTCCGCGATCAGGCAGTGTGCGGATGCCAGCCGTTACGCTGGAATGCCGTGGAGAAAAACAGCACCTGGTAGCGAATGGAATTCGCCCAGTAATTCCAGTCGTGGCCGCCGGGGCGTTCCGCATAGTCGTGCGGCACGCCGAGTTCGACCAGCTTTTCGTGCAGCATGCGGTTCGACTGCACGAAGAAGTCGCTCACGCCGCAATCAATAGTGAGCGCAATATGCGCGTGCTCGAAGGCGCGTGCGTTTTCGACAATGGCATTGCTGTTCCAGAACGAAGCGTGCCGCGCGGGATCGCCGAACACGTCGGAAATGCCGGGCTCGTCCTCGCAGTTGCGTGGATCGACGGCGCCGCTGATACTGCCCGCCGCGCCAAATGTGTCGCGCCGGTCGAGCGCAATGCGCAGCGCTCCGAATCCGCCCATGCTCAACCCGGTAATGGCGCGTGCGTCGCGCGTGGCCAGCGTGCGGAAATGCGTATCCACATACGAAACCACTTCGCTGCCGACATAGGTTTCATAACGGCTGCGCGGATCGAACGGACTGTCGATGTACCAGCTCTCGTGACCGCCGTCGGGCATCACGAGTATGACGTGATAGCGGTCCGCGAGTCTGCCTATTTGTGTGTTCGCCGTCCAGTCGGCGTAATTGCCGCCCGAGCCATGAAGCACGTAAATCACGGGATAACGTGCGGCTTTGCCGTCTCGCGCGTAGTCGTCAGGCAATACGACCGTAGCGTCGAATGCCTGGTGCATGGCCGCGCTGGGAATGGAAACAATACGCGTCTGAAACGCGAATGCGGGGCGAGTAAGAAAAGCCCCAAAAAGCACCGCCAGAACTAACCAGCCTGTACGCACTTGGGTCATGAGAAGTCGCTCTTGTGTTGACTGTCACGAAAGGCCACGGCTTCCGTTGACTCTAACAAGGGCCACTTACAACCAAATTTCAACTCAGCCTACGGAACGTCAGCTTTCATGCGCCGTGGGTCGAAATGCATGCTTTTGTTCGCTATGTGGGAAAGTGGCAAGAAAATGGCCCGACGGAATGCCGAGCCGCATATCGAATCATGTTCCCAAGTCAGAAATTGAAGTTGTCGATGTTCGAAGCGTCGAACGTCGTGGGCGGTCCGAGAATCACTTCGCCGCTCTTGCCAATGGTGCGCTTGCCGAGTTTGCCCGCATCGAACGATTCGCCTTCCTTCCCCGTGATCGTGCCCGAAGCGAGATTCGCCGCCGCATACGCGGCAAGGTAGCCGAGTGCGCCCGGGTCCCACAACTGGAACGCCTTGACGGTGCCGTTCTTCACGAACGCGCGCATCTGGTTCGGCGTGCCGAGCCCCGTCACGGCGACCTTGCCCTTGCTCGACGAACTGGAGATGTAACGCGCGGCCGCCGCAATGCCCACCGAAGTCGGCGCTACGATTGCCTTCAGATTCGGATACGCCTGCAACAAGCCCTGCGTTTCCACGAACGACTTCTGGTCGTCGTCGTTGCCGTAGGCAATCTTGACGAGCTTCATCTTCGAATACTCGGGCTTTTTCAATTCCTCCTGCATCCACTTGATCCACGTATTCTGATTCGTCGCGTTGGGCGTTGCCGAGAGAATCGCGAATTCGCCTTCGCCGCCAATCAGTTTCGAAACGAGTTGAATCTGGCCGCGCCCAATGCTTTCCGCATTCGCCTGATTCACGAAAATTTGCCGGCCTTCCGGCGCGGTATCCGAATCGAACGTGACGACCTTGATTCCCTGCGCCATTGCGCGCTTGAGGTAAGGCACGACCGCGTTCGCATCATTGGCGGCGATCACGATGGCGTCTTGATGCTGCGTGGTGAGCGTATTGATATACGAAACCTGCGAGGACGCGCCGGCGTCCGAGGGACCGACCACCTTCCCATCGCCCTTGAACTCCTTGATTGCGTCCATGCCGCCGTTATCGGCGATCACTTCGTAAGGGTTGTTGATCTGCTTGGGCACGAAGGCGATCTTCAGCCCTTCCTTTATGCCGGCAGCGTGCGCCGCAATACCGCCGCCCATTAGCATTGCGCACACTAAAGCCGCGCAAACGTGACGTACTGGCTTTCTCATGAGTTGTCTCCTCGATGGATACCGGAAGCATCCGGTTGATTGACTGCCTTCTTTTATCCTTCCCCTTCCTCTTTTAATCGTTCACGTTGCTCGCGCGAGCGCACGCCGGTCACGCAGGGTGCGCCAGCGCGCCGCGAGATTCGGAATCAACACGGAGGCGAGCAACAACGCGCCGGTCACGATCGTGAGCGTTTCGCTCGATACGTCCGCGAGCGTCAACGCATTCTTCAGGATTCCTACGATCAACAACGAGAGCAGCACGCCGTACATCGAGCCGCGTCCGCCAAAAATGCTCACACCGCCGAACAGCACCGCCGCAATCACCGACAATTCAAATCCCTCACCGTTGTCGCCCCGTGCGCTCGTAAAGCGAAGCGTGTAGATAATGCCGGCAAGCGCGCTCATCACACCCGACAAAACAAAGAGACGTAGCTTGATTTTCGGCACGTCGATGCCGGAGAACGACGCCGCCGTGCTATTGGCGCCAATCGCGTACAAGCTTCGTCCGAACGCCGTGGCTTGCAGCATGACCGTAAAGAGAACGGCGCACGCCGCCACGATCAAAAACGGCAGCGGAATAAACGTGCTGCCCAGCGTGTTCATGCCGAACAGCGTATATTGCGGCGGGAAATCCGCAATCGCCTGATCGCCGAGCAGCACATAGGCGAGGCCGCGAAATAGCGCGAGCGTGCCTATCGTTACTGCAAGCGAAGGCAGGTTGAGCTTCACGATCACGAGTCCGTTGAACAGGCCCGCAAGGCCGCCCGCGACGAGCACGAGCGCCATCGCGACCGGCATCGGCACGCCCATATGCCAAAGCACGCCGAGCAAGGCGCTCGACGCACCCAGCACCGAAGCCACGGAAAGGTCGATTTCCGCGGCGACGATAATGAGCGTCATCGGCAACGCCATGAGCGCGACTTCGGTGAGATCGGCAAGCACGTTGCTGAGGTTCGCGCCGCTCAGGAATACCGGCGACAGCACGCGTCCCACGCCGAGCGAGACGACGAGAATGACGACGAGCAGCGTCTCCCAGCTAAGCGGCAAGCCTGGCTTGCGGGTGAGCAGCGCCGTGTCGGGTTTGTTGTTAGCCATGGTCGCGTTTCCTCATCATGCGCTTTGCCACGGAGCGGGCAAGCAAGGTATCGGCGGCGATGGCGGCCACGATGAGCGCGCCCTCGATTGCCTGCTCCCAGAACGGCGAGACATGCAACACCACGAGCGCGATGCTGATTACGCCCAGCACGAGCGCACCCAGCGTCGCGCCGAGTATCGTGCCCACGCCGCCGGTGATCGCCACGCTGCCTACCACCGCGGCGGCCACCACCTGCAACTCGATGCCTTTCGCCGTGCTCGCATCGACCGTGCCGAATCGCGCGAGCCACAGCGCGCCGGCAAAACCCGCGATTGCGCCGCTAATCATGAAGCCGGTTGCCACCCGCCGCTCCACGTTGATGCCGGCAAGCCGGGCCGCTTCGGGATTCGAGCCGATTGCGTAATATTCGCGGCCGGGCCGGAATTGCTTGAGGTAGACCGAAAGTGCGATCAGCACCACGACTGCGATCAGCGCAAGCGCAGGCACGCCGAGCAGCGACCCGGTTGCAAGCCGTGAGAAGGCATCGGGCAAGCTCGTTGCGTTGATCTGGCCGCCGTGGACCCACGCATAATCTGCACCCCGAAATATATAGAGTGTGGAAAGCGTCGCGACCAGCGAGGGCACGCGCCCAACCGCCACAAGCAGCGCATTGATAGCGCCCGCCACAAGGCCGATCGCCAGCCCCGCGAGCAATGCCACCATCACCGGCATATGGGGAAACGCCACATACAAACTGCCCACCGCATAGGCGCTAACGCCGACCGTCGATCCCACCGAGAGATCAATATGACGCATCAGGATCACAATCGTCATGCCCGCCGTCAGCAAGCTGATGATTGAAACGTTGAGCAATACGTCGCGCAAATTTTGCAGATTGAGAAACTGCGGCCGCGCGAGCGAGGTGCCGCCGATAATAATAAGCAGTACGATGAAAAGCGTGGTCTCGCGGCTTTTCGCTAACGCTTCGACGAACGATCCCGCGTTGCGCCGCCGCGATCGCGGCTCGCCGCCTTGCAGCGAGTGAGGTGAAGTCGAATGGCGAATCATGCGGCGTGGCCCAGATGAATGTTGCTCTGACCGAGTGCGGCGCTCATGATGCGCTCCTCGTTGGCGTCGGCGCGGGCGATATCGGCGGTAATGCGGCCTTCGTGCATGACCAGCACGCGGTCCGCCATGCCGAGCACCTCGGGCAGTTCGCTGGAAATCATCAACACGGCCATGCCTTCGCGAACGAGTTCGGTGAGCGCGCCATAGACTTCCGCCTTCGCTCCCACGTCGATGCCGCGCGTGGGTTCGTCGATGATCAACACTTTCGGCCCCGTTGCGAGCCACTTGCCGAGCACCACTTTCTGCTGATTGCCGCCCGAAAGCGTGCCGACCGGCGCGTTCAAATCGCTCGCCTTCAATTGCAGGCGCTTGCCCCATTGCCCGGCGAGTTGAGCTTCACGCGCCGCCGAAATCATGCCGAAGCGCACGAGCCGCCCGAGCACCGTGAGCGACGCATTGCGCGCGATGCTCAGCTCAAGCGCGAGCCCCTGTTGACGGCGGTCCTCGGGCACGAGCGCAAGCCCAGCCTTCACTGCCGCCGCGGGCATGCCCAAGCCGAGCGGCTTGCCTGCGATCTGAATTTGCCCCGCGTCGCAGGAGTCGATACCGAAGATCGCGCGCGCCACCTCGCTCCGGCCCGCGCCCACGAGTCCGGCGAGCGCGACGATCTCGCCGGCGCGCACGTCGAACGAAATGTCCTTGAACACGCCGCGCCGGGTGAGTCCGCGCACGCGCAGCATGATGTCACCGGGCGCGACTTCGGCTTTCGGATAGAACGTTGCAAGATCGCGGCCCACCATTTTCGCCACGATGTCCTGCGTTTTCAGCGTGGAAGTGGGCGCATCGGACACCTTCGCGCCGTCGCGCATGATCGTGACGTGCTGCGTAAGCGCGAACACTTCCTCGAGCCGATGCGTGATAAAAAGAATGGCCACGCCGCGATCGCGCAGCGTTCGTGCAATCGTGAAAAGCCGCTCCACTTCGGGCATCGAGAGCGCCGCCGTGGGTTCGTCCATGATCAGCACATTCGCGTTGAGCGAGAGCGCCTTCGCAATTTCGATTACCTGCTGGTCCGCAATCGAAAGACCGCGCACCAGCCGTTCAGGTTTCAGGTCTACGCCCAGAGAGTCGAGCAGCACGGCCACTTCGCGATGCATGGTGTCGTAGTCGATGCGGCCAATGCGATCAATGGGCTGCCGCCCCATGTAGATGTTCTCGGCGATGGAGAGATCGAAGAACAGCGTGGGTTCCTGATAAATCACGGCGATACCGGCGTCGCGCGCCTGGGCGGGCGTCGTGAACTGACACGCCACGCCGTCGATGCGCATCTCGCCGCCATCGGGACGATGCACGCCCGCAAGTATCTTCACGAGCGTCGATTTGCCCGCGCCGTTCTCGCCCAGCAACGCGTGTATTTCGCCGGGCATCAACCTGAGGCCGCCGTCGACGAGCGCGCGCACGCGCCCGAACGACTTGCTTGCGTTACGCAATTCGAGCCGCGGCGTTACCGTGGCTTCCTGCTTTGCTTCTGCTTCCACGCCTGTCTCCGTCGTTATGGTTGCGCTCGCAATCAGATGCGGTAAACGCGTTCGGCATTGGTGCGAAACAGCGCCGCCTTCTCGGCTTCGCTCGCGTCGCTCATGATCGACGCATAGGCGTGCCAAAGCTTCGCATACCCGCCGAACAAGCGATCGACAGGGAAGTTGGAAGCGAACATCGCGCGCTCCGCACCGAACGCGTCGATGGTTTCCAGCACGTACGGCCGCAGACTTTCCCGGCTCCATGCGTGATCGAACATTGCCAGCCCGCTGATCTTGATGCTCACGTTCCGGCAAGAGGACAACGCGCGCAATCCTTCGCGCCATGCACGCCAGCCGGCCGCGCTGTTGCGATCCACGAACATGCCCGCGTGATTGACGATGAACTCGATCCCCGGATGCGCGCGTGCCAACGCCGCGGCTTCTTCCATTTGCGAGGGATAAAGTTGCAAGTCGAAAGAAAAGCCGTAACGCTCCAGCAACGCGAAATGCGCTTGCCATTTCGCTTCGCGCATAAAGTGGCGTCCCACATAGTCGTACAGTGGGTTCGCGTGTACGTTGAGAATCTGGCGAATGCCGCGCGTGCGGGAAAAATCGGCATGTTTCTCCAAAACGGCCGGCGCGCTTTCCGCGCTCAAGTCGCACGCAGCAACAATCGCATCGGGCAGAGCAGGCGTTTCGCCGGCTTGCGCGGCCTTATCCGCAATCGACTGAAGCCAGCGCGTTTCTTCAACGGGATCTTCGGGATCGTGATTCGCTTCGACATGGACGACTTTCAGCACCTCGATATCGCCCGCCTCCGCGATTAAATCGGCGGGCAGATAGTTATGCTTCAACTCGCGCGCATCGCCCACGAAAGACGTGCCCGGATTTGCGAGCCACGGGTAACGATGCGTATCGAGATCCCAGAAGTGAACGTGTGGATCGACAACCTGCATGACTGATTTCCTCGCGGACTTAAAGCCAGTTAGCGCAGATGAAATACGGGCACTAGCGCTTCTTGCAACGGCACGTTATGGGAGTCGGTTCGCATGATGTCGGCCATGTAATCCCACCATTTGCGCATGATGGGCAAATCGGGCAGCGCATTCATGGTGTGATCGTCGCGGCGATCGAGTATGGCGAAAAGCGCGTGCGTGCTTTCGTCGAGAAAGATCCGGTAATTGCTCACGCCTGCTTCGCGCAATGCACTCGCGAGTTCAGGCCAGATTTCGCGGTGGCGCCGCTCGTATTCGTCCCGCTTACCGGGGTCGAGCTGCATGCGAAACGCGATTGTCTCCATGTTCGTCTCCGTCCAGCGTCGTCGAGCCGGCTTTACCCGGCTATACCTACCTGGCGTTTGCCCTGGCGTCCCGAGGCGCGTTTCTGCGTGGATTACGGCAAGGTGATCCGACTATAATTCCCGCATTGATAGCCAACCAATCCGATGTTGGGATCGGGCGATACATAAACCGGATCGCCGGGGTTCGCATGCCTATGAATCATCAGACTGCCGTAGTCGCGCTCGTGAACCGGCTCCGGTTCAAGCATCTCGCCTTGCTCGTCGCACTCGACGACGCGCGCAACGTACACCAGGCCGCCGACGCCATCAACGTCGCCCAGCCCAGCGCGAGCCGCATGTTGAGCGATATCGAAGAAGCGTTCGGCTTCCGGCTGTTCGAGCGCAACGCTCGCGGCATGCAACCCACGGCGCTCGGCGTCGTCACGCTCGCTTATGCGCGCCGCGCGCTCGCCGAACTCACGCGCTTCGCCGAAGATCTCGACGTCAAACGGCGCGGCGGCCACGGCCAGCTCACGGTGGGCGCGATCATGGGCGCCGCGCCCGATCTGCTCGCGCAAGCCGTGGCCACGCTCAAAACCGAACGCCCGTTGCTGCACGTGCGCATTCTCGGCGAAACCAGCGACCAGGTCGTGCAATTGCTGCATCGCCGCGAAGTGGATCTCGCGCTCGGCCGGCTGACCACGCCGCTTCAGCACAACGATTTCAGCTTCGAACCGCTCGCGCGCGAAACGCTCGTGCTCGTTGTGCGCGCGCGTCATCCGCTGGCCAGGCGCGAACAGGTCACGCTCACCGAGTTGATGGACTGGCCGTGGGTTGCGCAACCGATCACGAGTCCCGCGCGCGAGCTTTTCGAAGGGGAACTCGCGCGCGCCGGCCTGGGCACGCCCGCGAACCTCACCGAATCGGCGTCCATCTTCGCCACGTTGCAATTGCTCGAAAGCTTCGACGCCGTGGCCATGCTGCCCGAGTCGGTCGTGCGCGATCACGTGCGCGGCAAGCTGCTGGTCGTGCTGCCGCTCGAAATCGGCAAGAGCCTGCCGGGCTACGGCGTGCTCACGCGCAAAAGCGAACCGCTTGCCGAGCCCGCCGAACATTTTGTCGGCTTGCTGCGGCGTTTTTCGCAACCCTTCAAGATGGACGGCGCCGCTCGCGACGGCGCACGTCCTGCCGCGCTTGTTGCCCACTAAGACCTCCTTTCGGCCGGTCATCAGGATCACTGAAGATTGACGAACAAGCCGCCGTCGACGAGCAACGCCGCGCCGGTCACATAGCGCGCGCGATCCGAAGCGAGAAACACCACGCATTCCGCCACGTCCTCGGGCGCGCCCAGGCGGCCCAGTGGAATGCGCTTTTCGAAGTACTCGCGTTTGCTCTCGTCGCTCAGATCCTCGGCGTTGAGATCGGTTGCAATGGTGCCGGGCATCACCGAATTGCAGCGAATGCCATACGGCCCGAGCGCGACGGCGCACGATTGCATCAACGAATGCACGCCCGCTTTGGTCGGCGTGTAGTGCGTTTGCATGCCGCCGCCCACGAGCGCGCTGATCGAACTGGTTGCGACAATCGCCCCGCCCGTTCCCTGCTCTTTCATTTGCCGTGCGACGGCTTGCGTGACGTAGAACGCGCCATTCAGATTCACGCCTATCGTGCGCTCCAGCACCGCCGGCGGCATGTCGAGGAACGAGTGAAACGGGCAGATGCCTGCATTGCTCGCCAGCACGTCCACCTTGCCGAAGCGTTCGACGGTCTGACGCACGAGATCCACGCCCGTTTGCGGCGCGGCGACATTGCCTTCCACGGCAATCGCGCGACGGCCCAGGCTCTCGATTTCGCCGAGCACTTCGCCGATGGCGGAACGCCGGCCGTATGAAGCGTCGTTATCGCCCCAGTAATTGATCGCGACGTCGGCACCCTCGCGCGCACTGGCAACAGCAATGGCGCGGCCGATGCCGCGCGACCCGCCGGTGACGATCACCACCTTGTCCTTGAGCAGCACGTTCTTCTCCTGGCTGGCGTTATTCGGTGCGTGAATCCGGTGCGCACCCTCAATGGTTATACGGCCGGGAAAGTTTGCAGTCCGGATTAAGCCGCACGCCGAATCCCGGCGTGTCCGGCACCTTCAATCGTCCCTTCACGGGGACCGGCTCATCGAGCAGCAACGGCGTGAACATCGGCACGACTTCATCGGCCTTGGGCGCCATCATCAGAAATTCCGCAAACGGCGAGTTATGACGCGTAACCACGAAGTGATAGCTATATACCGACGAGCCGTGCGGCACCACAAGCGTGTTGTGTGCGTCGGCGAGCGCCGAAATCTTGATGAGTTCGGTCATGCCGCCGCACCAGTTCACATCCGGCTGAATCAGATCGCAACAGCCCATTTCCAGCAGCATGCGAAAGCCCCAACGCGTGGCTTCGTGCTCGCCGGTGGACACCATCATGCCGCGAGGCACGTTGCGGCGCAGTTCCGCATAGCCCCAATAGTCGTCGGGCGGCAAACATTCCTCGATCCACTTGAGATCGAATTCGTGCGCGGCCTGCGCGAGCCGCGTGGCATATCGCACGTCGAGACTCATCCAGCAGTCGTACATGAGCCAGAAGTCGTCGCCCACGCGTTCGCGCATCGTCGCCAGCAATTCGATATTCTTTCGCAGTCCTTCCTCACCTTCCGCCGGGCCGTGCAACAGCGGCAATTTCCCGCCGACAAAGCCCATTTCCTTCGCGAGATCGGGGCGCGCGCCCGTTGCATAGAACGTCAACTCGTCGCGCACCGGGCCACCGAGCAATTGATAAACAGGCTCCTCGCGAAGCTTGCCGAGCAAGTCCCAAAGCGCGAGATCGACGCCCGAAATCGTGTTGAGCACGACGCCCTTGCGGCCGTAATAGAGCGTGGAGTAATACATCTGATCCCACATCTTCTCGATGTCGGTCACGCGCTGGCCTTCGAGAAAACGCGCGAGATGCTTTTCGACGATAAACGCGCCAATTTCACCGCCTGTCGTGACCGCGAAACCCACGGTGCCGTCGCTCGCCTCCACTTCCACCACGAGCGTGCCGAGCACGTCGATGCCGAACGAGCGGCGGCTTTGGCGATACTCGGGGTAGCGCGCCATCGGCGTGGAAATATGATCGTCGATCCAGTGACCGTCGGCCTGGTCGTGATAGTCGGCGCCGCCGCCGCGCACGGTGAACGCACGCACGTGTTTGATGGTTGGCATGGCCATGTGACGTAGCTCCTGGGTAGGGAATTAGCGCACGCGCGGTGCGGGCGGCTCGAACGAACCGGCTTCCCGCGTGCGATCGCGCGGCACGACAATGACGACGAGCAGCGCGGCCGCGAGGCTCGCGAGCCCAAGCAGTTCGAGTCCGGCCGCGTGCGAAGCAAAGCCGCGGTCGGCGGCGGCGCGCAACATGGGTGCGAAAAAACCGCCCAATCCGCCGAGCGAATTGATGAGTGCGATACCGCTCGCCGACGCCACGCCTGCGAGATCGTGCGCCGGAAACGTCCAGAACAGCGGTTGCGCGGCGATAAACCCGCTCGCGGCGCAGCACAGGCCAAGCATGGCGACAACACCGCCTGGCGTGCCGCCCGCACTGCCGGCAATGCCCGATACGACGATGCCGAGCCCCGACATCACGAGCAAACGCACTGTCCACGCGCGATGACTGCCCACGCGGTCGGCGCGGCGCGGCACGAACCAGGTGAGCGCAACGGCGCACAGCCACGGCACCGCCGCCAACAAGCCCACTTTCAAGCCGACTTTCGCGCCCACGATGGACGCCACCTGTTGCGGCAAAAAGAAAATCACGCCGTACACGCTCATTTGAATCAGCGCGTAGATCACGGCATACGCGAGCACGCGCCGATCAAGCAGCGCGGCGAATGCGTTGCCCGGACCCCGCACGGCGGCCTCGTGCGCGTCGAGCCGGATTGCCGCGCAGAGCGCGCGGCGTTCATCGGCATCGAGCCAACGGGCATCTTCCGGCTTGTCGACGAGATACCACCAGGCCCATACGCCCACTAACGATGCGAGCGCGCCTTCAACGAGGAAAAGCCACTTCCATCCCGCCAGCCCGAACGTGCCATGCAAATCAATCAGGAATCCCGACAATGGACCGCCGAAGATAAATGCGAGCGGCGCGCCGAAATAGAACACGCCGATGGCGCGCGCCCGCGCCGACTGCGGAAACCACTGCGTGAGGTAATAGATGATGCCGGGAAAGAAGCCCGCTTCGGCCACGCCCAACAGGAATCGCAACGCATAGAACGACGTGGGCGACTGCACCCAGGCCATGGCCGCGGAAACGAGCCCCCAGGTGACCATGATGCGGCACATCCAGACACGCGCGCCCACGCGATGCAGCGCGAGATTGCTCGGCACTTCGAACAGCGCATAGCCGACAAAGAACACCCCGGCGCCGAATGCGAATGCGGCATCGGAGAGCCCGGTGTCGCCTTGCAAGGCTTTTTGTGCGAAGCCGATATTCGCGCGATCCAGAAACGCGAGCACGTACATCAATAACAGGAACGGCAAGAGGCGGCGCATGGCCTTGCGGCCCGCGGCCTCCGCCAACGGCGATGTGACGGCTACCATCGGTGTCTCCAGTCCCATGGCGGCGCTCGCGTTGATAGCACGCGCCGTTATTGTGATTCGTACTGCGAATGACGTTGTCAATAAGTCGCGCGCCCGCCTGAAAGATCGAACACCGAGCCGGTGCTGAACGCGCAATCTTCGGAACAAAGCCACACGATCATCGCTGCTGCTTCATCGGGCATGAGAAAGCGATTCATGGGAATCTTCGAAAGCATGTAGTCGATGTGCTGTTGCGACATCGAATCGAAAATCTCTGTTTTGGCGGCGGCGGGCGTCACGGCGTTGACAAGAATGTTCTTCGTCGCGAGTTCCTTGCCGAGCGATTTGGTCAAGCCGATCAATCCCGCTTTCGAGGCGCTGTAGTGCGAAGCATTCGGGTTGCCTTCCTTGCCCGCCACCGAAGCAATGTTCACGATGCGTCCATAACCCGCTTCCAGCATGCGCGGAATCACGGCGCGGCAGGTCAGATACGAGCCGATCAAATTTACGTCGATCACGCGGCGCCATACGTCCACGGGCAATTCCCACGTCAGCCCGTTTCCGCCCGTAATGCCCGCGCTATTCACGAGCGCATGGATGTTGCCGTGCGCTTGTACGGTTTGCTGTGCGGCGGCTTCGACGGAGGCTTCGTCGGTCAGTTCCACTCGCACCACCGAAACCTTGCCCAACTCCGACAATTCCTTGCGCGAACGTTCGAGCCGTTCCGCGTCGATGTCCCACAGCGCGACGGCCGCGCCCGAACGCAATGCGCGCTGCGCCACCGCATAACCGATGCCGCGCGCGCCACCCGTCACCACCATCACGCGATCATTCAAATCAATCTGATTCATTGCGACTGTTCTCCTTATGCGCGGCTGCGCGGTGCGGTGCGTCGGCGTTGTTCACGAAGTCCCGCCGCTGGCGCTGGCCGTCGATTTCGAGCCGCATGTCGAGCGCTCGCGTAGGGACGCTTTCTTGCGTGCGACGAACCTATGCGCCCGGCATGATCGGCGACGCCAGGCTTTTGAATTTCATTACCGCGCGCCAACGGCCCCGCTTGATGCCGCGTCTGCGTATTCGCGTATTCGAATGCGCGTCGTGCAGCCACTATAGGCGCGCAGCGATACCCGAACAATCCGAAACGCGCATGAGGCGATAGCGAAACCGGATCGCGCCCTTTGCCCGGCCGCTTGCGCTCCGCTCCTCGCCAACAAAAAAGCCCGCATGAGCGGGCTTGTGCAATGCAGCGCGGGGATGCGCGCGAGGTCGTTGTCAATGCAACGTGTGCAGGTAGTGATAGAGCGCGGCGGCCGCGACGCCGCCGGCCAGCGGCCCACATACTGGAATCCATGCATAGCGCCAGTCACTGTCACGCTTGCCGGGAATGGGCAACAATGCATGCATGATGCGCGGCGAGAGGTCGCGCGCCGGACTCATTGCGTAACCCGTGGGGCCGCCCAGCGAAATGCCGATGCCCAACACGAGCAAACCCACCGGCAAGGCGTCCAGTGCGCCCAGACCCACTTGCGGCGCAGCCAGATACAACACGCCCAGAATCAGCACGAACGTGCAGATGGCTTCGGTCAGCACGTTGTGCTTCACGCAGCGAATCGCAGGCGCGGTGCAGAACACGGCGAGCTTGATGTCGGGGTCGGCCTCGTTGGCAAA
The DNA here is from genome assembly GCF_905220235.1 of Paraburkholderia sp. J41. NCBI lineage: Bacteria > Pseudomonadati > Pseudomonadota > Betaproteobacteria > Burkholderiales > Burkholderiaceae > Paraburkholderia > Paraburkholderia sp. J41. Next base: position 80,120 of record NZ_CAJMZE010000005.1, on the reverse strand, counting down.
ATGCTGACGATACGCGAGCCAGACGAGAAACGCGCCCGCCATGCCGCCCAGCATTTGCGCGGCCACGTAGCCGCCCACCTTCGCCCAGGCGAACTTACCCGCCAGCGCGAGGCTGATTGTCACGATGGGATTCAAATGCGCGCCGCTGAACGAGGCTGTCACGTAGACGGCCACGAACACGGCCATGCCCCAGCCCATCACGATAACGATAAGGTCCGCGCCTTTGCCTTTGGTTTTCGCAAGCAGCACGTTCGCAACGGCGCCGTTGCCGAGCAGCACCAATATGGCGGTGCCGATGAATTCTGCAATATAGGGTGACATGGATCTCGTGTTGTGTCTCTGCCCGCACGGCGCATGCGCAATCAGCGCAAGCAGCCGTTTCGCGGGTTGTGGTTAGTTCGTTATGCTTGATAATTTCAATGTGGCATGAATGCTTAGCGACCGTCGTCGGCCCAAGCCTTTGCCGCGCGCACCGCGCGCTGCCAGCCTGCGCGGCAGGTGTCCACGCGCGCCGCCTCCATCGCGGGCGAGAAGCGCGCACCAAGCTTCCATTGGCTCTGTAGTTCGTCCACGTTTTGCCAATAGCCGGTTGCCAGGCCCGCGAGGTAAGCCGCGCCCAAGGCAGTCGTTTCGGTGATCTTCGGGCGCACCGCGTCCACGCCCAGCAAATCGGCCTGAAACTGCATGAGCAGATTGTTGGCGCTCGCGCCGCCGTCCACGCGCAATTCGCCTACGCTGATGCCCGAATCGGCTTCCATGGCCGCCAGCACGTCGAGCGATTGATACGCAATGGCATCGAGCGCCGCGCGCGCAAGATGCGCCGAGGTCGTGCCGCGCGTCACGCCGAACAGCGTGCCGCGCGCGTGCGCGTTCCAGTGCGGCGCGCCCAGCCCCGCGAAGGCCGGCACCAGATACACGCCATCGGTGTGCGGCACGCTCGCCGCCAGCGCTTCAATTTCCGCCGCGCTCTTGATGATGCCCAGACCGTCACGCAACCACTGCACCACCGCCCCCGCGATAAATATGCTGCCTTCGAGCGCGTAATTGACCTCGTTGCCGATCTGCCACGCGATCGTCGTTACCAGATTGTTCTTCGACTCAATGGGCTTCGCGCCCGTATTCATCATCAGAAAACAGCCCGTGCCATAGGTATTTTTCACCATGCCCGAGTTCGTACACATCTGGCCGAATAGCGCCGCCTGCTGATCGCCCGCGATGCCGGCAAGCGGAATTTTCGAGGCGAACACCGTGGTCTTGGTCGGGCCGTACACTTCCGACGAGGAACGCACTTCCGGCAACATGCTGCGCGGAATTTCGAGCGCGTCGAGCAACTCGCCGTCCCACTCGCGCGTGTGGATGTTGAACAGCATCGTGCGCGATGCGTTCGTTACGTCGGTGATATGCAGTTCGTGCTTCGTGAAGTTCCACACGAGCCAGCTATCGACCGTACCGAATGCGAGCTTGCCCTGGCGCGCTTTCTCACGCGCGCCCGGCACGTTGTCGAGAATCCAGCGGATTTTCGTAGCGGAGAAGTAAGAGTCGATCGGCAGGCCGGTTTTCGCGCGCACTTTCGCCTCGAGCCCGCGCGCCTTGAGCGAATCGCAGAAGTCGGCCGTGCGGCGGTCTTGCCAGACAATCGCGTTATAAACGGGCTGTCCCGTTTCGCGGTCCCATACGATGGTGGTTTCGCGCTGGTTCGTAATGCCGATCGCGGCGATATTCGTGCCGTTCAGGCCCACGCGCGTCACGGCTTCGGCGGCCACGCCCGCTTGCGTCGACCAGATTTCTTGCGGATTGTGCTCGACCCAGCCCGGCTGCGGATAAATCTGTTCGAATTCCTTCTGCGCAATCGAAACGATATTGCCTTCGCCGTCGAACAACATGGCGCGCGAACTCGTGGTGCCCTGGTCAAGCGCGAGAATGTACTTTTCCTGCATGTCTCTTATCTCCTTTGTACTCGTTGTGATTTTGCCTGGCGTTGCGCCATGCTTAGGGATGCGAATGAATGACGCTAACTCAGTGTGAAGCGGGTTCGCCCGCGCGAGCCGCCGCGAACCATGCGTCGATGGCCGCGCCAACCTGGGGCAACGTGCCGGGCGCGACATGCAAGCCGAGCTTCGAACGCCGCCACAGCACGTCTTCGGCGCACGTTGCCCATTCGGCTTCGCGCAGGTAGCGCAATTCCGCTTCGTAAATGCCGGGCGCGACTTCCGCGCCCAGATCGTCGAGCGACCGCGCGGCGCCCACCACGCGTTCCGCGCGCGTGCCGTACGCACGCGCATAGCGGCGGGCGAGCGCGGCGGGCAGCCCCGCGTGACGCTTCGCGAAGTCCTGCGCGAACGGCTCGAAGCGCGCGTTCGCAATGTCGCCGCCAGGCAGCGGAGCATTGGCGGTCCACGTATTCGCTTCGTGCCCGAGCGCGCGGCACAGCACGTCGGCGGCTTCTTCCGCGAGCTTGCGGAACGTCGTGATCTTGCCGCCGAACACGGAAAGCAGCGGCGCGCCGGCCGTATCGTCGAGTTCGAGCTTGTAGTCGCGCGTAACCGCGGACGCGTTCGCCGTGCCTTCTTCCTCGAGCAGCGGACGCACGCCCGAGTAAGTCCAGTACACGTCGGCCGGCGAAATCTGTCGCTTGAAATAGCGGTTGATCGACTCGCAGAGATAACGCGTTTCGTCGCCGTCGATCGACACCTTTGCCGGATCGTTGCGATATTCCACGTCGGTCGTGCCGATCAGTGTGAACTCGCGCTCGTACGGGATCGCAAAGATGATGCGCTTGTCCGGGTTCTGGAAAATGTACGCGTGATCGTGATCGAACAGGCGTTTCGTCACGATATGGCTGCCCTTCACGAGCCGCACGCCATGACGCGCCTCGCGGCCAAGCGCGCCGTGCAGCACGTCGCCCACCCAAGGGCCGGCCGCGTTGGCCATGGCGCGCGCGCGCACGTCGAAGGTGCTGCCGTCGGGGCGGCGCAGCAGCGCTTGCCACTCGCCGTCCTTGCGTTGCGCGGAAACGAGCTTCGTGCGCGTAAGAATGCACGCGCCGCGCTCGCGCGCGTCCATCGCGTTCAGCACCACGAGGCGCGCGTCGTCGACCCAGCCATCCGAATAGACGAAGCCGCGCCGGATGGAGTCGACGAGCGGAGCGCCGGCCGCGTGACGGCGCATGTCGATGCCGCGCGAGCCCGGCAGCAATTCGCGCTTCGCCAGATGATCGTAAAGGAACAGGCCCATGCGAATGAGCCACGCGGGGCGCAGATTGGGCATGTGCGGCATGACGAAACGCAGCGGCCACATGATGTGCGGCGCCGCGCGCAGCAGCGTTTCGCGCTCCTGGAGCGCCTTGCGCACGAGACCGAACTCGCGATATTCGAGGTAACGCAGCCCGCCGTGAATCAGCTTCGTGCTCGCCGACGAAGTGTGCGACGCCAGATCGTCCTGCTCGCAAAGCAGCACCGAAAGGCCGCGCCCGGCGGCGTCGCGCGCAATGCCCGCGCCGTTGATGCCGCCGCCCACGACTAGCAGATCGTACCGGTTCTCTTGATTCACCCTGCGGTTCCCCGAAAGAAAGCGAACATCGAAATGTTCAAATTCGAAATTTATCGAACATTATCGAAAATGTAAAGCCCGAACTATCGGCCCGATAGCCTGCGCCTTTTGCGTTAACGAAAATGGGGATCAATTAGAGGAACAGAGAGCGTTCGTTTCCGGACGGAAACGCGCCGTCCGCGCCCGTCGTGGCGCGAAGTTTCGAAAAGGAAAAAACCGCGAATCAGGCCGCGACGTGAACCTGCGTGCCGGCCGTCACGACGGCTTCGCTCATGTCGTCGGGAAGCGGCTTGTCGGTGAAAAGGGCATGGACCTGGTTCAGATGCCCTTGCCGCACGAGCGCGGGGCGGCCCACTTTGGAGTGATCGGCGACGAGATACACCGTGCGCGCGTGCTCGATGATCGCTTGCGCCACGCGCACCTCGCGCGTGTCGAAGTCGCGCAGCGTGCCGTCGGTTTCGATCGCCGAGGTGCCGATAATCGCGTAATCCACCTTGAACTGGCGGATGAAGTCGATCGTGTGCTCGCCCACGATGCCTTTGTCCCACGGCCGCACGATGCCGCCGCTGATCAGCACTTCGCAGTCGGGATAGCCGCTCATCAGGCTCGCGACGTTGAGATTGTTCGTCACCACGCGCAGCCCGCGATGACTATGCAACGCGCGCGCCACTTCCTCGGTCGTGGTGCCGAGATTGATGAACAGCGAAGCCTGGTCGGGAATGTGCTGCGCGGCGAGCGCCGCGATGCGCCGCTTCTCGTCATGAAACATCTGCTGGCGCGCGCTGTACGAGACGTTTTCCGAACTCGTGGCGAGACTCGCGCCGCCGTGGTAGCGGCGCAGCAGATTCATGTCGGCGAGCCAGTTGACGTCGCGGCGAATGGTTTGCGGCGTGACGTCGAAGTGCGAAGCGAGATCGTCGACCGTCACGAAGCCGTCGCGCTGTACCCATTCGAGCAATTCCTGCTGGCGCGCGTTCAGATTCTGGCGGGGGTCTCGGCTCATGGCTCGTTGGGGCGGCGGTGAAAACGGAGCCTATTGTAAGAGGTTTGGCCAAGCCCTTGTGGCCGACCGCGCACAGGTCAAATGCCGTTTTGCCGGAGACGGGCAAAAAAAACGCGACAGCCCGGCGCCGTCGCGTTTTCTCGATAGACCGGGTCGTGCCGGCTTAGTCGCGGTTCGCCTGCAATACCGTCAACGCCGCCATGTTGATGATGCGTCGCACGGTGGAGCTGGAGGTCAGCACGTTCACCGGCGCATTCACGCCCAGCAGGAACGGCCCGACCGCCACGTTGCTGCCCGCGCCCGTCTTGAGCAGGTTGTAGGCGATGTTGCCCGAGTCCACGTTCGGGCACACCAGCAGATTCGCCGCGCCCTTGAGCTTCGAATGCGGCAGGATACGCTCGCGCAGCGCCTCGTCGAGCGCGACGTCGCCGTGCATTTCACCGTCGATTTCCAGATCTGGGTTCTGCGCCGTCACGAGCTTGAGCACTTCACGCATCTTCGTGCCCGAAGCCGAACTGCCCGACCCGAAGTTCGAACGCGAAAGCAGCGCGACCTTCGGCGCAAGATTGAGCCATTCCATCTGGCGCGCGGCGGCCAGCGTGAATTCGGCGATCTGCTCGGCCGTGGGATTGTCGTTGATGTGCGTGTCGACGATCGCGACCGTGCGCTTGTCGAGCAACAGAATGTTCATTGCCGCGTAGGTCCTGGCTTTCGGACTCATGCCGATCGCTTCGTCCACGAAACGCAGGTGATCGTGATACGCGCCCACCGTGCCGCACACCATGCCGTCGGCGTCGCCGAGGCGCACCATCATCGCGCCGATCAGCGTGAGACGGCGGCGCATTTCCACGCGCGCCATTTCCTTCGAAATGCCGTCGCGGCAACGCAATTCCCAATACGTGGTCCAGTATTGATGGAATCGTTCGTCGTACTCAGGATTCGTCACTTCGACATCTTCGCCGAGCTTCAAACGCAGGCCGAACTTCTCGATGCGCGCGAGCAGCACTTCGGGGCGGCCGATCAGGATCGGGCGCGCGAGCTTTTCGTCGACGATCACTTGCACCGCGCGCAGCACGCGCTCTTCCTCGCCTTCCGCGAACACGATGCGCGACTTGCCGCCGTCACGCACGAACTGTTTCGCGGCCGCGAAAATCGGCTTCATGAACGCGCCCGAGTGATACACGAATTGCTGCAACTCGTTGGTGTAAGCGCCGAAATCGTCGATGGGGCGCGTGGCCACGCCGTCTTCCATCGCGGCCTTCGCCACCGCCGGCGCGATACGCACGATGAGGCGCGAATCGAACGGCTTCGGGATCAGGTACTTCGGGCCGAAGCGCAAGTCATACGCACCGTACGCCGCCGCCACCGAGTCGTTCAACTCTTCTTCGGCGAGCTTGGCGATTGCGTGAACGGCCGCGATCTCCATGTTGCGCGTGATGGTCGTCGCGCCCACGTCGAGCGCGCCGCGGAAAATGTACGGGAAACACAGGACGTTGTTGACCTGGTTCGGGAAGTCCGAGCGGCCCGTGGCAATCACGGCGTCGGGGCGCGCTTCGAGCGCGAGTTCCGGGAAGATTTCCGGCGTCGGGTTGGCGAGCGCCAGGATGAGCGGCTGCGCGGCCATCTTCGCGACCATTTCGGGCTTGAGCACGCCGCCCGCCGAAAGACCGAGGAACACGTCGGCGCCCTCGATCACTTCGCTGAGCGAACGCGCGGACGTGTCCTGCGCGAAGCGCTCCTTGTCCGGGTCCATCAGCGTCTTGCGGCCTTGGTAAACCACGCCGTCGATGTCGGTCACCCAGATGTTCGCGAGCGGCAAACCGAGATCGACCATCAGGTCCAGACACGCCAGCGCCGCCGCGCCCGCGCCCGACGTCACCACCTTGACCTGCGAAATGTCCTTGCCCACGACCTTCAGGCCGTTGAGGAACGCCGCCGAAACCGTGATCGCGGTGCCGTGCTGGTCGTCGTGAAAGACCGGAATCTTCATGCGCTCGCGCAGCTTGCGCTCGACCGTGAAGCAGTCCGGCGCCTTGATGTCTTCCAGATTGATGCCGCCGAACGTGGCTTCGAGGCTCGCGATGATCTCGACGAGCTTGTCCGGGTCGCTTTCCGTGACTTCGATGTCGAACACGTCGATGCCCGCGAACTTCTTGAACAGCACCGCCTTGCCTTCCATGACCGGCTTGGACGCGAGCGCGCCGATATTGCCGAGACCGAGCACCGCCGAACCGTTCGTGATCACGCCGACGAGGTTGCCGCGCGCCGTGTAGCGGAACGAGTTGGCCGGATCGGTCACGATCTCCTCGCAGGCCACGGCCACGCCCGGCGTGTAGGCGAGCGCGAGGTCGCGCTGCGTGACGAGCGGCTTGCTGGCCGTCACCGAAATCTTGCCCGGGGTGGGAAACTCGTGGTATTCGAGGGCGGCCTGGCGATCGGTCTGGTTCATGTTCCTCACTCTGATATCGGCCCGGCGCGCCTCGCGGGCAGCCGGTTGCGTTGGAATGAGGGGATTCTAGAGCGCCGTCATAACGCGGCCATTTTGCTTTAGTATGAGGCCATTATGATTTGGTTATGCCCCCGGTATCGTGTCCTTTAGCTCCGACGAAGTGACGAGGCGCTTGAATACGCGCCTGAAAATGCGCCATCTCGTGCTGCTTTTGCAGATTCGCCAGCACGGCTCGCTCACGCGCGTGGCCGAGCACATGGCCACGAGCCAGCCCGCCGTCACCAATGCGCTCGCCGAAGTGGAAAGCATGTTCGGCGCGCCGCTGTTCGACCGCTCCTCGCGCGGCATGACGCCCACCGCGCTCGGCAACGTGGTCCTCGCGCGCGCGCAAGCCATGCTGCACGACCTCGATCATCTCGCGCGCGACATCGAAGCCGTGGTGGCCGGCCACGCCACGCGCGTACACGTGGGCGTGATTCCTTTCATTTCGGGCCGCACGCTCGCCTCGGCGATCCGCCTCACGCAATCGCGCCTGCCGCAGCGCATCACCATGACGATTCACGAAGGCACGAGCGACGCGCTGCTGCCGCAACTGCGCGACCACACGCTCGACATCGTGATCGGGCGCCCGTCCTCGGCCGTCGACGTGGCGCAACTGCGCTTCGACGTGCTGCATCAGCAGAAGCCGCGCCTCATTGCAAGCCGCCGCCTCGCGGCGCGGCTCGCGCGCACGCGGCTCAATTGGGAAAAGCTCGTGGAGCTGGACTGGATTCTGGGCGCGCCCAATACGCCGATTCGCGAGCAGATCGCCGATCTCTTCCTGCAAGCGGGCGTGGCGCCGCCCGTGCCGATCGTCGAGAGCTACACGTCGCGGCTGATCGGCGAGATGATCGTGGCGAGCGACAACGCCGTGTCCATCGTTCCCGCCGATATCGCCGAGGAACTCGTGCATTTCGCGGGCGTGGCGATCGTGCCGTACACGCTCGACTGGACCCTGCCGCCGGTGGCGATGTTCACGCGCGCCGGCGCGCTGCGCGACGTGGACGCGACCTTCGGGCAGGCGCTGCGCGAGTTGTATCAGGAGTCGGAGAAGGCGCGCGGTTAGCACCGCCGCGACCGCACGCTATTTCAGCTCGCTTTCGAGTTCGTCGAGTTCGAGCGCATGCGTGCGGTCGTGATCGAGCAGTTCGCGCACGAGTTCTTCCAGCGTCATGCGCTTCACGCCGTCGCGCACGCCGCAGCGTGCGAGTTGCTCGGGCGTAAGCTTTCCAAGCGCCGCGCACATCTTCTTGCGGCCGTGGCTTCCACGAGGTCTTGGCGCGCGTAGCGGCTCAATGCAAGCCCCGCTAACGCCACAAGACGCGACCGCATCCCGCCGCGCCCCGCTCTCTCACGAGTCAGCGAATCAGAGCATCAGCGAATCAAGTCCGCGCCGTCACCACGTTTTGCGTCTCGAACGTGCTCTCGCCCTGGATTCGCGCCGCCAGCATCAACGCGCAAACCAGCGTGATGAGCACGTGCGCCACGCCCAGCGCGACCACGGAAACGATGCTGCCCGTCGCGCTCAGCAGATATTGGCCGAGAATCGGCGTCGTGCCCGCGAACACCATGCCGCAAATCTGGTAAGCGAGCGAGATGCCGGTGTAGCGCACCTGAGCGGGAAACGCTTTCGCGAGCATGCCGGCCATCGCCGCGTAATAGAGCGAGTGGGGAATCGAGGCGAGCGCCATGCCGATCATCGCGAGCTTCGTGGAGCCGGTGGCGATCATCGAAAACATCAGCGGCAGCGCGACGATCTCGGGCACGAGCATCAGGACGATGGCCTTGCGCAAGTTCATTCTCGTGGCCAGAACGGCGCCGAAAGGCTGCACGATCAACTGCACGACAATCGCGAACGTGATCACGGAAAGGAATTGGGTGCGGTCGAAACCGATCGACGTCACCGCCCACGAAAGCGCGAACGTAGTCTTGAAGTAGGTGGCCGAAAGCGCGATCACGCAGGCGCCCACGCCCATTGCCACCAGCCCTTTGTGATGGCGCAGCACTTCGCCGATCGGCAGCTTCGACACCTTGTTCTTCGCCTGCAACTCCTTCATCGCGGGCGATTCCTCCACGCTCATGCGGATAAACAATCCCACGCCCACGAGCGCCGCCGAAATGAGGAACGGCACGCGCCAGCCCCACGTCATGAACTGATGATCGGGCAGCATGGACGTGACGAGAAACGCGACCGTGGCGAGCAGGTTGCCTGCGGGCGAGCCTTGCTGCGCGAAAGCGGAGAAGAGAATTTCCTTGCCCTTGGGCGCATGTTCCGACGAAAGCACGACCGCGCCGCCCCACTCGCCGCCCATGGCGATGCCTTGCACGAGGCGCAGCACGATCAGCAGCAGCGGCGCGAGCACGCCCGCCTGGGCGTAGGTCGGCAGCAGCCCCATGAGCGTCGTGCAACCGCCCATCAGCATCAGCGTGACGATGAGCGTTTTCTTGCGGCCCACCTTGTCGCCCAGATGGCCGAACACGATCCCGCCAATCGGCCGCGCGAGAAAGCCGACCCAGAACGACGCGAACGCGGCCAGCGTGCCGACCAGCGCGTTGGTCGACGGAAAAAACAGTTTGCCGAGCACGAGCGCCGCCGCCGTGCTGTACGCGTAGAAGTCGTACCACTCGATGGTCGTGCCGACGAACGATGCGATACCCGCCTTGCGGGCCTGACGATGCTGCGAGTCGAGGGAGGATGCGGCCAAGTTGCGTCTCCAGATTTCGATTGCGAACTACGGATTGGCTTTGCGAAACGCGGCGGTTTGCGAGCGCTTTCCAATCGGAAAACGAGAAAACTCGCGACGCGTCGCGATGTTCTCACTACGAACAACCTTTCAATTAACGAACAATTGCTTGGGCTGCGGACTATGAAACCGTCGCTTTGCAACGTCAACCAAGGGATAACCCTTGAGGCGGCGAACGTCCCAACGGCGCGGGCATCGCGACCTGTTAGGTGTTTACCCGTAACCATATTGTCAGGCTACTATCGGTATGCCGATAATGCTCTCATGGATGTGAAAACCGCAGTGCGCGTCTTCGACGTGATCAACCTCTTTGCCGAAGTGCGGCAACCGATGATCTACAGCGAGATCGCGCGTCGAACCGAAATCCCGCTATCGAGCTGCCACGCGCTGCTGCAGACGATGGTGGCCAAAGGCTATCTGTACGCGCCGGGCGTGAAGGCGGGCTACTACCCGACGCAGCGCCTGTTGCACGTTGCGCGCGACATTTGCAGCGAGGACCCGCTCACGCTGGCGTTCCAGCCGCTGCTTTCCGCGCTGCGCGACGCCACTGGCGAAACGGCCGGGCTCGCCACGCTCGCGGGCGATCGCGTCGTCTATCTGGACGTGATGGAGTCGCGCCAGAAAATCCGCTACAGCGACGAGCCGGGCGGCTTCATGACGGTCGCGAGCGCGGCGGGCAAGGCGCTGCTCGGCGCGCTCGCGCCAGGCGCGCGGCGCAAGCTGCTCGACAGTTGCATGCCGCAACTCGTGACGAGTAACGGCTCGGCGATCGACCGCGCGGCATTCGAGCGCGAAGTCGAGCAAGGCGTGGTGGACGGCTGGCATCGCTCGAAAGGCGAAAGCGTCGAGGACGTGGCCGGTCTCGCGCGCGGCTTCCTGATTCACGGCGAGGCGTTCGCGCTCGTCATCGGCGCGCCCAAGGCGCGTCTCCTGAATAACGAGCAGCAGGCCATCAAGGCGCTGCTCGACGTGTACGCACAAATTCCGCCTTCGCTGCTCGCCGCCTGAGGACGGCAGGACGCCCGCAGCGCGCAGCGAAAGGAGGTTGAAGTGGAGGCAGTCAGCATGCGTTGGAAAAACCGGCCGCAAGGCTCGAACTGGGGCGACTTCGGCCCCGACGATCAATTGGGCCGCCCCAATCTCATCGGCGCGGAACAGGTGCTCAAGGGCGCGAGCGAGATTCGCGCAGGGCTCACGTTCACGCTCTCGCTGCCGCTCGATTTTCCCGGCGACAACAAGCTCAACGTGCGCCGCCATCCTCCCGTGCTGCGCCCCACGTTTCGCGACGGCCTGCCCTATGTGAACTTCCCGTTCGCGCGCAACGAAGCGGGCGCCACCGACGTCGTAAGCGACGATCAGGTGCTGCTCTCGCTGCAATATTCCACCCAATGGGACTCGCTGGCGCACGTGGGCGCGCGCTTCGATGCCGACGGCGACGGCGCGGCCGAAAGCGTCTACTACAACGGCTATCGCGCGAATCACGACATCGTCGGTCCGATGACCTATGGCGCCGACGACAACTTCGCGCCGCACGCATGCGGCGGCGAGCATAGCCATGCAAACGTGCTCGGCATCGAAAACCTCGCGGTAAAAGGCATGCAAGGCCGCGGCGTGCTCGTCGATTTCGCCACGCATTTCGGCCGCGAATTCCGCACGCTCGGTTACGACGACCTCATGCGCGTGATGGAAGCCGACAAGGTGGAAGTCGAACGCGGCGACATGCTCGTGCTGCGCACCGGCTTCGCCGAAATGGTGCTCGAAATGAATCGCGCCCCCGACGAAACCGTGCTTTCGACGCATTGCGGCGCGCTCGACGGCCGCGACGAACGGCTGTTGCAATGGATCAGCGATTCCGGCATCGCCGCGCTCGCCGCCGACAATTACGCGGTGGAACGTTATCCGGCGCGCCCGCCCGCCACACCGGGCGAACACCCGCTCATGCCGCTGCATCACCACTGTCTTTTCAAGCTCGGCCTGCCGCTCGGCGAGCTTTGGTATTTGCGCGATCTCGCGCTGTGGCTGCGCGAGCACGGTCGCTCGCGCTTCATGCTCACCGCGCCGCCGCTGCGGTTGCCGGGTGCGATGGGTTCGCCCGTCACGCCGGTCGCCACCGTTTGAGGCGCCGCTCCGTTTTCCTTCGTTTGATTTGCATTCCTGAACATGGCTAAAGAACGAGTTCTGATTACCGGCGGCGCCGCCGGCATCGGCGCGGCATGCGCGGCGCGCTGCGAGGCCGACGGCTACGAGGCCGTCGTCATCGACCGCGTGGGCAACGGCATCATCGCCGATCTTTCGGATACCGAAGCAACGGCGGCGGCGCTCGCGCGCGCGCTCGAAGGCGGCCCCATCACGCGCCTCGTCAACAACGTGGGCGTGGTCGTGCCCGCCGACGCCGAGCATCAAACGCTCGAGGAACTCGAACGCGCGTGGGCGCTCAACGTGCGTTGCGCGCAGCAGTGCATGCAGGCGCTGTTGCCGGGCATGAAAGCGGCCGGCTTCGGGCGCATCGTGAACATGTCGTCGCGCGCGGCGCTGGGCAAGGAGCTGCGCACGGCCTATTCGGCCACCAAGGCCGCGCTGATCGGCATGACGCGCGTGTGGGCGCTCGAACTGGGCGCGTATGGCGTGACCGCCAACGCCATCGGCCCCGGCCCGATTCGCACCGAGTTGTTCGATCGCGCGAATCCGCCGGGCGCGCCGCGCACGCAGGCCATCATCGACGCGGTGCCGGTCCGGCGCGTGGGCACGCCCGACGATGTCGCGCACGCCGCTTCGTATCTGCTCGACGCGCGCAGCGGCTTCGTCACGGGCCAGGTGCTCTATGTGTGCGGCGGCATGACCGTCGGCGTGGCCGGAGTCTGACGATGGCAACACCTTTGCCGCATTCCGGACGTCATGCGGGCATTGTGGGCTCGGGCAGCATCGGCGTCGCATTCGCGATCTGCTTCGCGCGCGCGGGCTGGCGCGTGCGTCTTTACGATCCCGAAGGCGCGCGCCGTGCGGCCGCGCCTGGCGAAATCGCGCAACGTCTCGCCGATCTCGCGCGCTTCGACCTGCTCGACGAAAACGCGAGCGAGATCGCCGCGCGCGTGGCCGTCGTCGATACGCTCGAAGCCGCCGCGGCAAACGCCGATCTCGTGCAGGAATGCGCGCCCGAACGCGCGGAACTCAAGCGCGAATTGTTCGCGCAACTCGATCGGCTCGCGCCTCGCGAAGCGATTCTCGCAAGTGCCTCGTCGTTTCTCGCGGCATCGAAATTCATCGACGAAAGCTTGCCCGGCCGCGCGCGCTGCCTGGTCGCGCACCCCGGCAATCCGCCCTATCTCGTGCCGGTGATCGAGATCGTGCCCGCGCCGTTCACGGCCGAAACGGCCACCGTGCGCGCCATCGCGCTCTATGGCGAAGCGGGCCTCAAACCGGTGCGCGTGAAGCATGAAGTGGAAGGCTTCATCTTCAACCGCCTGCAAGGCGCCGTGCTGCGCGAAGCGTATTGCCTCGTGCGCGACGGCGTGGCCACGGTCGAAGACATCGACACGGTGATGCGCGAAGGACTCGGCCCGCGCTGGTCCGTGATCGGCCCGTTCGAAACCGTCGACCTCAACACGCGCGGCGGCATCGGCTCGCATGCGCAAAAAATGGGGCCGTCGTACGAACGCATGGGCGCCGAGCGCGGCCAGCACGACCCGTGGACACCGGAACTCGTCGCACAGGTGGAAGCCGCGCGACGCACCGCCTTGCCGCTCGACCAGTGGGACGCGCGCGTGAGCTGGCGCGACCGCCAACTCATGCAACTCGCGCGCCACCGCAAGCGTTTTATCCGCGACGACTCATAGCGCCCTGCGCGACCGAGACCTTATTTAGAACTACTACGATTACGATTTAGAGAGACACAGTCATGCAGAAAGTCACCGCTTTCTTTACCGAGCTGATGCGCCGGTATTTGCCCGATCCCTTCGTGTTCGCGATCGGCCTCACCTTGCTCACGATGGTGCTCGCCGTGTTCGTGCAAGGCCAGGCTGTTACCGCGCTCACCACGAGTTGGGGCAAGGGCTTCTGGGCGCTGCTTGCCTTTACCACGCAGATGGCGGTGATTCTCGCAATGGGTTACGTGCTCGCCACCGCGCCGCTCACCGACCGCTTTCTCGACCGGCTCGTCGCGCGCGTCAACGACCCGCGCATGGCCGTGATCGTCGCGACGCTCGTGGGCGGCGTGGGCAGTTGGCTCAATTGGGGCTTCGGGCTCGTGGTGGGCGGCATCGTCGCGCGCAAGCTTGCACTGCGCGTGAAGGGCGTGCATTACCCGCTGATCATCGCTTCGGCCTATAGCGGCTTCACGCTCTATGGGCTCGGGCTTTCGGCCAGCATTCCCGTGCTGATTTCCACCAAGGGACACCCGCTCGAAGCGCAAATGGGCGTGATTCCGCTTTCCGAAACCATCTTCTCGCCGACGATGCTGATCACGAGTCTCGTGACGATCGTCACGCTGCCGCTGCTCAATGCGTGGCTGCATCCCAAGGCGGGCCAGCCGGTAAAGGAAATCGACCGCAACTTCGAAGAACGCCCGAAGGCATCGGCGCTCAATGTCGATCTCGACGAAGGCAATACGCTCGCGAATCGCCTCAATAACAGCCGCATTCTCAGTTATGTGATTGGTTTGATCGGCATGGGTTATGTGGCTTTGCACTTCGTTCAAGGCGGCTCGATCGACCTGAATCTCATCAACTTCTTTATTCTGTTTCTCGGCATTCTTTTGCTCGGCACGCCCATTCGTTATGTCGAGAAATTGAACGAAGGCATTCGCACCATCAGCGGCATCATTCTTCAATATCCGTTCTATGCGGGCATCATGGCGATCATGGCGTCCTCGGGTCTGGTCACGACGTTTTCCGAAGCCTTCACGAAGATCGCCACGCCGGGCACGCTGCCGTTCTGGGGTTTGATCAGCTCGTTCGTCATCAACTTCTTCGCGCCTTCGGGCGGCGGCCACTGGGTGATTCAAGGCCCGTTCATGATCGAAGCCGCAAAGGCCATTGGCGCAAACGTGGGCCATACGTCCACGGCCGTGATGCTCGGCAACGCATGGAACGATCTTGTGCAGCCGTTCTGGATTCTGCCCGCGCTCGCGCTTTCCAAACTCAAGCTCAAGGACATCATGGGCTACACGGTCATCATGATGTTCTGGATCGGCATTGTGTATTCCGTGGCGATTCTCGCCTGGGGCTGAAATTCACTCATTGCGTTTTAACGGAGCGTATTCATGCTGTATCTCGTACACATGCAAGTGCAAATTCCTCACGGCACCGACACCGCCCACGCCGACGCGCTGAAAGCCGAGGAAAAGGCGTTCTCGCAAAAGCTGCAACACGAAGGCAAATGGCGGCACCTGTGGCGCGTGGCGGGCGAGTACGCGAATTACAGCGTGTTCGATGTGGAGTCGAACGATGAATTGCACGCGCTGCTTTCGGCATTGCCGCTCTTTCCGTTCATGAAGATCAGCGTGACGCCGCTGGCGCAGCATCCGTCCGCCATTGCCGCAAACTGACTGGAACCGCGATGCCCTTTCTCATCGAAACCTTCGACAAACCCGATCATGCTCACGTGCGCATTCGCGAACGCGACGTGCATCTCGCGTTTCTCGCCCAACACAAGGCGCTGCTGCTGGCCTGCGGCGCGAAGCTCAACGACGACGGCAGCAACGCGGGCGGCGGCGTTTATATCGTCGATGTGGAAACGCGCGGGGAAGCCGAGCAATTCATCGCGCAAGACCCATACACGCACGCCGATCTTTTCGCCGAAGTGAAGATCGTGCGCTGGCGAAAGGCGTATATCGACGGCGTTTGCCACCTCTGATCGCCCACGCGATCGCGATCACCGCTTCAGCGGCGCCGCGCTCCCCTGTGCGGCGCGCGCGTTCGGCCCGGCGTCTCTCCTCCGCGCCGGGCCGCTTTTGTTTTATGCGCGGCGGTTATGGCGGCTCGCGCGCCGCCCGCCCACATGCCGGGCACATCGCTTGCTACTTCCTCTCGACGTCAATCCCAAAGCCGGCGCCGCCTTGCGCCGGCCAGCGAAGAGGAAATTCATCATGCTAAAAATGGCCCTGTTGTTCGCCGTGATCGCCGTGGTCGCGGCCTTGTTCGGCTTCACCGGTATTGCCGCGGGCGCCGCCGCCATCGCCAAGACGCTGTTCTTCATCTTCGTGGTGTTGTGTATTGTTTTCCTTGTCATCGGCGTGGTGGTCACGAAAAAAATCGTCGATTAGCGCGAGCAATTTTTCACGCGCCAGTAAGGCGTAATTCCGTCGATGGCGGCCGCAATACGCGGCCGCTTTTTCGTGAAATTGCGGCGTCGTAAAAGTTAAACGACGTTTCATTGAACGGCCTCTGCCGCCGCCCTTTTTCGCATTCCCGGCTCCGCCCGCTACCGGTTCGACTTTCCATCGGATTCCTGAACAAAACGTTCATTGGCGCGATCGCGTCACGGGTCGCGTCAAATGACGCAGCCCGCTTTCGTTTCAATTCGATACGATTTCGCTACGTCAGTCGTTTGCAATGTCATCGCAGGGTCATGCAAGCGCGCCATCGTGGCGCCTATCTCCCATGCGATGCTTGCGCCCGCGCGCGTCGGTATTCAATGCGGCTCGCGCACGCTTCGTCCTTCCTCTCGCGAGACGAAACGATGACGAAAAAAGATATCCCCGAGACGCTTTCCGCCGACTCCGCCGCGGGCGTATCGCGGCGTGGCTTTCTGAAGCTCGCGGGCGCCTCCGGTTTTGCGGGCGCGGCCGGCGCATTCTCCGGCACCGCGAAAGCCGATGCCCCCGCACCCGACGGCACGCCCGAGCAAATCCATCTCACATGGGGCGAAGACCCGACGAGCGAGGTGATCGTTTCGTGGGCCTCGCTCGCGGCGGCGTCCAATCCGCGCGTGATTTACAGTGCCGATCGCGGCGCGCGCGAAACGGCGCATGCCATACAGCGCACTTACACCGACGGACTTACCGGCGTGGTCGTGTTTTCGTACCACGCGCGCCTGCGCAATCTGCATGCGGCCACGACGTACCGCTACGAAGTCACCGCCGATAACGACAGCAAGGCCAGCGGCCCGTTCGCGTCCACCTTCGCAACGGCGCCGCGCGGGCGCGTACCGTTTCGCTTCACGAGCTACGGCGACCTCGCCACGCCGAACACCGGCTGGGTGCTTTCGTCGCCGCAAAGCCGCTTCGCCGTGGAAGCCGTCGAGCGCTTTCAGCCGCTCTTTCATTTGCTCAACGGCGACCTCTGCTACGCGAATCTGAACCCCGCGCATCAAACCGAAGTGTGGCGCGACTTCGCGAACAACGCGCAAGTGTCGGCGGCGAATCGTCCGTGGATGCCGTGCCCCGGCAATCACGAAATCGAGTTTTACAACGGCGCGCAAGGGCTGAATTCGTATCTCGCGCGTTATACGCTGCCCGATAACGGCACGCGCTTTTCTGGCCGCTGGTATCGCTTTCGCGTGAGCAACGTATTGTTCGTTTCGCTCGATGCCGACGACGTAATCTATCAAGACGCCGCCGCATTCGTGGCCGGTCCGGCGCCGCTCGTGCCGGCCGCGAGCACGGGCAATGCGCCCATCGCGCCGGGTTCCTCGTTCTACGTGCGCGGCTACAGCAACGGCGAGCAAACGCGCTGGCTCGAACACACCTTGCAGGGCGCGGCGAGCGACGACGACATCGACTGGATCATCGTGCAGATGCATCAGGACGCGCTCAGTTCGTCGAAAACGGGCAACGGCTCGGACAAGGGCATTCGCGAAGCGTGGCTGCCGCTGTTCGACCGCTACGGCGTCGATCTCGTCCTGTGCGGTCACGACCACGATTACGAGCGCAGCTACCCGGTACGCGGCTGCAATCATCATGCAGGCGTGGATGCGAAAACGGGCGCGCCCGTCGACACCTTGCAACCGCGCCCGGTCACGCACGCGCAAGGTCATGGCAACACGTTCGACACCCGCCACGGCACGATCCATTTGATTCTTGGCGGCGGCGGCACGAGCGCGCCGCTCGACGTGTACGGCGTGGACGCCGGCAACGGCAACCCGCAAGCGCAGATATTCACGAAGCCCAACCGGCCGGTGCCGGGGACGACCGCCGGCACCTTCGTGCGTCCGGCGGCCGATGCGCTCGAAGACGCGATCTGGTCCGCGCAACGCGATACGGGCACGGGTTACGGCATCGCGGTGTTCGACGTCGATCCGGGCACGCGCGGCGGCAAGACGACCATCACGATGAACTACTATCACGCACCCGGCGCCGACCAAACGCCGACCGGCAACTACGAGTTGTTCGAAACGATCACGCTGGAAAAGGGGCGCGGGCGTCATTGATCGCCGGTGATCGCCGACGGCAACCCTGGCGCTTGCCCAACGCCAGGGAACACCCTGAGCGCGCCGCCGCAAGCGTCGCGCACTATGCCGAAATCGTCATCGCGCGCGGGCCGATCGAGCAAGACGGTCGAATAGTCGCGACCTACGATGGTCGGCATGAAAACCGTCACCGTCATCGACTCTCATACCGGCGGCGAGCCGACCCGTCTCGTCATCGCCGGCGGCCCCGAGCTTGGGCACGGTCCGCTCGCCGAGCGGCTTGCGATCTTCCGGCGCGACTTCGACGACTTGCGCGCGGGCATCGTCAACGAGCCGCGCGGCTCGGACGTCATGGTCGGCGCATTGCTCTGCGAGCCGCACGATCCCTCGTGTTCGGCGGGCGTGATCTTCTTCAACAACGTGGGATTTCTCGGCATGTGCGGGCACGGCACGATCGGGCTCGTCGTGTCGCTCGCGCATCTGGGCCGCATCGCGCCCGGCGTGCATCGCATCGAAACGCCGGTGGGCAATGTGGAAGCGCAACTGCACGACGACGGCAGCGTGACCGTGCGCAACGTGCCCGCGTATCGCTATCGCACCCGCGTGCCTCTCGACGTGCCCGGCTACGGACGCGTGCATGGCGACATCGCGTGGGGCGGCAACTGGTTCTTTCTCGTCGCCGACCACGGCCTCGCGCTCGAAGCCGGCAATGTCGAAGCGCTCACCGAAGCCACCTGGGCCATGCGCGCCGCGCTCGAAGCGAACGGCATCACAGGCGCGCAAGGCGCGCTGATCGACCACATCGAACTGTTCGCCGACTCGCCTCGCACCGACGCCGACAGCCGCAATTTCGTGCTGTGCCCCGGCAAAGCCTACGATCGCTCGCCATGCGGCACGGGCACGAGCGCGAAAATCGCCTGCCTCGCCGCCGACGATCATCTCGCGCCGAACGCCATCTGGCGCCAGGAAAGCATTATCGGCAGCGTATTCGAAGCGAGCTATGAAACCGACGCCGCGCTCGGCGCGGGCCAGGTTCACCCGAGCATTCGCGGCACGGCGCATATTAGTTCGGAATCCAGATTGATTTTTTCCGACGGCGATCCGTTCGCGTGGGGCATTCGCACGTGAGCGAAGTAGCCGCTGGGCATCCCGACGTCGTGGTGATCGGCGCGGGCATCGTGGGCGCCGCGTGCGCGCACGAGCTGGCCGCGCAGGGACTCGACGTCATGGTGATCGAGCGCGCGGGCGCGGGCGGCGGCGTGACCGCCGCGGGCATGGGCCATATCGTCGTGATGGACGACACACCGGCCGAATTCGCGCTGAGCGCGTGGTCGCGCTCGCTCTGGCTTGAACTCGCGCCGCGTCTCGACGCGAGTCACGCGTTCGTGCGCTGCGGCACGCTGTGGATCGCCGCCGACGAGGAAGAACTGACGCTCGCGCACGAGCGGCAAAGAGCGCTGCAAGGCGCGGGCGTGGCGTGTTCGATGCTCGACGCGCGGCAGTTGCGCGAAGCGGAGCCCGGCTTGCGCGACGATCTGGTCGGCGGCATGATCGTCCACGACGACGCCGTTGCCTATGCGCCTACCGTCGCTGCGTGGCTGCTCGCGCAACCCACGCATGACCGCATGAAGCGCCCCATAAGATGCCGCACGAACACGCACGCCACGCACGTCGATCACGCGGGCGTGCATCTGGCCGGCGGCGAAATCGTGGCCACGGGCGCGGTGCTGATGGCGAACGGCTTGCAGGCGGCCGAGCTGATGCCGCGCTTGCCGCTGCAAGCGAAGAAAGGACACTTGCTCATCACCGACCGTTATCCCGGCACGATTCGCCATCAAATACTCGAACTCGGCTACATCAAAAGCGCGCACAACACGAGCGGCACCTCGGTCGCGTTCAACGTGCAACCGCGCCCGACGGGGCAAGTGTTGATCGGCTCGTCGCGTCAACTCGACAGCACCGACCCCGCCGTCGAACCCGCCATTCTCGCGCGCATGCTGCAACGCGCCGCGCATTTTATGCCGCAATTACCCGCGCTCAATGCCATTCGCGCGTGGACCGGCTTTCGTCCCGCCACGCTCGACGGCATGCCGCTGATCGGCCCCGCCGCGCACTTCGCGCAAGACCACGGCCATCCGTCGATGTGGCTCGCGATGGGACACGAGGGCCTTGGCGTGACCACCGCGCTCGGCACGGCGAAGCTCATTGCCGCGCAAATGCTCGGCCGCTCTGCCGCCATCGACGCCACGCCGTACTTACCCGCGCGCTTCACCGATGAAGGCACCGCTCATGCCTGACGCCATCACGTTGACGGTGGACGGCTATCGCGTGAGCGTGGCGCCGGGCTCGTCGGTTGCCGCCGCCATCGCCGTTCAGGCGCGCGAGAACCGGCACGCCGCGACGGCACGGCGCTCGGTAAGCGGTGCGCCGCGCGGGCCGTTGTGCGGCATGGGCATTTGCCAGGAATGCCGCGTCGTTATCGACGGCGTGGCGCATCGGCTCGCGTGTCAGACGGTGTGCGCCGAAGGCATGAGCGTGATTACCGGAAACGCAGCATCATGAATTTCGATGTCCTGATTATTGGCGCGGGACCGGCGGGTTTGCATGCCGCGCATGTTGCGGCCGAAGCGGGCGTGCGCGTGGGTATCGTCGATGATAATGCGCTGCCTGGCGGCCAAATCTGGCGTCAAGGGCCGCTGCATCACGCAACAGGCCGCGCGCGCGAGTTGATCGACGCAATCGGCACACGGCGCAACGTGACGATGCTCAACGGCACGCGCATCGTGCAAGCGCTACCCGAGCGCCGCTTGCTCGCGCAAAGCGCGGAAAGCGCGCTCGTCATCGGCTATGAAAAGCTCATCGTCGCCTCGGGCGCGCGCGAGCGCTTTCTGCCGTTTCCCGGCTGGACCCTGGCGGGCGTGACGGGCGCGGGCGGGCTTCAGGCGCTCGTCAAAAGCGGCACGCCCGTAAGCGGCGAACGCATCGTGATCGCAGGCAGCGGGCCGCTGTTGTTCGCCGCCGCGATCACGGCGCGCGCGCATGGCGCGAAGATCGTCGCCATTGTCGAGCAGGCGCCGGCGCGGGCCGTTCGGCGCTTTGCGGCCGGGCTGGTGCATACGCCCGCGAAACTCGCGCAGGCGCTGCGCATGCGTTTCGATTTGCGCGCAACGCCATACTGGTGCGATGCCTACGTGACCGAGGCGATTGGCGAAACCGGCGTCACGCAAGTGCGCATTCAACACAGCGACACGATCAGGCTCGTGGACTGCGATCGGCTCGCATGCGCCTATGGACTCGTGCCTAATACGCAAATCGGCGCGGCGCTCGGCTGCGAAGTGGAAACCAGCGCGGGCGCGCAGGCGCTGGCGGTGAACGAATGGCAGCAAACATCGTGCGATGCGATCTACGCGGCCGGCGAATGCACGGGCGTGGGCGGCATGGAACTCGCCGCGGTCGAAGGCCGCGTTGCTGCCTGGGCCGCGCTCGGCAACCACGAAGCGGCGCGCGCCTTGTTCGGCGAGCGGGAGCGTTATCGCCGGTTCGCCGCGCGCTTGCACGAGGCATTCGCGCTCTCGCCCGCATTGCGCACGCTCGCGCAGCCGGACACGATTTTTTGCCGATGCGAGGACGTCCCCTTTCGCGACGTTGCACGCTACCCGTCCTGGCGCGAAGCGAAGTTGCAAACGCGCTGCGGCATGGGACCGTGCCAGGGGAAAATTTGCGGCGAAGCGGCGGCATTCTGCTTCGGCTGGGCGCAAAACACCCAACGGCCGCCGTTTTCGCCCGCTCGTATCGGCACATTGTTGCACTCGGCACACACGCCCCGCTGATTTTGATCGCGGATGCGCGCGGCCGCGCGAACCGGCACAATAGCGGTTTGCCGGCTCGCGCGCCCTTCCCGCACCTTCGCAGTCGTCACGACGGCGCGCGCGAGACGCATTCCATCGAATCATTACGTGCGCCCGCGATGCCCGAACTGCTTCTGCCCGCCTTCGAAAACGCCACGTTCGCGCAGATGGTGGCGCATTTCGCGCTGCTCGAACCGCTGTTCGACGCCATGCCCGACGTGGTGTTCTTCGTGAAGGATCACGAGGCGCGCTACGTGATCGCCAACACAACGCTGGCCGCGCGCTGCGGCTTCAAGGACAAGCGCGCGCTGCACGGCAAGACCGCCGAACAAGTCTTTCCCTCTCGCTTCGGCCAGATTTACACGGCGCAGGATCAAGCCGTCGTGCAGCTCGACAGCAGCCTGATCGATCAATTGGAATTGCATCTTTATCCGGGGCGCCAGCCGGGCTGGTGTCTCACGTCGAAAGTGCCGCTGCACGACGCGAAAAAGCGCGTATTGGGCGTGGCCGGCATTTCACGCGACCTGCAAGCCGCCGAGGGCACGCATCCCGCTTATCAACGTCTCGCCATTGCCGCGAAATACATTCAGGACAATTACGCGCAGCCGCTCAAACTGACCGACCTTGCCACGCTGATCGACATGTCGGTTGCACAGATCGAACGTTACTTTCACAAGATATTTCATCTCACGCCACGGCAAATGCTGTTGAAAGTGCGCCTGGACGCGGCTTCCGTGTTGCTCGCCAGCGATTCGAGCATTACCGATATCGCCACGCAATGCGGCTATACCGATCACAGCGCATTCACGCGCCAATTCAAGGCCACCGTCGGCATGACGCCGAGTCAATATCGCGCCCTGCTGCAACCGCCCGCGAGCACGGCCGGCACCGCGCATTAAGGGTTCTCCCCTGGTGCGCGCGCGACTATGCAGATTTCGTCTCTCTGAGTCGCGAAAGCTCGCAAGCCTCGCCGGAATTGGACAGCGATACTCGACTCACATTCAACCGGTATCCGGCCATGCCGGTACGCATTCAAGGAGTGAGTCACAGTGAGCGCTATCCAGTGGAGCGGCGTATTTCCCGCAGTCAGCACCCAGTTCAAGGCGGACTTCTCGGTCGATATCGAGGCCACGCACCGGGTGGTGAGCAATCTCGTCAAGGACGGCGTGTCGGGCCTCGTGGTGTGCGGCACGGTCGGCGAGAACACGTCGCTCGCGACGCACGAGAAGATTGCCGTGATCGAAGCCGCGCGCGACGCGGCGGGCGGCAAGGTGCCGGTAATCGCGGGTATTGCCGAATTCACGACGGAATTCGCGCGCCAGACCGTGCGCGAAGCGGCGCGCGTGGGCGTGGACGGCGTGATGGTCATGCCCGCGCTCGTCTATTCCGCCAAGCCGCACGAAACGGCCGCGCATTTCCGCGCCGTGGCATCGGGCACCGACCTGCCCGTGATGGTCTACAACAATCCGCCCATCTACAAGAACGACGTCACGCCCGACATTCTCGTGACGCTTCAGGATTGCGAAAATATCGTCTGTTTCAAGGACTCTTCGGGCGATACGCGCCGGTTCATTGATCTGCGCAACGCCGTGGGCGACCGCTTCGTGCTGTTCGCGGGCCTCGACGACGTGGTGGTCGAAAGCGTTGCCGTGGGCGCGCAAGGCTGGGTTTCGGGCATGTCGAACGTGTTCCCGAAAGAAGGCGAAACGCTGTTCCGCCTCGCCAAGCAAAAGCGCTTTGACGAAGCGCTCGCGCTTTATCGCTGGTTCATGCCGCTACTGCATCTCGACGCGCGCCCGGACCTCGTGCAATGCATCAAGCTATGCGAAGAACTCGTGGGACGCGGCAGCGCGCTCACGCGGCCGCCGCGCCTCGCGCTCGAAGGCGAAGCGCTTGCGCATGTCAA
The DNA here is from genome assembly GCF_905220235.1 of Paraburkholderia sp. J41. Lineage (NCBI taxonomy): Bacteria > Pseudomonadati > Pseudomonadota > Betaproteobacteria > Burkholderiales > Burkholderiaceae > Paraburkholderia > Paraburkholderia sp. J41. The sequence continues at coordinate 56,239 of NZ_CAJMZE010000005.1, read as the reverse complement.
GGCCGTCGTCGACAAGGCGCTGTCGAACCGCCCCGCGCTGCCCGACGTCGGCCTGTAAACACGCGATTTTTGCGGGGCTGCCGCGTTGAACGCGATGCGGCAGCATGCGCCCACGATCCCCATTGCCGATGACCGACTCCGAAACTCACGTCGTCCTCACGCTCGACGAAGTCTTTTCCCTTGCACGTAACGTTCTGCTGCATCACGGCATGTCCGAAGCGCATGCCGTTGCCATCGCACGCGTCATCACACAAGGGCAGCGCGACGAGTGCCATTCGCATGGCATCTATCGCCTGCTCGTTTGCGTGCGTTCGCTCAAGAGCGGCAAGGTGGACGCGCGCGCCACACCCACGCTGCGCGACGTGGCGCCGGGTGTCGTGAACGTGGACGCGCATTACGGCTTTTCCCTGCTCGCATTCGAAACCGGTCTTCCCGCTTTGATAAAAAAGGCGCGCGGCCAAGGCATTGCCGCGATGACCATCAATCGCTGCTTTCATTTCTCCGCGCTGTGGCCCGAAGTGGAAATGATCGCGGCGGAAGGACTGGTCGGTCTCGCGATGAATCCGAGTCATAGCTGGGTCGCGCCCGCAGGCGGCACGCGCGGCGTGTTCGGCACCAATCCGCTCGCGTTTGCGTGGCCGCGCGCCAACGGCTTGCCGTTCGTATTCGACTTTGCAACCAGCGCCATTGCACGCGGCGACATCGAGCTGCACGCGCGCGAAGGCAAGGCCATTCCCTCGCATTGGGCGCTGGATCGCGAAGGCCGGCCCACCACCGACGCGCGCGCGGCACTCGAAGGCGCGATGCAAACCTTCGGCGGTCACAAAGGCTCCGCGCTCGCGGCCATGATCGAATTACTCGCGGGCGCATTGATCGGCGATCTCACGAGCATGGAATCGCAGGCGTTCGACGCGGGCGCGGGCGCCAGCCCCTGTCACGGCGAACTCGTGATTGCAATCGACCCGCATCGCTTCGGCAGCGAGGGCAATCCGGCAAGCTACGAAGCCGGGCAAGCGCGGGCGGAAGCGCTGTTCGCGGCCATGACCGGGCAAGGCGCACGACTGCCTTCGCAACGGCGTTTCGAAGCGCGCGCCCGCAGCGAGCGCAACGGCGTGCGCGTACCGAAAGCCTTGTATGCCGATGTGTTGAAATTACTCGATTAAAAACGGAGTCGCGCTTTAAACCACGCTTGTCAATCCGCCATCGACAAAAAGGGTTTGGCCGTTCACGAAACTCGACGCGTCCGAAGCGAGAAATACGGCCGCGCCGCACAATTCCTCCACCCGTCCCCAACGTCCGGCCGGCGTGCGTTTGCAAAGCCACGTCGAAAATTCCGCGTCCTCCATCAGCGCGCGATTCAGATCGGTGGCGAAATAGCCGGGCGCAATCGCGTTCGCCTGAATGCCGTGACGAGCCCAATCGGCGCACATGCCTTGCGTAAGCATGCGCAATGCGCCTTTCGAAGCGGCATAGGGCGCAATGGTTGGGCGCGCAAGCGCGCTTTGCACCGAACACACGTTGATGATCTTGCCGCGCCCGCGCGCGAGCATGTGCCGCGCAACGGCTTTCGACACATGAAACGCACCGTCGAGATTCACGCGCATCAACGCGTTCCAGTCGCTCGCTTCAAAATCTTCCAGCGGTGCGCGGCGCTGAATGCCGGCGTTATTCACGAGAATGTCTATTGCACCGATTTGAGTTTCGATTTCGTCGATCGCCTGCGCCACGCGTTCGGGTTCGGTCACGTCAAAAATGGCGATATCGGCTTCGATTTGTTGCGCGCGGAATTGATCGGCCAGCGCGCGTGCCGGCGCTTCCTCGCGACCGTTGATGACAATGGCCGCGCCCGCGTGCGCGAGGCCGGTTGCGAGCGCCAGGCCGATGCCGCGCGTCGATCCGGTAACGAGCGCGCGCTTGCCGTGAAGGCCGAATAATTTCAACACGTCGTTCATGCTAGCTCCTCTTTTCTGTCTCTTCGGATTAGAGGATTAAAGCATTGACCGCCGTTTCGCGCGCGAGAACGGTACAAAGAAAAATCGCCTCCGAAAAGGCGATATTTTCACGCTCGGCGGAATGCGCCTATTCGGCGTATTCAGGGCTGCGCTCCAACTCTCGCACACTGCCCGCACCGTAAGCGTCGCGCATGCGAGGCGCGCGCGAGCCACGCACGAAGCGCCGCCCTGCTTCGCCATACACGGCATCGGGTTCGGGAAACAGCGCGAGCAGCACGACATAAAGCAGGCCGCCGATCACGAGCGAAACCGGCACGCTCAAGTCGAGTCCGCCCGCGAGCGAACCCAGCGGCCCCACGAACTGACCGGGCAGATTCACGAACGACAGGCCGAGAAACGCAGCAGGCAGCCACGCGCCCATTGCGCGCCAGTTCCAGCCGTGCGTGAACCAGTAATGACCGCCGCGCCCGCCGCGATTGAACACTTGCAGATCGTCGGCAAGATAATGGCCGCGACGCGTGATGAAACCGATCACCATGATCGCCATCCACGGGCAGCTAAACGTGCAAATGAGCGTGGAAAAAGTCGAAACGCTTTCCACGAGATTGAACGCGAAGCGGCCCACGAAAATAAAGCCGATCGCCAGCGTACCGATCAACATGGTTGCCCGCACGCGGTTCAACAGCTTCGGGAACATGCTTGACATATCGAGGCCGGTGCCGTAGAGCGCGGTCGTACCCGTCGACATGCCGCCGATAATCGCGATCAGACAGGTAGGCAGCAGAAACCAGCGCGGCGACACGGCCAGCAATCCGCCGACGTAGTCGTTCGACGCGATATAGCTGGGCGCTTTCGCGGCGATGATGGTGGCCGTGACCAGGCCGAAGAAGAACGGCACAAACGTGGCGATTTGCGCCGCGAATACCGCACCCATCACGCGACGGCGCGGCGTGTGCCGCGGAATGTAGCGCGCCCAGTCGCCGAGCGTGGAGGCAAACGAAACCGGGTTGCTGAGCGCCACGAGCACCGCGCTGACGAACGCCACCCAGAACCCCGCGCCGCCCTCGTGCAACGTGCCCGCGTAATGCGGATCGAACGCGCCCGCGAATGCCAATGCGCCCACCACGAACATCAGGCTCGCGGCCCATACGGCAATCTTGTTCACCCACAGCATGAAGCGAAAGCCGTAGATGCACACCACCACCACGAGCACCGCGAACACCATATAGGCGGCGCCGAGTGTCCAGGTGTTGACGGGCACACCGACCATATCGTGCGCGCCGCCAACGAGTGCATCGCCGGAACTCCACACCGCGAGCGCGAAAAACGCAATCGACGTGAGCAAGGCGAGAAAGGAACCGACAATGCGCCCGTGAATGCCGAAGTGCGCGCCCGACGAAACCGGATCGCTCGTGCCGTTGCGCGGACCGAACAAACTCATGGGCGCCAGAATGCACGTGCCCGCGAGCACGCCGATCACGATCGACCACACACCCGCCTTGAACGAAAGGCCCACGAGCACGGGAAAACTGCCGAGCACCGAAGTGGAAAACGTATTGCAGCCGCCGAACAGCAGCCGGAAGAGATCGACGGGACGCGCATAGCGCGAAGCATCGGGAATGCGTTCGAAACCGAACGTTTCGATCTGGGTAATGCCGTTATCGCTCATTGTCTCGCTCCATTGAGCGCCGATCCGGCTGTTGCCGCCGCTCGACGCACTATCAACGTCTGATGCCTACTCTAAACGACGAGCGTGCGCGCCTTATTACGGATTCCGGACGTTCACGTCGCGTGCGGCCAATGTATGACGCTTGTTGTTCATTCGACTGGCGTTCATTCGACCGCCGGCGCGGGCAAACTGGCATTCAGTCCATAAACGTCGAGCAAGTCCTCGCAGAATGCCCGCACGATGGGCTTTTCCGCCGAGCTGCGCTTCATCGCGAGGTGCATCGGCACGTCGAAGCCGAATCGCGTGCGGCCGAGTGCGCGAATCAATCCGCGCTGTTCGAAAGGCTCCGCATGGTGCGCCGGCAAATAGCCGATATGACTGCCGGAAAGAATCAGAACCGTTGCGGCGTCGATACTATCGGCGATGGCCGTAACCTGGCGCTCGCCGATGCCGGCCAGTTCTTCGGGAACCGGATAGCTGCGCCAAACCCAGTCGTGCGCGCGCAAGTCGTCGGTGGCGACGTGCGGCGCCTTGTGAAAGAGCGGATGCCCGCGGCCGCAACACACCACCTGACGCTCGCTGAATAACTCCGTATAGGCAAGTCCCGCCACGCGATGCCAGAAATAGCCGATCGCAATGTCGAGATGGTTGTTGACGAGCCCTTCCTCGAGTTCTTGCGGCGCCGCGACTTTCATCGTGAAGCGCACGGCCTGATCTCGCTTGCGGAATGCGCCGATCGCTTCGGCAAGGCGCGCATTCTCTCCATGCGAAGCCTGCCCGATCAAGCCGATGCCGAGCGTGCCGACAAGCTTGCGGTCGATATCGCGCACGCGCGCGACAAACTCACTGGTGGCCGCCACGAGCGCCCGCGCCGAAGGCGCGAAGCGTTCGCCCTTCGAGGTGAGCCGGAAACCGCCGCGCCCGCGCTCGCAGAGCTTGAATCCCACGCGCGCTTCGAGTGCTGAAAGCTGCGTGCTGATCGTGGATTGCCGCACGCCCAATGTGGCTTCGGCCGCCGTGATGCCGCGCGCGTCCACCACGGCAAGAAACACGCGGATCAAACGCAGATCGAGATCGGAAGTATTGGAAAACATGCTGAGTCGATTCCGCCAAAGCGGCGCTTCACGCGAAGCGCCGCAAACTCACTCACATTGGAAAGCCCATCGCCTTGATGCCCTTGATCCACGCGCGCTTCCAGCCGCCTTCGGCATCGGCGCCGTCGAATGCATGGAACGTGACTTTCGCGGCCAGCCAGCGCACCGGCTCGGGCGGGATATACGTGGGGCTCAGCTTCGCGATGTCGAGCGCGCGCTCGGGACTATCGCGATCGAACAGGATATTGAGGCCCATGAACGCACCGAAACGGCTCGCGGCCACGCCAAAACCCGTATAACCGGCGACGAACACCGCTTTACCGCCGAGATAGCGCTTTGCGAACACCGACCCGCGCGAGCAATAGTCGATAGGGCCGCCCCATGCGTGCGAGAAACGCACATCGGCAAGTTGGGGGAACGTGCGATAGAACGCCTGCGCAAGTCGATAGTAAGTTTCGGCTTTCCGATCTTGCGGCGGATTCGGATCGCCGTCGAAGTGATAACTGACCAGACCGCCGAAAATAATGTTGTTGTTTTTCGTGAGGCGGAAATAGTTGAGTTGCGTGCGCGTGTCGTAAATGCCTTGACGATTTTTCCAGCCGACGCGCGCGAGTTGTTCCTCGGTCAGCGGCTCGGTGGCAAGCACATGATCGCGCACTTGCAGCACGCGCCGGTTGATATCGGCAATGCCGATTTTCGCGGTGCCGCTGCCGAACACCACGCGCGGCGCACGCACGCTGCCCTCGGGCGTTTTCACATGAACGGCGGCGCCTTCGTCGGCGACTTCGATCAGCGGCGTGTGCTCGTAAAGCTGCACGCCCAGCGAGAGCGCCGCGCGCTTGAGTCCCCACGCAAGCTTGGCCGGATGCACGATGCCGCTGCGATTGCGTGACCACAGCGCGCCCGCGAACAGCGGCGAATCCAGTTGCTCGCGCGTCGCTTTCGCGTCGAGTAACACAACGTCGTGCCCGTATTGCGTATGCAATTCGTAGTCGCCGCGCAAGTGCGCGATGTGCTCCGGGTCGACGGCCACGGTCATTTCGCCGTTCCATTCGATATCGGCGTCAATGTCATAGCGCTTCAGCGCTTCCTCGAAGCCATCGAGATTGTGATGGCCGAACGCTTCCAACTGCGCAATGTCATTGGGAAACATCCGCACGGCATTGGGCAATCCATGCATCACGGAAGTCGAAATAATGCCGCCCGCGCGCCCCGAAGCGCCATGCGCCACCTTGCCCGCTTCGATCAGCACGACATTCAGATGCGGCATTTGCTCTTTCGCCTGCACCGCGGCCCACAAGCCCGTAAATCCGCCGCCCACGATCAGCAGATCGGCTTCGATATCGGCAGTAAGTTTGGCTTCGGTCGGCGGTTCGGCGGGATTGTCGAGCCAGTAAGGAAAGAAGCGCGTGCGCGAAAGCGATTCCGGCACGCTGAGTGAGTTTGGCACGCGCGGCTGCGCTTGCGTGGGTTGCGCGGCATGTGCCGTTGCCTGCGATTGCGCTTCCCGTTCGGCGAAGGAACTCATAGGGGCATCACTTCTTCAAAGCATAAGGACGATGCCGCCTCTTGCGAGGCGGCATGCTTCAGGCTTGTTCGAGCACGACGTAGAATTTCCTCGCGTCTTCGAGCGTTTCCCAGCGGCCCGCAAAACCGGCCGGCAACAAATAGCCTTCGCCTGCCTTGAATTCCTTGCGATTGCCCTTTACGTCCGTCAAGGCAATCCTGCCTTCCACGAGCCACACGGCTTCGTCGGCGGTCGTTGCCGGAAACTCCACGTCGCCGACCTTGCCTTCCCACCAGCCGATCACATAGTTATTGCTTTTACCCTGGGCCGCGCGCCAATCGCTTTCGTCCATGCCGTAGTCCAGCCTGGTGAATTCGCCGATGCCCGCGCCCAACGGCACGATGTCCTGAATCAGTTTGCTCATGTCGCTTCCTGTCGATATTGATGCCGAGTCGATGACTGTTTGTCTGGCATTGTCAAAGTTACCGAGAGGCGCGCGCGCGGTATGCCCCCCCTCCGGGGGGACAAGCCGTGTTTTTACTCGGTGCGAGTGTCTTTTTTGAACGCCAAAATGCTTCGGCTATAATCGGTTGGCCTTCACGAAGGGGCGCGCCATGCTGCTCAACGTACCCCCGCTCAATCGCGAACAACCCGACTTTTCGCTTTCTTTTAAAACGCTCGGCAACGTGATCGAGGCCGTCGGCACGCCCGATTTCGTGCCGCGTCTCACGCTGCTCGTGAACGAAGTGGTGCCGGTCAACGTGGTGCATATCGAACGCTCGCGCGTGGACAATTCGATGCCCATCGGCTTTCGCTGCGAGTGGATCGGCAGCGGCGGAGTCGGCATGGACCACGGCGAGATTGCGGACGTCATGACGCTCTATTACGACCGCTTTTACGAAAGCGATCCGCTATTCGCCGGAATTCGGGGCAAGATCGGCACGATGCTGGTGGTGCGCGATATCGGTGCGTTGCCGCCCAACGAGTTTCGTCAGCGCTTGTTCGACGAAGCGCGTATCGCGCACGAGTGCGTGCTCGCGCGCGGCACGCGCCACGCACAAGACTCCATTGCACTCGAACGCGGCTTGCGCGAACCGGCGTTCTCGCTCGCTGAAATGAGCCGTTTTCGCGGCATCAGCGAGTTTTTATTTCCGCTGCTCGAATTGCACGCCTCCACGAGCGCGGCGCGCCGCATTGCGCACGCCGCGCCGTTCATGCATCCGCTCGCGCAATTCGACGCGCGCATCGCAAGCGACGCCGTGCGTCTTTCGCGCCGCGAATACGAAACGTGCGCGCATCTCATCTCCGGCAAGACCATTCCCGAAACCGCGCAGATTCTCGACGTGCGGACTGGCACGGCCGAATCGTATGTGAAGCGCGCCTTTGCCAAGCTCGGCGTGCGCACCAAACGCGAGTTGATCGCGTGGGGCCAGGCGCCGGTTTAAGCGGCTTTAATGGGCGACCTCGCCCATCCGCATCGTAAACGCGCGCTCACATTGATTCACGTCGATGTAAACATTCCCACTTCGCTATTTGCGCGCGCGCGTTTGGCCCTACCATCGCCCGATCATTCGACATCAACGATTGGAGACTCGCGAGATGGAGCGCCAACTCAATCAGCCGCTCGGCGGCAACGACATGCCGCGCTTTGGCGGCATCGCCACCATGATGCGCCTGCCGCAAGCGGACACCACCGCCGGACTGGACGTCTGCTTCGTGGGCGTGCCGCTCGATATCGGCACGTCCAACCGCTCGGGCACGCGCTTCGGCCCGCGCCAGATCCGCAGCGAATCGGTGTTGCTGCGCCCCTACAACATGGCCACGCGCGCGGCGCCGTTCGACTCGCTGCAAGTTGCCGATATCGGCGATGTGGCCACGAATCCCTATGATTTGAAGGACTCGATTCGCCTGATCGAAAGCGCGTACGACCGCATCGTTGAAAACGGCTGCAAGCCGATCACGCTGGGCGGCGACCATACGATTGCGTGGCCGATCCTGCGCGCGCTGCACAAGAAATACGGCAAGGTGGCGGTCGTGCATATCGACGCGCATGCCGACGTGAACGACACCATGTTCGGCGAAAAGATCGCACATGGAACGCCGTTTCGCCGCGCCGTGGAAGACGGCCTGCTTCAATGCGACAAGGTCACGCAAATCGGTTTGCGCGGCACCGGTTATCACGCCGACGACTTCGACTGGTGCCGTCAACAAGGCTTCACCGTCGTGCAAGCCGAGGAATGCTGGAACCGCTCGCTCGACCCGCTGATGGAAGAAGTGCGCGCGCGCGTGGGCGACGCGCCCGTGTATCTGAGCTTCGATATCGACGGACTCGACCCCTCGTTCGCGCCCGGCACCGGCACGCCCGAAGTGGGCGGACTCACCGTGCAGCAAGGGCTTCAGATCGTGCGCGGCATGAAGGGGCTCAACGTGGTGGGCGCGGACCTCGTGGAAGTTTCGCCGCCGTACGATCAGGCGGGCACCACGGCGCTCGTGGGCGCGAATCTCGCGTTCGAAATGCTTTGCATCATGCCGGGCGTGGCATACCGCTAACGCAATCATCGCGAGAGGAGATCATCATGGCCACCATTCCCGAACGACACGCCGACAACGCCTTCGTGCTGCCCGCCGCAACCGTTGCGGGCGCAACGATACGCGCGCAGAACGCGCAAGCCTGTTCGCCGGTCTGCAACGCCGCGAGCGGCGAAACCATCGGCTGGCAGGAACATGCGAGCGAAGCGATGGTCGATCGCGCCGTGCATGCGGCCCGCGACGCGCTGGTCGCGTGGCGTCATAGCACGCCTGGCGCGCGCGGCAAGCTGCTGCGCAAGATTGCCGAATTGCTCGAAGCCGATCGGGCACGCATTGCCGCCATGCAGATGCGCGTGAGCGGCAAGCCGCCGTTCGAAGCCGATCTCGACGTGAGCGACGCCATCGCCACGTTCGACTACTACGCGGACTTGTGCGAAAACACCGCGCTATTCGCAGCGGAAACGATAACGGTGCCCGACAAGACCGTGCTCGCGCAGCGCACGCACGAACCCGTCGGCGTGGCCGCGCTGATCGTGCCCTGGAACTTCCCCATGGTCACCACGGCGTGGAAACTCGCACCCGCGTTGGCCGCCGGCTGCACCGTCGTGCTCAAGCCTTCGGAATTCACCTCGCCCACCGAGCATATGCTCGTCGACATCGTGAGCGAAGCCGGCGTGCCCGACGGCGTGGTCAACGTTGTGAACGGCGGCGGCGAAGTGGGCGCGTGGCTCACCGCGCATCCGCTCGTCGACAAGATTTCGTTCACAGGCAGCACGGCGTCGGGGCGCAAGGTGATGCAGGCCGCCGCGCTGGACATGAAGCGCGTGACGCTCGAACTGGGCGGCAAGTCGGCGCTCGTGGTGCGCCAGGACGCCGACGTGGCCCACGCCGTTGCGCTCGCCGTAAGCGGCGCGTTCACCAACGCGGGGCAGATGTGCTCGGCCACGGGGCGCATTCTCGTACACGACGACCTCTACCGCAAGTTCATGGCCGCATTCGAAACGGCCGTGCGCGCGCTCGTGGTCGCGCCGCCGCAAGGCGAGAACGTCGCGATGGGTCCGCTCATCAGCGCCGCGCAGCACGCGCGTGTGCAATCGCTCGTGGCGCAAGGCGTGGAAGAAGGCGCGCAAGTCGCTTTCGCGGGCACGCTCGACGCGGCGTGCAAGGCGGGCTTCTTCATGGCGCCCCTCGTCGTGGCCGAACCCGCGTCCGACAATCTGCTCTGGCGCGAGGAAATTTTCGGTCCGGTTGCATGCGTGAAATCGTTTCGTTCGGATGACGAAGCAATTTCACTCGCGAACGACACGCGCTATGGGCTTGTCGCCACGGTCGTTACGCAAGACGCGAACGCCGCGCGCCGCTACAAGGCGCAACTTCGCGCGGGACTGGTGTGGGTCAACACGCCGCAACTGATCTTTCCGCAAGTCTGCTGGGGCGGCCTGGGCTTGAGCGGCACTGGCCGCGAACTGGGCATTGCGGGCTTGCGCAGCTATCAGGAACTGCGGCACACCGTGGAAGCCCGCGCCTGATCGCAACATCCTGACGAGCCGCCCGCGCGCGGCTCGGGCGCGGCGCCAACCCAGCGCAACGCGGCGCAAACAAGGCGCAAGCACGGCACAGGAAGCTCGCGTGGCATAATCGCGCGATCGCTCTCGTCATTTCGTGTCTCGCGCCGTGCGCCGAATCCATCTCAAGCTGGGCAGCCTGTTAGGAACGCTTGCGCTCCTCATGGCCACGCTCGCGCCGGTGGTTTCGCATTGGCTCGCGGCGCAAGCGATGCAAACGTCCTCGCCTTGCGGCATGCCTTCCATGCAGGGCCCGATGCAGGGCTACATGCACGGCATGCACGATCGCAGCGGCCACGGCGACATGCACGCCGCCGGCAATATGGACGATTGCGGCTATTGCAGCTTTTTCGCGCACTTGCCGGCCGTAACCGGCGTTCCCGTTCCGCTTTTCGTGGTGGCGCGACTCGTACAGTCGCGTATCGCCACGCGCTTCGAAAGCGCGCGTCTCGTCGAACCCGCGAGTCACGCGCACGCGCGCGCCCCACCCCTGTCCTGAGCCAATCGAATCGTTTCCCGCCGATGTTGCCATTCATCGGCGGTCTGCACGCGCGCATGCAACGCTTGCGGCGCGCGGCTTCGCAACGTCACGACAGGACGACTCATGTCTCATCATTTGCCAACCGGCCGCGCGCGGCTGGCCTTTCGCACGCGCGCCGTTCACGCCTTGTTCGGCGCATGCGTGTTCGCGCTCGCATCCGGCGCCGCACACGCTCACGCCATCGCGGGCGACCGCGTGTTTCCGTCCACGCTTTCCGTCGACGATCCCGGCGTGGGCGACGAGGCCAATTTCGAATTCGGACATCAACGCGTACCCGGCGACGACGGCGATCAAAGCCTCAACACCTTCGACTTCGAGTACGACAAACTCATTACGCCAAGGCTCGCGTTTTCCGTGGACGGCGGTTATGTCATGCAGAACAACCCCACGGCGCACGGCCTCGACAACTTCGGCGTGGGACTCAAATATCTGCTCTATGTGAACGACGCGCATGAGTTCATGACGTCGATTGGCGTGGACGCCGACCTGGGCGGCACTGGCAGCCGCGCCATCGCCGACAATTTCTCCACGATTTCGCCCACGATTTTCGCGGGCAAAGGCATGGGCGATCTGCCTGACTCGCTCGCGTGGCTGCGCCCCGTTGCGATCACGGGCGAAGCGGGTCCGTCGTTCACCACGGGCGGCGGCCAACCCAATTCGTTCGACTACGGATTCACCGTGCAGTACAGCCTTCCGTATTTGCAGCAGCACGTTCACGACGTGGGCTTGCCGCAGCCGTTTTCGAATCTGATTCCGCTTGTGGAAGTGCCGTTGTCGAGAAGCCAGGGCCAAACCACGGGCACGGTCAACCCCGGTTTCATCTGGATGAATCGTTACGGCCAACTCGGCATTGAAGCGCAAATTCCCATCAATCGTGCAAGCGGCTCGCATGTCGGCATTCTCGTGCAGGCCCATATTTTCTTCGACGACGTGGCGCCGAGCACGATCGGCAAACCGCTTTTCCAATGATCCATTAAAAGGAATTCCGATGAAATCCGCTTTCTTTCGCCTTGCCTTCGCTTCGTGCGCATTGCTCGCCGCGCAATTCGCCTGGGCGCATGCCTATCCCACGCACCAGGAACCGGCGGCCGGCGCCACCGCGCCCGCAAACGTGAATGCCGTGGTCATCGACTTCGACGATGGACTCGAGCCCGCTTTCAGCTCGATTGACGTGACCGACGCGCAAGGCAAGTCGGTGATCCGCGAAAAAGCCAAGGTGGACGCGCAGAACAACAAGCGCATGACGGTCGCGCTCAATGCGCTCACGCCGGGCAAATATTCGGTGGCGTGGATCGCCGTGGCCGCCGACGGGCATCGCACGACGGGGCATTATGCGTTCAACGTGAAGTAATCGCTGAACGGCGCACGGACCATCGCGCCTGACGACGCGATGGTTCTTATCACGGATGAGTTTGCGGACAATTGCCGGCGGAAAAAGCGTCGGGCGATCCGTTGAGCGCGTCGTACAGCTCGGCGATGGGCAGGTCGCCGATTTCGCTATGCAAATAGGCGGTGAACGCGCGATCGTACAGCGCGCGGCCCGCGTCGGTGTTCATCGTCAGGTCGAAACCGTCGAGCACGAGGCCCGCCATTTCGTCGGCTTCGATCAGGATGTGTTCGGCTTTCTTGCGTTCCATGAAGTTCGATTGCGACAGCAGCAGAGTTATCCATTCTAGGGAATTCGCCGGCAAACGTCACGGACCGATTCGCGCTTCCATAGGTGCATGGATAAGCGATTGACAAGCGATTGATAAGCGCGTGCGGTTATGCGTGAATTGTGTTCTCGCTTTCATTCTGGCCATCTATACTTGCCGGCATTCACGCGCGAATCGACTCCATGACCAGACGAATCACTGTCAGACGCTCGCCGGTTCACGGACGAGGCGTCTATGCCTTGCGCCCGCTCAGCGCGGGCGAACGCATCCTCGAATACAAGGGGAAAATCATGAGCTGGCGCAGCGCGGCGCGACGCTACAGCCGGCGCGAAGAAGGCGCGCACACCTTCCTGTTCGGCCTTGCCGACGGCCGTGTGATCGACGGCGGCCAGGGCGGCAATTCCGCGCGCTGGTTCAATCACGCCTGCGAGGCAAACTGCGAAACCGTGGAAGTAGACGGCCGCGTGTTTATCGAGGCACGCCGCGACATCGCCGCCGGCGAGGAATTGTTTATCGACTACGCACTCGTGCTGCCCGACGACGCCTGCGAAGAAACAATCCGCGAATATGTCTGCCGATGCGGCTCGCCCGAGTGCCGCGGCACCATGCTCGGCGAAGCCGAACCGGAAAGCGAGCCGGTTGCCGACGCGGCTTCTGCATAGATCAGCCCAGCGTTTTTCTTAGCGCGTTGAAAAACAGTTCGGATTGCAGGCGTTCGCCCTGCACCTGGTCCGCCACGCGTTGCGCGAGTTCGGCGTTGACGGGCCGCAACGGGCGGCCGCTCGACAGCGCGATGACCTGCGCGGCGCACGCGCGTTCGAGATAGTAGAGATCGTCGAAAGCGTAATCGACGCGTTCGCCGCACACCACCACGCCATGATTGCCCAGAAAGCCCACGTCGCGGCCTTTGAGCGCATGCGCGATGCGTTCGCCTTCCCCGACGCCAAGCGCAAGACCGTTGTACTCGTGATCGAGTGCAACTCGGCCATGAAAACGCATGGCGTTCTGTGACAGGGTGGTGTCGATCCCGCAATCGACCGTGAGCGTCAACGCCGTCGCGTAGGGCATATGCGTGTGAAGCACGCACGCCTTCTTCGCAATGCGATGTATGGCGGCATGAATGAACATGGCGGTAGGTTCGACTTCGTGGCGCCCCTCCACTACATTGCCCGCCTCATCCACCACGACGATATCCTCGGCGCGCACTTCGCTCCACATCAATCCACGCGGGTTCAGCAAAAATAGACCGCTCTCGCCGGGCAACGCCACGCTGAAATGATTGCAGACGCCTTCGCCCAAACCGAAATGCGCGGCGGCTCGCAACGCGAGCGCGAGATCGTTGCGTAGAGACGTGACGTGCGGATCGTCGAACATCGAAACCTCGCTTATTAGATAACGATTATTTGTCTGATTAATTGAATATACCGGATAGACCGACTCTTTCAAAAAATGGAGTCGAAAACACAAAAATAATCCGGCTCGCCCCTTCAGTTTCCACTCGTCTCGCCGTCAATGCCGTTAACTCCAAGGCGTGAAAGCACAACAGGATTGGTGTTACGACGCCAATCAACTGAAGAAAGCCTCAGAGGTAAAGTTGACCGGGAATCCGCCGTCGGCATTACACCGTCTGTGACATTTACTTACGCCTTATTTTCACATCAAAGGGGAAATTTCCGGTAATATCGCCGCGAAAAATCTGACGATTGCATTAATTACCCATCTTCTCGCGCAAACGATTGCGCGCTTCTCCTTTAATAAGGGAACCAGCGCGAAGCGAGACGTGACTAGCGAATGCAGTAGCCGGCGCGCAAAGCTCCGTTTTAATTCACTGAATTTCGACTCGCACCCTTTAAGTCGTTACGCGAATTTCAGCGTGGATTAGCGGAATGCCCGCCACCCAATACTCATCGACTTCAGCCCGCATTGAAAGCGCAATTTGGCGCGCTTGCCGGCTGGGCGTCGCTTTGCCTGTTAAAACGATGAAGCTTATTTGCTTACTTCTTTCGTCGGCAATGGTGCTGACGGCATGCGGCGGCGGCGGCTCCGGCACGAACGCCGCCAATGCCACGAACGCCACGAATGCCAACGCAAACTCGAATGCCGGCGGTGGATCGAGCGCGGCCGCCGGCCCGGATTCGTCGGCGCCGAGCGCCGCAACGCGTGGTCTCGACGGCTCCGCCATCGCGGCGGGTTCGATGACGTGCGGCGCGCCGGCCACCTCGGGCGCCACCGCGAGCGGCACGCTCGTTTCGGCCGATACGCCCACCGCGCAGAGCGGCCGCATGTTCAGTGCGGGCGCCGCATTCCCTGTGGCGTTCGTCACGAATGCGCCTGCCGCCGACACGCTGAACTGGTCGATCGCGGATCAACTCGGCAAGGTCGCGGCCAGCGGCAGCGTGCCGGTGGCAGCCGGCGCCGTAACGACCACGCTGACCTGCTCGTCGACGCTTTTCGGCTATTTCGCCATCAATGCAACGCTTGCCAACGCGGGCGGCCAACTCCCTTCGGCGGGCACGCGCCCAGCCGGAAGCGCCACGTTCGGCGTACTTCCCGATCTGTCGAACGTGCTGCCGGCAGTGACGTATGCGCATCAGGATCAGCATCGTTTCGGCATGCAAGGCGAAAACGACAACGGCGACGTGCTTGCGGCGCTCGGCATCTCGTGGAATCTCGATCATCGCGAGTTGTACAACATGGAGCCGAACGGCCCCGGCACGTTCAATCCGTACGCGAACGCAAACGCCGATCCGTTCTATCTGACCGGCAACGTAATGCGCATGATTCGACTGGACGGCATTCCCGCGTGGGCCAGTCCCACGAGCGCCTTCGAGGACGAAACGCTGCCGCCCACCGATCTCGCGTATTACCAGAACTACATGGCGCGCGTGGGAACCGAGTCGAATATCATTCGGACAACTCACTTCCCCAATCAGTCCGCGAACTACTATCAACTGACGTGGGAACCCGACTCGCAGTGGGCCGGCAACGACACGCAATTCGTGCAGCTTTATCAAGCGGTTTATCAGGGCATTCACTCGACCGACCCGCACGCCGTGGTGATGGGCAGCACCGACACCGCGCCCATTTCCACCAGCAACCGGCTCAGGAAGCTCGCCCCGCTCGGCTTTGCGCAGTACATCGACGGCGTAACGACGCATGGCTATTACGACATCAACGGCAATTCGCCTTCCGTGCCGCCCGAGTTGCATGCGGGCGATCCGTCCACGAGCAGCGATTCGCTAATCGGACAGATGCGCGCGTTGCGCAGCGAAATGGCCGCCGATTACAAGCCGGGCATGAAACTGTTCCAGACGGAAGTGGGCATCAACTACGACAACGGCAGCGCATACGGCCCGAATTACCCCACGGCCAACGTACTCTTCGCCCAAGGCGCCGTGGTGGCGCGCACGCATCTCATCATTCTGGGCGAGGGCGCGGACCAGACGTGGGTGTTTTATGGCGCGGACTTTCCGGACCTTATCGGCTATGGCACGTTCTTCGATCTCGCCGATGCCCAGGGCCAATACGGCGCGACCAATATCAGCCCGAAACCCGCTGCCATGGCGGTCGCCGCGATGACGCGCATTCTCGACGGCACCAACACCTTGGGGCCGGTGAACGGCACGCCCTCGGGCGTCTACGCTTATGCGTTCCGGCAGTTGAATAACGGCGCTGTCGTCACGGCGCTATGGACGCACAACAATAGCGTGTGGAGCGCGAGTAGCGGCTTCAGCTCCACTTACAGCGTGCCGTACAACCTGACCGTGGATGCGCCGGGCACGAGCGGCACCGTCACCGTGCTCGACGTGATGGGCAATCCGTCGACGATGAATTACGCCAACGGCACGCTGGCGCTGAATCTCACCGAATCGCCGGTGTACGTGGTGTCGGCCAACGCTTCCGTGGCAAGCGCTAATTCGACGTTGCCCGTGGGCTATGTTCCGAATTGATCGTGCGCCCAAAGCGCGATGAATCAAGGGCAGCGGCGACGCTGCCCTTTTTCATTCGTCAGCTCACAACTTCGGACAGGACAGCACTCGCATCGGTTGCGTCATGATGCCGGGCTTGCCGTCGGTGGCGGGCGTGCCCTGCGGCGGCGTGGAAACGAGGCGCACGCTGTTCGGCCCCGCATTGGCGAGCGCATATTTTTCTTCGCCGCCTTGCGCTTGCCAGTAGGCGCGAAATAGCTGCCCGTCGGCGAATACGAGTAATTTTCCGTGCGTGGCGTGGCCGCCGGAAACGAAATCGACCGCTTCGCCATTGCGCAGCGTAAAGCCGGCGTCAGCTTCGTTGGCATTGCCAGGCGCATTGGCTCCCACCAGTTTCCCGCACGGCTGCGCGCCATCGTCAGCATGGGCGGACGCCATGCAGGAAAGCGCCAGACTTAAAGAAATCGCACAGGCCCTAAGTCCTTTTCCATTCATGCCATTCATGCAACACGCTCGCTCGAATTGCTAAAAGAATAATCATCGCGAGCAAATTACGTTCCCATCTCACTCGATCAAAGTTCGACTGTCACCCGCGAGCAGCAGTTGCGGGTGTTGCGAGAATGCCCAGCCATGCGCGCGGCGATCGAGCAGCCAGATCACGTCGTAACGGTCCTCGGGCCACGCGGCGGGCACTGGGGGCGCGCCGGGGATATGTGAAAACAGCGTGGGCAGCACCTTGTGCTCCCACGAAATCAATACCACGCCGGTCTGCGTGAGAACGTCCGCCATGAGCGCCGCGCCATCGTCCTTCAGATGCGTGAGAACGTGCTTCACCGGCGAGGATTCGCGCAATAAGGTCACGAGCGGATCGACTGTCTGCATGGGCCGCTTGCTTTGGCTGGCTGGCCCCAGGCCCGGAGCGAATACCGACTCGGGCTGCACGTCTCCCAGCCGTTCGTCCTTCCCCGCCGAGAAAAACCGCGCGAGCGCTCCGGCGCGTTGCCATCCGCGCACGGCAAGACTTTCTTCGTCGGGATTGCCTTCGGCGTCCACGCCTTTGCCAAATGCAGCACCGGGTTTCTCTGCATGGCGAATAAACAGAATGCGGGTCGGTTCCATTGCGTTCTCCATCTACGAGCGGCATTCCATTGCACCACACGCGCACGGCATACGCGTTCAAACGCGCCGCTCGCAGGCATCGCCGGATCTAGACGATTTGCGTCTGGATCATTACCGGCCTTGCTGCGCGAGCGGCATGACGCGTGCGCATCATCTTGCAGGCGCCGTGCATCGGTCACGAACTCGAACGCGTTCACGTATGTGCCGCCGCGCCAGCTATCTATACGTATACGCCACTCGAGCGCAACGCGAATTAAGACGACATTCGCATGCGCCTTTGGCTACGGGAAACTCCATGCAAGTGCAATCGACGCAAGCGCAATGGCCGGCCGTGTTTCTCGACAAGGACGGCACATTGCTTCATGACGAACCTTATAACGTCGATCCGACGCGCATGCGCTTCGCGCCGGGCGCCGCCGCGGCATTGTCGCTGCTCGCGCAAGCGCCGCTGCGGCTGATCGTCGTGAGCAATCAGGGCGGTGTTGCATTGGGCCGCTTTCCCCATTCCGCACTCGAAGGAATGGAGGCTCACTTGCGTCGCATGTTCGCCGATTGCGGAGCCACGTTGCACGCCGCGTATTGGTGCCCGCACGATCCGCGCGGCAATGTGGCACCTTATGCATGCGCGTGCGAATGCCGCAAGCCGCAACCCGGCATGCTGCTGCGCGCGCAACGCGAACATCATATCGACCTTGCGCAGAGCTGGATGGTGGGCGATATCCTCAACGACGTCGAAGCAGGCAATCGCGCCGGCTGCCGTTCGATTCTCACGGATTGCGGCAATGAAACCGAATGGCAAAGCACGCCCGTGCGACTTCCTTATGCCATCGTGACGAATTTGCATGACGCCGCACAGATGATCGTCGAGCGCCACGCGTACGAACACCCCGAAGCCAAGATCGCACACGAAGTAGAAGATAAATAGTGCTCTGTGCAAGAGAAGGGTATGCGGCCTGGGGACTCGGGAACGCGCTTTGCACCCATTCCTCCCAAAACGTTCACAAACGCACGGAGGCGTCATGGACCGCGACTTCGAGCGCTCGGAAGAGCAAACCGCATCGCCGGGAGACTTCGTAACCGCCAAGGCTGCACCACGCCGCGCAGCAAAACGCGCGACCCGCAATGCGGCTCGCGACGCCGTGCATCGCAGCTCCGATAGCGAACCGGGATACAGCCGCCGCCGCACGAGCGAAGGCTTCGATTACCTCAATGCGCGCGGCAAGCTGATCAAGGACGCTCGCATTCTCGCGCGCATTGCCTCTATCGTGATACCGCCGGCGTGGGAAGACGTGTGGATTTGCGCCGATCCCAACGGTCATTTGCAAGCCACGGGGCGCGACGCACGAGGCCGCAAACAATACCGCTACCACCTTACGTGGCGCGAGCAGCGCGAAAGCGAAAAGTTCGCGAAGATTGCCGAATTCGCGCGCGCCTTGCCGCGCGTGCGCACGGCAGTCGAACGCGATCTCTTGCTGGAAGGCTTGCCGCGCGAGAAGGTGATTGCGGCTATCGTGCGTCTGCTCGACCGCTCGCTGGCGCGTATCGGCGGCGCCGAATATGCGCGAGACAACGCCACATACGGACTAACGACGCTCTGCAAGCGGCACGTGCGATTCGAGGAGCAAAGCGCGCTACTGCGTTTTAAAGGCAAGCACGGCATCAAGCACGAAATCACCGTCGACGATGCGCACGTGCTTGCAGTCGTGCGCGAATGCCGCGCGTTACCGGGGCGTGAATTATTCGCCTGTCTCGACAATGCCCTGCCGCATCGCATTGCCGCGGAAGACGTCAACGAGTATCTTCAGCAAAACGGCGGCTGCTGCATCACGGCAAAAGACTTTCGCACCTGGGGCGCGAGCGTGGCGGCACTTGCCCTGCTTTATGATCTCGAACCGCCACGCAGCGAACGCGCGGCACGCAGCACGCTTGCGCAAACCATTCGCCAGGTCGCGGCGTTGCTGAAAAATACGCCCGCTGTGTGCCGCCGCAGCTACGTTCATCCCTGGGTGGTGGACGCATGGCGCTCCTCCACCTTGGGACGAACGCGATTCCGGGCGAGTAAAGCGCCGCTTGCGCCAGCCGAGCGCGCCTTCGCGCTCCTGCTGAAAAGCCGCGCGCCGCGGAAAGCGGCATGACTGTAGTCTGACTATAGCCGCATGACTGCATCGCGGCGCGCGATGCAGTCACACGGTCATGTCGTGGACGCCATGCCGTTGACGCCGCGCGACGCCTCGCGTTTTTCCACTGTTACCACGCGCACCGGTATCGACTTCGCGGCCGGCACCTTGCTTTCCTTCGCATAGTGCCAAAGCGGCAGGAGCGGATTCAACTCGGGGTAATAGCCCGCCGCGCAACCACGCGGAATATCGTAGGGCTTCGCCGCAAGTCCCGACACTTCGCGCAACACGCCATCGTCCGCAATCGTACGCAATGTGACCTGATCGCCCTCGTCGATATCGCGCGCGCACATGTCGTCGGCGTTCATCATCAACACCATGCGCGAGCCCTTTACGCCGCGAAAGCGGTCGTCAAGGCTATAGATCGTGGTGTTGAACTGACTGTCCGAGCGCAGCGTCATGAGGCGCAGCGCGTCGGCTTCGCGCTCGGGCATGTCGGGGTCTTCGGAGAGCGACTCGGGCACCATGAATTCGGCCTTACCGCTTTTTGTTTTCCATTCGCGCTCGCGCGCCGGCAATGGCCGCACCACGCCGCCGGGTTCCCACATGCGCGTTTCGAACGCGCTGAACATTTCCGGCCACGTCTTTGCCATTTCCACTCGCACGCGCGCATAGTCTTCGCACCACGCGTTCCAGTCCACAGTCGATTTATCGCCCAGGGTGGCGCGTGCAATGCCCGCCACGATGAACGGCTCGGAGCGCACCAGGGGCGCCGCCGGTTCCGCCACGCCACGCGAGCCATGAAAGCGCGCAGTGCTGTCTTCCATCGACACCACCTGTTCGCGGCCGCCCGTTCGGTCGATCTCGATACGGCTCAGGCAAGGCAACAAGTACGCATTGCGCCCATGCACGAGATGACTGCGATTGAGTTTCGTGGCGATGTTCACGGCAAGACGCAATCCGGCCCAAGCGGGTTCGGTACGCACTCTATCGGGAACGGAGCGCACGAGATTGCCGCCCAGATTGATCACCGCATTCACCTTGCCTTCCACCATCGCCTCGAAAGCCTCGACCGTTGTCATGCCCTGCTTGCGCGGCGGATCGAAATTAAATTGCTTCGCGAGTTGATCGAGCGGCGCAAGTTCGGGTTTCTCGGTGATGCCCACCGTACGTTGGCCTTGCACGTTCGAATGCCCGCGCACCGGCGAAGGCCCCGCGCCGGGCCGGCCGACGTTGCCGCGCAAAAACAGCAGATTGCAGATCATCCTCACGTTCTGCACGCCTAAACGATGCTGCGTAAGACCCATGCCGTAATGGATGATTACCGCTTTCGCGCGTATGTATTCGCCGGCCGCCGCCTCGATGTCCGCGCGTGAAAGGCCGCTTTCCCGTACGATGTCGCTCCACGACGTGTCGCGTATGAAGCGCACGAATTCCTCGAAGCCTTGCGTATGCGTTTCGATGAACGCCAGATCGAGCACGGGCGCCTTGCCATACACCACCGCATCTTCGTGGGCTTCGATCACCGCTTTGCATAAGCCGGTGAGTACGGCCGTGTCCCCGCCTATACGCAACTGATGATATTGCGTGCTGATTTGCGTGTTGGCCGGCAGCAGCATGTCGTGCGGCGACTGCGGATTGGCAAATGCCACGAGACCCGGTTCGCGCAACGGATTAAAAGTGATGATGGGCACGCCCCGGTTGCGCGCGTCTTGCAACTGATGCAACATGCGCGGGCTATTGGTGCCCACATTCTGACCGAAGAAGAACATGAGATCGGTTTGCTCGAAATCGTCGAGCCCGATTGTGCCCACGCCAACGCCTATCGCCTCTTTCAGTCCCACACTCGTGCTTTCGTGGCACATGTTCGAACTGTCGGGCAAATTATTGGTGCCGTACATGCGCGCAAAAAGCTGCAACATGTACGAGGTTTCGAGCGAAGCGCGGCCCGAGGTATAGAACACCACGCTGTCGGGGTCGAAGGTTTTCAGCTCAGCGCCGATGGCCGAAAAGGCTTCCTCCCAGCTAACGGGAACGAGATGATCGGTATGCGCATCGTAGCGCATCGGCTCGGTCAGTCGGCCGGCCTCCTCGAGATCGTGGTCATGCCATTGCAGCAACTCGCTCACGGTATGCGCCGCGAAGAAGTCGCGATCCGCGCGCTTTTTCGTCGTGTCCCACGCCGTGGCTTTTGCACCGCTTTCGCAGAACTCAAAAGCGTGCGGCTTTGCGGGCTTGGCCCACGAACAACTCACGCATTGAAAGCCGTCCGGCTTGTTTTGATGCGGCAAAATACTCGCGTCCTTGAACGCGACTTTCTCCTGCACGACAATGCGAGTCACCGCCTTGAGCGATCCCCAGCCGCCCGACGCATACGGATATTCCGATGCTTTGCGCTTTGCCTTGGCCTTGGGCGTCTCGTTGCCTTTTCGATATTTATCCATGAGGTCCCTCGCTTGCAGGTACGGATAGGTGTGATCAGCCTGTAGCGCAAGCGCTATTCCAGCGCCCTGCCCGCCGCACTGCCCGCGTTGTCTTTGCGCCGGAAGTAGCGCTCCATGGCGTAGCCCGCCGTGGCGCCGTGCAGCACCACCGATATGACGATGGCGTCGAGCGCCACCGGAAGCACCGGCCGCAATGCGTCGCCCGCCTGATCGATCCCCCACACCGCGTAATAGAACGTGCCCACGCCGCGCATGCCGATCCACGCCATCAACCAGCGTTGCAGGCCGCTCGCACTCGATCCCGCCATCGACACGAACACCGCCACGGGTCGCGCGACGAAAATAAGCACGAGCGCATAGAGCATGGGCCGCCATTCGATCATCTCCTGCCAATGGGCCGACACCATGCATCCAATCAACAGGAGTAGAGAGAATTCCGCGAGCCGTTCGATTTCGAGCGTGAAGCCCGTCATGCTTTCGGCGAGCCAGGCGTGCGCGCGGTTAGGATCTTTCGCCACTTCGGCATGTTCGCCGAGCTGCACGTTTTCCAGCGCTTGCGCGGGCCGCCGCTCGCCGGTCGCGCGCAATTCCTCGTGACGCAACGCAACGCCCGCAGCGAATACGGCCACGAACGCATAGGTGTGCGCGAGCAGCGAAACGCCGTATGTCACCGACATCAGCCCCAAGGCGATAAAGCCGTCGAGTCCAACCGTCTCGCCATAACGCGTGCGCAAATAGAAGATCACGCGCACGCACATCGTGGCGAGCACAGCGCCGATCATGAGCGCGCCTGCAATGCCCCACAGCATCGAAAACGCGAAGGCGCCCGTGCTTTGCATGCCGCCCACCGGCACGCCGCATAGCACGAGGCCGGCAAGCGCGAACGGCAGTGCGGCGCCGTCGTTGAGGCCGCCTTCGCCCGAAAGCGCGAAGCGCAGCGGCTCGTCGTCGCCCGCTTCGCGCACGCGCAATTCGTTGGCAAGCACCGGGTCCGTGGGTGAAAGCGCGGCGGCGGCAAAAAGCGCGACGCCGGCCGGCTCACCCATCATCCACACGAACGCCGCCATGAATGCGGCAGTCAACACCATCGCGAGCACACCCAGCCGCAGCGGCAACCGCCACAGGCGGTCCCGCAATTTCACCCGCAAATGCATGCCTACCGAAAAGAGCGAGATGACAAGGCCAGCTTCGGCAATCACCGATAACGGCCACGCATGTCCGGCGAGATCGACGCGCACGAGACCCAGGCAAGCGGGCCCCACGATCGCACCCACGGCGAGATAGATCATTGCACCAGTCAGGGGCAAGCGGGCGATGGATCCGCTGGCGAGCGCCATGAACATCAGCATTACGCCAATCAAAAGGAACCACACGGCCTCTACCATCATGATGCGGGTTTCTCCGTTCCTGGAGTTAAGTCGGGGACGCGGAACTTTCGCGCCGTTGCTTCGCTTCTCGTTCGCTACCTTCCTTAAAAAGAAGGAAGCAATTTCTCTGCCGCGCCTTTCAATTTTCTATTTCTTTCCGCAAGAACACGATGCGCGTTTGCCATTTGAAAGTGACGGCAATTTATTCCGCTAGCGCGTGCCATATCGGGAAACACCTTGGGGCGTGGCACAGCGTGTGCTGAGTGGTAGTCTCCTACCACCACAATTGGGAGAAACACCATGAAGACGATCAAGCAGATTGCCGCAGTGACCGCTCTCATCGCCACGCCGCTGGTCGCGTTCGCACAGACCGAAATGCCGGTGAACACGGGCAACGATTCGCTGACGCGCGCGCAAGTCAAGCAGGATCAAAGGCAGGTGGAACAGGCGGGCTATAACCCGTCCGTGGGCGATCAGGCTTCGTATCCGCGTGAAGCCCAGGCTGCGGAAGCTCGCGTGGGCGCCGAGCAGGTTCAACAGGCCCAAGGCGGCGGCTACGGCGGCGTCATGCCGGGCACCTCGGCTTCCGGCGCGGCGGATATGCCGTCGCAACCGGCCCACACGGCAAACGCGCCGGGGGTTAAGCCTGTGTACTTCGGGCAGTGAGCGCGCTAGCGTTTGAGACACGAATCGACGCTCACGTCGACGTTCAATGCCGCGAAAAACGCGGTGACATGACAAGCAGCGCAGATGGCGCGGCCTTCGGGTCGCGCCATTTTTCATGGATTTGGCAAACGTCACCGCAACCCGTTTGCGGGCAATTTACGGGCAGCTACCGGCAAGCCGGCAATGCGGCTCCGCCCCAGCCTTGCATGCTTTGCCAGCACACAGCCGCCAGCCAGGTGACCGTCGCGGCTCACAACCTTCGTGCCGAACGCCGCGTCGAGCAACGTTTCCCGACCTGGCCGACATCTTCTGCTTCAGCGGAAAAAATTCTATACTCCCCCTCAGTATCCGACTATACTGGCGGGCAGTATCCGGCGAGGTGAAGATGCCCCATAGCATCGAAGAGAAAAAACGTGTTCTGGCTCGCGTACGCCGCATGCGCGGGCAGATTGATGCACTCGAACGCGCGCTAGAGGAAGGCGCCGAATGCGGCCCCATTCTTCAGCAGATCGCGGCCGTGCGCGGCGCCGTCAACGGCTTGATGGCCGGCGTGCTCGAAAGCCATTTGCGCGAGGAATTCGCGCATTTGCCGAAGTCGAGCGCCGCCCAACAGAAGTCCATCGAAGAAGTCGTTTCTCTCGTGCGTTCTTATCTGCGCTGAGCCGGCGCCGTTTTCCATTCCCTCCTTTCTTTCGCGAGGATCGCCATGAAGTCACGCGCTGCCGTTGCATTCGGGCCAGGCAAGCCCCTTGAAATCGTCGAAATCGACGTTGAACCGCCGCGCAAAGGCGAAGTGCTGGTGAAGATCACGCACACGGGCGTGTGCCACACCGACGCCTTCACGTTATCCGGCGACGACCCCGAAGGCCTGTTCCCGGCCGTGCTCGGCCACGAAGGCGCGGGCATCGTGGTGGAAGTGGGCGAAGGCGTGACCAGCGTAAAGCCCGGCGATCATGTCATTCCGCTCTACACGGCCGAATGCGGAGAATGCCTGTTCTGCAAGAGCGGCAAAACAAATCTTTGCGTGGCCGTGCGCGCCACGCAGGGCAAGGGCGTGATGCCCGACGGCACGACGCGTTTCAGCTACAACGGCCAGCCTGTTTATCACTACATGGGCTGTTCGACGTTCAGCGAATACACGGTCGTGGCCGAAGTCTCGCTCGCGAAGATCGACCCGCAGGCAAACCCCGAGCAGGTGTGCCTGCTCGGTTGCGGCGTGACCACGGGCCTCGGCGCGGTGAAGAACACGGCGAAGGTGCAGGAAGGCGACACGGTGGCCGTGTTCGGCCTTGGCGGCATAGGCCTGGCCGTGATTCAGGGCGCGAAGCTCGCGAAGGCCGGACGTATCATCGCCATCGACACGAATCCGGGCAAGTTCGATCTCGCGCGCGCATTCGGCGCAACCGACTGCGTGAATCCCAAGGATCACGAAAAGCCCATTCAGCAAGTGATCGTCGAAATGACCGGTTGGGGCGTCGATCACAGCTTCGAGTGCATCGGCAACGTGAACGTCATGCGCGCGGCGCTCGAATGCGCGCACCGCGGTTGGGGCCAGTCGGTCGTTATCGGCGTGGCGGGCGCGGGTCAGGAAATCTCCACGCGCCCGTTCCAGCTCGTGACGGGCCGCCGTTGGCTGGGCACCGCGTTCGGCGGCGTCAAAGGCCGCTCGGAATTGCCGGGCATGGTGAAAGACGCCATGGTCGGCAAGATCGAACTCGCGCCATTCGTCACGCACACGAAAGAACTGGCCGACATCAACGAAGCGTTCGATCTGATGCACGAAGGCAAGTCCATTCGCACCGTCGTGCATTACTGAACGGCTAGCAGTCCCGAAGATGAATCTGGGCGCGTCGCGGGCGCGCTCAGAACTTCTCCGTCCATGGGCGTACTTCAAGCTCCCACGACCATGTGCTGCGATGCTGGCGCAACAGGTCGAGATAGCACTGCGCGATCGCGTCGGGATCGAGCGTGCTGTCGGGTTGATCGGGCGGGTCGGCACGATGCGCGGCACGCACGCCGCCGTCGATCACGACATGCGCCACGTGAATGCCCTTGGGCATCAATTCGCGCGCCGCGCTTTGCGCGAGGCCGCGCAAAGCAAACTTCCCCATCGCGAACGGCGCGGACAGCGCAAATCCTTTCACGCCCGCCGTGGCACCCGTCAGCAGAATCGCGCCTTTTCCGGCCGGCACCATGTATTTTGCGGCTTGCTGCACGGCATAAAACGCGCCCAGCGCGGAAACCGCGACGGCCTCTTCCACCGCGCGCGCGTCCAGTTCCGCAATCGGGCCGCGCACACGCCCACTCGCGTTGTAGATCACGATTTCAGGTGCGCCGATGCGCGCCTGCGTCTGCGCGAAAAGCTGCTCGACCTGGCTTGCGTCGGCGGCATTCGCCGGCAGCGCAATGGCGCCCGTTTCGGCCACGAGCGGCCCGAGTTTCTCGACGTTGCGCGCCGCGACGACCACCGGAATCTGTGCCGCGCGCAACACGCGCGCGAGCGACGCGCTGATACCCGAACCCGCGCCAATGATAAGCGCGCTGCGATACGGAATGGACTTCATTTCGTTGTCTGACATTGAAGCGGTTCCCTCTTTGATGAATGCGTGATGAACGCCCCGCCTGCTCGCATGCGCCGTTGCGATCGGCGGGGCGTAAGCGATCAATGCAGATCGAAACGATCGAGATTCATCACTTTGGTCCACGCGGCAATGAAGTCGCGCACGAACTTCTTCTGACCGTCTTCGCTCGCATATACCTCCGAAAGCGCACGCAACTGTGCATGCGCACCGAAGATTAGATCGACGCGCGTGCCCGTCCATTTGCGCTCGCCGGTCTTGCGATCGCGGCCTTCGAACACGTCGCGCGCTTCGGAAACGGGCTGCCAATCGGTTTCCATGTCGAGCAGATTGCGGAAGAAGTCGTTGGTCAGCGCGCCGGGGCGCTGCGTGAACACGCCATGCGTTTCCGCGCCCGCATTCGCACCGAGTACGCGCAATCCGCCGATCAACACCGTCATTTCCGGCGCGGTCAACGTAAGCAATTGCGCCTTGTCGATCAGCAGGCTTTCCGCCGACACACTGAACCTGCGTTGGAGATAATTGCGGAAACCATCGGCAACGGGTTCGAGCATCGCCATGGACTCCACATCCGTTTGATCTTGCGATGCGTCCGCACGGCCCGGCGCGAACGGCACGGTCACGCTTTCGCCCGCATCTTTCGCGGCTTTTTCGATTGCCGCGCCGCCTGCCAGCACGATGAGATCGGCCAGCGATATCTTCTTGCCGCCTTGCGATTCATTGAAGTCGTGCTGAATGCCTTCGAGCGCTTTCAATACCTTCGCAAGCTGCTGCGGCCGGTTCGCGTCCCAATCCTTCTGCGGCGCGAGACGAATGCGCGCGCCGTTCGCGCCGCCGCGCTTGTCCGAACCGCGAAACGTGGATGCCGAAGCCCACGCGGTGGAAACCAGTTCACTCACGCTCAAGCCCGAAGCGAGAATTTTTTCCTTGAGCGCGGCAACGTCTTTGTCGTCGACCAGCGGGTGATTCACGGCGGGAATCGGGTCCTGCCAGATCAGTTCTTCCGCAGGCACCTCGGGGCCAAGATAGCGCGCACGCGGCCCCATGTCGCGATGCGTGAGCTTGAACCATGCCCGCGCAAACGCATCGGCGAATTCCTCGGGATGCTCCATGAAGCGCCGCGAGATTTTTTCGTAGGCGGGATCGAAACGCAGCGACAAGTCGGTGGTTAACATCGTCGGCCTGAGCTTTTTCGACGCATCGTGCGCGTGCGGAATCGTTGCTTTGGAATCCTTTGCAATCCATTGATTCGCTCCGGCCGGGCTCTTGGTAAGCTCCCATTCGTGGCCGAACAGATTCTGGAAGAAGCCCATGCCCCACTGCGTAGGCGTGCTGGTCCAGGTGACTTCGAGCCCGCTCGTGATGGTGTCGCCGCCCTTGCCCGTGCCGAAGCGGTTCTTCCAGCCGAGGCCCATGTTTTCGATGTCCGCACCCTCCGGTTCGGGGCCCACGTTATCGGCGGGGCCCGCGCCATGCGTCTTGCCGAACGTATGGCCGCCCGCGATGAGCGCGACGGTTTCCTCGTCATTCATCGCCATGCGCCCGAAGGTGTCGCGAATGTCGTGCGCCGCCGCAAGCGGATCGGGGTTGCCGTCCGGGCCTTCGGGATTCACGTAGATCAAGCCCATTTGCACGGCGCCGAGCGGATTCTCCAGATTGCGGCCGTGATCGGTGCGGCTGGCTTCGGCGCCATGCAGTTCTTCGTCGGCGACGATCACGCCTTCATCGTCATTCTTGCCTGCCGCGCCCTTGCCGTAGCGCAGGTCGCCGCCGAGCCACGTTTTTTCGTTACCCCAGTAGACGTCCTGGTCGGGTTCCCATGTGTCCTCACGGCCGCCGCCAAAGCCGAAGGTCTTGAAGCCCATGCTTTCGAGCGCGACGTTGCCGGTAAGAATCAGCAAATCGGCCCACGAAATCTTTTGTCCGTACTTTTGCTTGATCGGCCAAAGCAGGCGACGCGCCTTATCGAGGCTCACGTTGTCGGGCCAACTATTGAGCGGCGCGAAACGCTGCTGCCCGCGTCCCGCGCCGCCGCGCCCGTCACCGATGCGGTAAGTGCCCGCGCTATGCCACGCCATGCGAATGAACAACGGCCCATAGTGACCGAAATCCGCGGGCCACCAGTCTTGCGAATTCGTCATGAGTTCGGCGAGATCCTTCTTCACCGCCGCGAGATCGAGTGTCTTGAAGGCCTCCGCGTAACTGAAGCCGGGATCGAGAGGATTGGTTTTGCTGGAATGCTGACTGAGCAAATCCAACCGGAGTTGCTTCGGCCACCAGTCACGATTGGTCGTACCGCCACCCGCCGTGTGCTTGAACGGGCACTTCGCTTCACTAGACATTGTTTAGCTCCTTGAGTCGTTACAGCGCTTCGGGCAAGTTTCCTGCCCCGGCGAAAATCGTCTCCACCAAAATGGTATGTATTTTTCAACATAGGGGAAATTGGTTTATTCGATGGAAGCCGAGAGTTTTTCTTTATCGCCGTCACTCAAGAGGAGGATAGTCAACGTTAGACAACTTGATCGACATGAAAATGACAGGTGTGAATGACCGTCGGTTCGATTGCATCGCCTTTCACGAACAATTCGACGCATTCGACATCCGCGCGTCACATTCCCAGGCATACGGCGCCCGCCGCCACGACCACGCACGCAATGCCGCGCCTCGCGTTCACGGTCTCGCGCAGGAACACGCGGCCGATCAGCATGGCGAACACGACGCTCGTTTCGCGCAATGCGGAAACCGCGCCCATAGCGCCCGACTGCAATGCCCAAATGACGATGCCGTAGGCGAGAAGCGAAACAAGCCCGCCAGCAAGCGAAGACACGACCGAGCGCGGCATGGTTCGCACGGACACGAGCCATTGCGACGATCCGCGCTTAAGCACGAACAGTAGCGGCATTAGCCAGTAGAAAAGAAATATCCACGCGGTATAAGAGAACGCGTGTCCGCCCGAAGCCCGCACACCGATGCCGTCGATAACGGTGTAAAGCGCGATTGTTGCGCCGGTGGCGAGCGCGGCTTGCACCGCTTTACGCGAGACGCCGCGCACGGGCAACGCCAACGCAACGATGCCGCCCGACACCAAGGCGATGCCCAATACATGCACGATGCCGATCGCTTCATGCGCGAATAGCGCTGCGCCGAGCGTAACGAGTAAAGGCGAGGAACCGCGCGCAATGGGATATGCCTGCGCGAAATCGCCACGACGATACGAGCGCACAAGACACACGTTGTAAGCGATATGCACGAGCCCCGAACTCACGATGCACGGCCACGCGCCTTTATCCGGCAATGGCGCGATTGCCGTGGCGACGGTGGAGACCACGGCGATGGAAAAGCTCATCCACGTCATGGAAAGAAAGCGGTCCTTGTTGCCGTGCAACATTGCATTCCATGTTGCGTGCAGCAACGCCGCGAACAGCACAATCGCGCCCCAGTGAATCATCGTGAGTAGAGAGTTAATATGAAATGATCAGAATAACTATCTTGCTCATGGGCAACAAACGAGATAAATTGCGGAACCGAGTGAGTTTATCTAACGTGCGATTGCACGAATGTTATGAAACGGGTCATGCCTCCGCTGAATGCCTTGCGCGCTTTCGAAGCCGCCGGCCGCCTCGGCAGCTTTAAGGAAGCCGCAACCGAGCTGCATGTCACGCACGGCGCCGTGAGCCAGCAAATTCGCGCCCTGGAGGAGTGGCTCGGCGCGGCGTTGTTCGAGCGGCATAACCGCCGCGTAATATTGACCGCCGCAGCAAGTGCCTATCTCGCGCAAGTCACGCCGCTATTCGAATGCCTCACGCAAGCCACGGAGCAATACGGCATTTTGGCGCCCGTTTCCCGCACGCTTTCGTTGAACGCGCCCTCGACATTCGCACTGCGCTGGCTCGTGCCGCGACTCGCGCATTTTCGCCAGGCGCATCCCGACGTCGTGTTGAAGATCGAAACGTCGAACGAACCGCTCGATGCGCTCAAAGAGGTTTACGACATCGTGATTCGCGGTGGCCCGGATACGTTTTACGGCTATTCGATGCAGCCGTTTCTCGCCGAAGAACGCCTGCCTGTTTGCAGCCCGGCTTTATTGCAGCGTATTGCGCTTCACGAGCCCGCCGATTTACGAAGGCATACCCTGCTGCATACGTCGAGCCTTCCGCGATTGTGGCCCGACTGGCTTGCCAAAGCGCAATTGGCCGAATTGCAGCCGGCGGCCACTGTCACGCTCGATCATTTTTATTTGACGCTACAGGCTGCCGTGGACGGAATGGGCGTTGCCATGGGCCCCACTGCGCTCATTGCCGACGATCTCGCGGCCGGCCGGCTCGTGGCGCCATTCGGCGGCCCGCGCTTGCCGTCGCGCAGCTATTGCACTTATGTGCGCGACGATCAGGCGAATACCGAATGCATCACGCTTTTTCGTGCGTGGATCGAGCGCCAAGGCAACATGCGCGGCGACTCACCGTGAACCGGGTTCGAGGGAATCTGACTGAGTAAAAATCGCGCGTGCAGGGGGCGTAAATCGCAAAGGCCATTGCTCTAACGCTTGCGCGGCGGCGTGGCGCTTTGCCGATTAACCGATTCAGCGTCGGGTTGCCGCTTGCCCGCGACGGTCATACAGATTGCTCGACGCGCTACGACCCACGACGATAAATAGCGTGAGAATCGCGATCGCGGCGCATGCGTGCCGGGTGATTTCCTGCCATCCCATTATTTGCGATCACCTTTTTAAATTCGTCGCGTAACGCAGACGGGAGATTGTTTTTCGCGCTCCATTCCGTCGCGGCAAACAATGAAAGAACCAGAATTGCTGCCAGTAGGTCACCGGCAACCGGAATAACTTCCATGACGCATGCCTCCAGAAAACACATCCGCAGCGAGAAACGCGCCGGTCGGGCACGTATTGGATTTGCCATTCATTCAGAGCAAATATTCGCGGCGGGAAGCTGGCGATGAGCCAAACAGCGATTGTCGATAGTACAGCGTCGCCGGGAAACGTTGGGCGTGAGTGATTTAACCGGCGTCAACGTTTAACGAGGGAAAAGGCATATTCACGTCTTGGACGACGTTATTCGGCTGAGGAGCGGCGAGTAATTTTGGAAATGACCGACACTGTATCTTGCACAGCCGGCGATGGCGATCATTGTAGCGAGATATCGCAGAGTATGAATTTTCTAAAATTTTCTCAAGTCGGCTTTAAGTTATTTATCTACTTTTTCTGTCGTCCAAATTCGATATTAAAGCCCCATCAATTACAGGCAATGCCGAAAAATCAATACCGCGTCCGCACAAAAAACGTCGGCAACGGCGAAAGACGCAGACGGCTGCCTCAGGGCAATCGCGCATAACACGTTGTGCCCGCAACCATCTTTAGATAACCGTCTTGTGCAGCTTCTCCAATAACGTGAGTGCGTTGGGAACGGCCTCGCCGCGAGCCGTATTGTCGAAAATACACCAGACTTCGCAACCCGCGCTTCGGGCCTCGGTGATCCGCGCAGCCATCGCCTCGATGAACGGCTCGTCGTAGGCCGAGTAATACACTTCGGGCGAGCCGTGCAAACGGAAATACAAGGTATGCGGATCGCCCACCGGTTCCGCGCCACCGGGCACGGGCGACGGATCAGCATGTACGCAGGCAATTCCAGCGCTTTTCATCGTGTCGGCGCCTGCTTGCGAAAACCATGTCGGATGGCGCGGCTCGCAAACGATACGCGCGTCCGTGAGGCCGCGCAGTTGCGCGAAGAAATGCCGGGCCGTGGCTTCGTCCAGTGCGAGGCTGGGCGGCAACTGAAGCAGCAGGCATCCCAGATGTTTGCCCAACGGCGCAATGTCCGCCAGAAATTCGCTGGTGGCGGTATCGGCATCGCGCAATCTCAGCTCGTGCGAGATCGCCCGTGGCAGCTTGACGGAGAACCGAAAGGCATCGGGCACGCTTGCCGCCCAGCGGGCATACGTTTTGGGCTGGTGCCGGCGGTAGAACGACGTGTCAATTTCGACCGAAGAAAAGACCTGCGCATACCGCTCGAGATGACTACCTTGACCCGGAAACCGCTGCGCTACCTTTGACGACAAGCTCCATCCGGCGCATCCGATACGGATCGGCCATGCAGCGGATGAATTTTCGCGATGCCTCGCAGGGGTCATGGGCTTTCCGAACAGCAGCGTACTGGCGTCAGTATCGGTCAATCGGCGGGTTCGAGCGTGAAATGCATTTCAGCATAGAACGCGCTGCCGCGCCATGCCTGCTCCCGTCGCGCTTGTAGATAACGAGGCCCTTCGAGGAGCCGAAAGAAACGCTCACGCTTCCGGTGGCAAACCGCCGAGCGTTCGGCTCGATTTGGAATGTCGCTTCGGCGAGCCGAGAAAGGGTCAGCCTGAGAGGCCGATCGCCCGATAAAGCATAACGTGCCTAAATGGCCACTTTATGTTTAACGGCGCAGAACGCCCCGGAAAACTTGAAGGAATGGAGAATGGTGGGCCGGGTCGGGTTCGAACCGACGACGTCCTTTCGGAGGCGGATTATGAGTCCGCTGCCTGCAACCAACACGGCGTCCGGCCCACGATATTTCCTGCGGTCAATAAAAAAGCCCGGTCTACCCAAAGGCCGGGCTTTTTGACGACAGGCCGATATACTACACGAAAGCAGACCGGCCTGGCCATCCAGCGCGAGACTTCCGCGCATTAAACCTGCATCTGCCTCAATTGCCTTCGAGGAAGGACTTGAGCTTGTCCGAACGGCTCGGGTGACGCAGCTTGCGCAGCGCCTTCGCCTCGATCTGGCGAATACGCTCGCGCGTAACGTCGAACTGCTTGCCGACTTCTTCGAGCGTGTGGTCCGTGCTCATTTCAATCCCGAAGCGCATGCGCAACACCTTCGCCTCGCGCGGCGTGAGCGAATCGAGCACGTCCTTCACCACGTCGCGCATCGAGGCGTGCAACGCGGCGTCGGCGGGCGCCACCGTGTTGTTGTCCTCGATGAAGTCGCCGAGATGCGAATCGTCGTCGTCGCCTATCGGCGTTTCCATGGAGATCGGCTCCTTCGCGATCTTCATGATCTTGCGGATCTTGTCCTCCGGCATCTCCATCTTTTCCGCCAGCGTTGCCGGGTCCGGCTCAAGACCGGTTTCCTGCAAAATCTGACGCGAGATGCGGTTCATCTTGTTGATCGTTTCGATCATATGAACCGGAATGCGGATCGTGCGCGCCTGGTCCGCGATCGAACGCGTAATGGCCTGACGAATCCACCACGTTGCGTAAGTCGAGAACTTGTAGCCGCGGCGATATTCGAACTTGTCCACCGCCTTCATCAAACCGATATTGCCTTCCTGAATCAGATCGAGGAATTGCAGGCCGCGGTTCGTGTACTTCTTGGCGATCGAAATCACGAGACGCAGGTTGGCCTCGGTCATTTCGCGCTTCGCCTGACGCGCCTTCAGTTCGCCGGCCGCCATCTGGCGGTTGGTTTCCTTCAGGTCCTTAAGCGGCAGCACCACACGCGCCTGCAAGTCCAGCAGGCGCTGCTGTTGTTCGCGAATCGCCGGCACGTTGCGCGAAAGAATGGCGCTATACGAGTGGCTTTCGGCGACGATCTTCTCCGACCAGTCGAGGTCGGTTTCGTTGCCCGGAAAACGCGCGATGAATTCCGAGCGCGGCATGCCGCACTTGTCGACCACCGTATGCAAGATCTGGCGCTCGACCTGGCGCACTTCGTCCACCTGCGCGCGCAGCGTGTCGCACAAACGCTCCACCGTACGCGCCGTGAAGCGGATCGACATCAGCTCGTTCTGGATGGTTTCCTGCGCCTTGAGGTAGGACTTCGACTTGTAGCCTTCCTTCTCGAACGCGCGGCGCATCTTGTCGAACCACTCGCTGATCAAGCCGAATTTTTCGAGCGAAGCGCGCTTCAAGGCTTCGAGCTGCGCCGCGTTGGCCGTCGCCTGCGCCGCGCCGTCGTCCTCTTCTTCCTCTTCCTCGCTTTCTTCCTCTTCTTCCTCTTCGTCCTCGTTTTCGATTTCTTCGGCCTGCTTCGCGTCGAAGCCGTCGGTATCTTCGGCATTCGGATCGATCAGGCCGTCGACGAGTTCGTCCACGCGGATTTCGTCGTTGGCGACGCGCTCGGCCATCGCGAGAATGTCGGCGATGGTGGTCGGGCACGCGGAGATCGCCATGACCATGTGCTTGAGGCCGTCTTCGATACGCTTGGCGATTTCGATTTCGCCCTCGCGCGTGAGCAGTTCGACCGTGCCCATTTCGCGCATGTACATGCGCACGGGGTCGGTCGTGCGGCCGAATTCGGAGTCGACGGTCGAGAGCGCGACTTCGGCTTCTTCTTCGACTTCGTCGTCGGAAGAAGCGTTGGGCGCGTTGTCGTTGAGCAGCAGCGTTTCGGCGTCGGGCGCCTGTTCGTAGACGGCCACGCCCATGTCGTTGAACGTGCTGATGATGCCTTCGATCGCCTCGGTTTCCGTGAAGTTGTCCGGGAGGTGATCGTTGATTTCCGCATACGTGAGGAAGCCGCGCTCCTTGCCGAGCTTGATGAGCGCGCGCAGTTTGGTGCGCCGCTCCTCCAGCTCCTCGACGGTGCCGGGCTGCGACGACGCGAAAGCGTCCTTCAGCAGCGCCTTTTCCTTCGCTCGCCGGTCGCGCGCGCGGGAGGTTTTCTCCTTGGCGGCGGGTGCGCTCTCTTCGCTCTGGGTTGCCTCGTCATCGACGGGTACTTCATTCAGCTTTTTCGTCATGGAGTTCGCCGTACCGGCTATAGTCTCGACTCGCGGCTGCTGGACAACAGCCTCTTGAACCGTGGATACGTGAGCCTCGCGCTCTGCCGCATCGTCCGCGACGGCAGGCACTTCCCTTGCACTTCTCGAACCGGACCGCTTCGTTGCCGGTTGCGTAGCGGCTTTCGCCGCGCGTACAGGCGCCGCTCTCGCAGCCGAAGCAGCCATGGACTTCCTCCGGGATGCCGGGTCGGAACGGGTGCTCGGCGCTTTTCCTGACGAACGAGGGGATCTGGCGGCGCTGGCCTGTTCGACCTCAGTGGTCGGCTCCGTCGAGCCCTTGCCTGCCGCCTTTTTCCCGCCCATAGTCTTTGCCATTGCATTCCGCCCTTGCTGGAGACTGGACACGCCCGGTTACCCCAACCCGGCCTACCACCCTACGCGCCCCCCCGGAAAAACAAAAACAAACCGCTGAAAACCTGTTATTTTAGCACGCAGAAAAAATGACCCTTCCTGCGGCCTTCCCCTACAGACCGAGCTGACGCTTCATTTCAGCCCGCGTCTGACTCAACGACGTCAATTCCGCAATTTCTTCCGGCGTGTGGCGCGACTGCCGCGAAAGCGCGTCCAACCGCTCGCAACAAGCGTCGTAACGCATTTTCAGGATTGCCGCTTTCAATTCCTCGCTGACGAGCCGTTCCTGCTCGCGGCGCTCCTCCACCGCAGTGCCGTCCTCCGGGTTTTTCATCAGTAGATCCCGAACGTTTTCATCATAGTCCAGAATTTCTCGAAAAATCTCCTCGAACGTAGGAGCATTGGCCCCATTTCTCAGCAAGTCGGAAAGAAGCTGAAATTCCGCCGCGTCGCCGAGTGCGCGCGCGTGGGTGGCCACCTCCTCGAACAGCTCGCCGTGGCGCGTCAAGCCGATAAGCGCCTTCTCCGACTCTTCGTCGAGCTGCGCCGCAATACGCGGATGCATCACGAGATTGCGCAGCGCCTTGCGTTCCAGCCCGGTCACGAGGTGCCGGTCCTTGCGCGCGGGCGCCTGGCGCGCCGCCTGGGCAATGCGCGCGTCCACCTCGCACAGCGCCGCCACTTCCTCGAACGGCACGTCCAGCCGGTCCGCGAACATGTGCATGATCTGCGCGCGCAACGCGTTCGCGGGCAGCGCCTGCAACAGCGGTTTCGCGTCGAACAGCGCGCGGGCGCGGCCTTCCGGCTGATCCAGCTCCTTTTCCGCCAGCACTTCGTTCAGCATGAACTGCGAGAGCGGCATGGCGCGCTCCACCTGCTCCGAAAACGCTTCCGTGCCGAATTCGCGCACGTAGCTGTCCGGGTCGTGTTCCGCGGGCAGGAACAGGAAGCGAATCGTGCGGTTGTCGGCGGCATGCGGCAGACACGCGTCCAGCGCGCGCCGCGCCGCGCGGCGGCCCGCCGAATCGCCGTCGAAACTGAAGATCACCGTGTCGGTTTGACGCATGAGCTTCTGCACGTGAATGGGCGTACACGCGGTGCCCAGCGTGGCCACGGCGTTCTGGAAACCCAGTTGCGCCAGCGCGACCACGTCCATATAGCCTTCGACCACCAGCACATAACGCTGCTCGCGAATCGCCAGCCGCGCCTCGAACAGCCCGTATAACTCGCTGCCCTTGTTAAATAGCGGCGTTTCCGGCGAATTCAAATATTTCGGCTCGCCGCCGTCCAGCACGCGTCCGCCAAAGCCGATGACCTGGCCCTTGACGTTGCGAATGGGAAACATCACCCGGTCGCGAAAACGGTCGTAGCGGCGCGACTGGCCCTGCGCATCCTGCTTTTCGCTGACGATGACGAGACCCGACTCGACAAGCAGATCGTCGCGGTAATTCTCGAACGCGGATTCGAGGTTCTGCCAGCCGTCCGGCGCGTAGCCGAG
The DNA here is from genome assembly GCF_905220235.1 of Paraburkholderia sp. J41. Taxonomy (NCBI): domain Bacteria; kingdom Pseudomonadati; phylum Pseudomonadota; class Betaproteobacteria; order Burkholderiales; family Burkholderiaceae; genus Paraburkholderia; species Paraburkholderia sp. J41. Next base: position 18,880 of record NZ_CAJMZE010000005.1, on the reverse strand, counting down.
GCCGAAGCGCGCGGCGATCTCGCCCGTCAACCCGCGCTTCTTGAGGTATTGGATGGCGTTGGGCGCGCCGCGCAACTGCTTGCGGTAATAGTCGCAAGCCGTTTGCATGACGTCGGAAAGCGCCGTGGACACCGCCTTCGACACGCCCGGCGAATAGCCGCCGGAAGCGCCCGCACCGCCGCCGGCGCTGCCGCGCATCGGCGAAGGTTCCTGCGGCACCGAAAGCCCGACCGACTGCGCAAGCTGCTCCACGGCTTCGGGAAACGAGAGCCCGGCGTGCTCCATGAGAAAGCCGATGGCCGTGCCGTGCGCGCCGCAGCCGAAGCAGTGATAAAACTGCTTCGTCGGGCTGACCGTGAACGACGGGCTTTTTTCGTTGTGGAACGGGCATAAGCCCATGAAATTCGCGCCGCCCTTCTTGAGCTGCACGTAGCGGCCCACCACGTCGACGATATCGACGCGGTTGAGCAGGTCCTGCAAAAAAGAATGCGGAATCATGAAGGCCTGTGCGCCCGTTGAGCGCGGTTGCGCGCGGCGCGCGGCAACGAGCCGTGCGGCGCGGCCCGAAAACGGTGCGAAACGCCGCGCGCCTTTACTTCGTGTAGCGTGCCTTTACTTCGTGAGCGCGGCTTTGACGAGGCCCGAAACCGCGGTCATGTCGGCACGGCCCGCCAGCTTCGGCTTGAGCACGCCCATTACCTTGCCCATGTCCTGCGGGCCCGCCGCGCCCACTTGCGCGACAGCGGCCTGCACTTCCGCGGCGATTTCGGCGTCCGAAAGCTGCGCGGGCATGTAGGCGGCAAGCACGGTCAACTCGGCGGCTTCCTTTTCGACGAGATCGTTACGGCCGGCGGCTTCGAACTGGCTGATCGAGTCTTTGCGCTGCTTGATCATCTTGTCGATGACGGCCGTGACGCCCGCGTCGTCGAGCGTGATGCGCTCGTCGACTTCGCGTTGCTTGATGGCGGCGAGCAGCAGACGAATCGTGGCGAGGCGCTCGGTTTCGCGGGCGCGCATTGCGGCCTTCATGTCGTCGTTGATCTGGTCTCTGAGGCTCATCACTCACCTGAATGCGTTGGGTTGCTGGAATGCAAAAACCCGCCTGGAAGCGTTTCCAGGCGGGTCGGCGCTAATTTGACCTGGTTGCGACCACACCAGAGTTGGCAGCCGCTGCAACGAAGCCCGCAAGCCCCGCCGGGTCCAACTTAATAAGGCAGCGGCGCCGGAATCAGTACAGCTTCTTCGGCAGCATCTGGCCACGCAGGCGCTTGAAATGGCGCTTTACCGCCGCTGCCTTTTTGCGCTTACGCTCCGACGTAGGCTTCTCGTAAAACTCACGCGCACGAAGCTCGGTTAGCAGACCGTTCTTCTCGATCGTGCGCTTGAAGCGGCGCATGGCCACTTCAAAAGGTTCGTTTTCTTTTACGCGGATGGTCGTCATTTTCCAATAACGGATCGGAGGTAAAGAAATCCGAGTTTAGCAGAGGGCCTGACACAAGGCCAGACCATCGTCAAGCCTTGCGCGCGGCGCTCGCGAAGTCCGCGGCGGCCTCGCCGGCAGCCACGCCCGAAGCCCACGCCCACTGAAAATTGTAGCCGCCGAGCCAGCCCGTGACGTCCACCGCTTCGCCCACGAAATAGAGGCCGGGCACGCGCTGGCTCATCAGCGTCGACGACGAAAGCTCGCGCGTGTCCACGCCGCCGCGCGTGACTTCCGCTTTCTTGTAGCCTTCCGTGCCGATGGGTGTGAGCGTCCACTGCGCGAGCCCTTCGCCGATGCGGCGCAGCGTCTTGTCGGGCAGATCGGCGAGGCGCGCGTCGGCGCTCACCCGATGCGTTTCGAGCCACGCGTGCGCGAGACGCGCGGGCACCCATTCGGCGAGCAGATTGCCGATCTGGCGTTTCGTCGCGCCCTTCGCCTCGATCAATGCGGCCGAGGCGTCGCGCTCCGGCAGCAGGTTCACGCGAATCGGCTGGCCCGGCTGCCAGTAGCTCGAAATTTGCAGCACGCCCGGCCCCGAGAGCCCGCGATGCGTGAACAGCAAATCTTCGTCGAATGCGCCGCCGCTCTTGCGCTCGCCCGTCGCCACGTTCACTTCCAGCGACACGCCCGCGAGCGGCACGTAAGGCGCCCATTCGTCCTGCGCGAACGTGAGCGGCACCAGCGCCGGGCGCGTGTCGACAAGCTTGTGGCCGAACTGCTTCGCGATGCGATAAGCGAAATCCGTCGCGCCGATCTTCGGAATCGACAGGCCGCCGGTCGCGATCACGAGCGCGCGAGCGCGAATCTCGCCTTGCGGCGTGCCGAGCGTGAAGCCCGCGCCATCGGCATGACCCACGGCTTCGACAGGCAGCGGACGGCGCCACGCCACATGGCCCGCATCGCATTCGGCGCGCAGCACGTCGATGATCGCATCGCTCGACTGATCGCAAAAAAGCTGGCCTTTGTGCTTCTCGTGCCACGTCACGCGATGCTGGCGCAGCAGCGCGAGAAAGTCGCGCGGCGTGTAGCGCGCCAGGGCCGAGCGGCAAAAATGCGTGTTGTTCGACAGATAATTGGCCGGGCTCGCGTGCAGATTGGTGAAATTGCAGCGGCCGCCGCCGGAGATGCGGATTTTTTCCGCGAGGCGCGGCGCGTGGTCGATCAACGCCACGCGGCGCCCCTTCTGGCCAGCCACCGCCGCGCACATCATGCCGGCCGCGCCCGCGCCGATCACGGCGATATCGAAAGATTCCATGGCGCGCATTCTACCTGCGCGGCGGCGTCGCTCACGCGCTTCGCCGCGTTCAGCCGGCCGTCGCGCGCGCTGTTATACTTTCAGGCTTCCCTTTTACCTCGATTTAGCGACGATTCGCGGCGCTTTCGCGACCGTTGCGCGCCACACCATGCTTGTTCTCGGCATCGAAAGCTCCTGCGACGAAACCGGCCTCGCGCTCTACGACAGCGAGCGCGGCCTGCTCGCGCACGCGCTGCATTCGCAGATCGCCATGCACCGCGAGTACGGCGGCGTCGTGCCCGAACTCGCTTCGCGCGACCATATCCGCCGCGCGCTGCCGCTGCTCGAGGAAGTGCTCGAGAAAAGCGGCGCGACGCGCACCGACATCGACGCGATCGCCTTCACGCAAGGCCCCGGCCTCGCCGGCGCGCTGCTCGTGGGCGCGAGCATCGCCAACGCGCTCGCGATGGCGTGGAACCGGCCTACCGTCGGCATTCATCATCTCGAAGGGCATCTGCTTTCGCCGCTGCTGGTGGACGCGCCGCCGCCGTTTCCGTTCGTCGCGCTGCTGGTTTCGGGCGGCCACACGCAACTGATGCGCGTGACCGACGTGGGCGTGTACGAAACGCTCGGCGAAACGCTCGACGACGCCGCCGGCGAAGCCTTCGACAAGACCGCCAAACTGCTCGGCCTCGGCTATCCGGGCGGCCCGGAAGTCTCGCGTCTCGCCGAATTCGGCACGCCGGGCGCGGTCGAGCTGCCGCGTCCGATGCTGCACTCGGGCGATCTCGATTTCAGCTTCAGCGGCCTCAAAACGGCCGTGCTCACGCAGGTGAAGAAGCTCGGCGCGAATATCTGCGAGCAGGCCAAGGCCGACATCGCGCGCGGTTTCGTCGACGCCGCCGTGGAAGTGCTGGCCGCGAAATCGCTCGCCGCGCTCAAGAAAACGAAGATGAAGCGCCTCGTGGTGGCGGGCGGCGTGGGCGCGAACAAGCAGTTGCGCGAGACGCTTTCGGCGGCGGCGAAGAAGCGGGGCTTCGAGGTGCATTACCCCGATCTCTCGCTGTGTACCGACAACGGCGCGATGATTGCGCTCGCGGGCGCGTTGCGCTTGCAGCGTTGGCCTGAACAAGCCACGCGCGACTACGCGTTCACGGTGAAGCCGCGCTGGGATTTGACGGCGCTCGCGCAGCGATAACGGCGCTATCGCATATCGCGTATTGCGTATCGCGCGCGCCCATCAACGAAAAAGCCGCCTTTTCAGGCGGCTTTTTTTCGGCTTGCGCTTGCTTGAATCACGCCGCGCGCTTGTCGTGCTCGATCACGGCATAGGCGCTGTGATTGTGGATCGACTCGAAATTCTCGGCTTCCAGCGTGTAGGCGAGCACACGCGAATCCGCGTTCAGACGCACGGCCACGTCGCGCACGAGGTCTTCCACGAACTTCGGATTTTCATACGCGCGCTCGGTCACGAACTTCTCGTCGGGGCGCTTGAGCAGACCCCAGAGTTCGCACGACGCTTCTTCTTCCGCAACACGGATCAGGTCTTCCACGGCCAGATTGCCGTCGAATTCAGCGTCGATCGTCACGTGCGAGCGCTGATTGTGCGCGCCGTATTGCGAGATTTTCTTCGAGCATGGACACAGGCTCGTGACCGGCACCAGCACCTTGAGGAACAGACGCGTCTGGCCGCCGCGCACGTCGCCCGCAAGCGTCACTTCGTAGTCCAGAAGACTTTCCACGCCCGACACCGGCGCGACCTTCTTCACGAAATACGGGAACGACACGGCAATGCGTCCCGCCTGCGATTCGAGCTTTTCGAGCATCGAGGCCAGCATCGCGCGGAACGTGGCCGGATCGAGCGGCGCCTTGTTCTCTTCGAGCAGCGCGACGAAGCGCGACATGTGCGTGCCTTTCTGGTCGGCCGGCAGATGAACGTCGAGATCCCACGTGCCGACGCTCGGCTGGACGTCGCCCGCGCCCGTCTTGACCGTGAGCGGATGGCGCACGCCCTTCACGCCCACGCGCTGGATCGGAATCTGACGCGTATCGACGGAGCTTTGCACGTCCGGCATCACGAAGGCCGGGTTCATCTGATTCATGTTCTTGTCCTCAAGCCGCGCCGGATACGGCGCGCAAATGGCAACGCCGGCAAGAGCCGGCGCTGTCTGGCGGTGCGCGGGTGGAAAACCCGTCCGCCGGTTCAATGTGAAATGGACCCTTGAACGAGCCGCCCGAACTGTCGGGCGCCTGCCTCAAGCGACGCGCATCACCGATTTTCCGGCCGCCGCCGATTGATCGAGAAAGCGCTCGCGGATCGACTTCGCGATGCCTGCCGCGTCCAGGCCGCAGCCCGCCAGCAGCTTCGCCGGGTCGCCGTGATCGATGAAGCGGTCGGGGAGGCCCAATTGTAGTACGGGCTTGATAACCCCACTTTCAAGCAGGGATTCCACGACGGCCGAACCCGCGCCGCCCATGATGCAGCCTTCCTCGACCGTCACGAGATAGTCGTGCGTTTCGGCGAGCTGCTTCACGAGTTCCGCGTCGATCGGCTTGACGAAACGCATGTTGGCGACGGTGGCGTCGAACGTTTCGGCCGCGGCCAGCGACGGCGCGACCATCGTGCCGAACGCGAGGATCGCCACGCGCTTGCCCGCCGGCGCATTGCTTTCGCGGCGCACTTCGCCCTTGCCTACCGGCAGCGCGGCCATTTGCTTGACCGTGGCCACGCCCGTGCCCGCGCCGCGCGGATAACGCACGGCCGTCGGGCAATCCTGCTGGAGCGCCGTGTAAAGCATCTGGCGGCACTCGTTTTCGTCGGACGCCGCCATGATCATCATGTTCGGGATGCAGCGCATGAACGCGAGATCGTAGGCGCCCGCGTGCGTCGCGCCGTCCGCGCCCACGAGACCCGCGCGGTCGATCGCGAACACCACCGGCAGGTTTTGCAGCGCCACGTCGTGAATCAACTGGTCGTAGCCGCGTTGCAGGAAGGTCGAGTAGATGGCGACCACGGGCTTCATGCCCTCGGCGGCAAGACCGCCTGCGAACGTCACCGCGTGCTGCTCGGCGATACCCACGTCGAAGTAACGATCGGGGAAGCGCTTCTCGAATTCGACGAGGCCCGAGCCTTCGCGCATGGCCGGCGTGATGCCCACCACGCGCGTATCGAGTTCCGCGGCGTCGCAAAGCCACTCGCCGAACACCTGCGTGTAGGTCTTTTTCGAAGGCGCCGTGGACGGCTTGATGCCTTCGGCCGGATTGAACTTGCCGGGGCCGTGGTAGAGCACCGGGTCGGCTTCGGCGAGCTTGTAGCCCTGGCCTTTCTTCGTGACCACGTGCAGGAATTGCGGGCCGCGCAGTTCCTTGATGTTTTGCAGCGTGGGGATCAGCGAATCGAGGTCGTGACCGTCGATCGGGCCGATGTAGTTGAAACCGAATTCCTCGAACAGCGTAGCCGGCACGATCATGCCCTTCGCGTGCTCCTCGAGCTTGCGCGCGAGGTCGAGCACCGGCGGCGCATGGCGCAGCACGCGCTCCACGCCCGCGCGTGCGGCGGCGTAGAAGCGGCCCGACATCAGGCGCGCGAGATGGCGATTGAGCGCGCCCACCGGCGGCGAAATCGACATGTCGTTGTCGTTGAGAATGACGAGCAACGGCACGTCGTCTTCCACGCCGCCGTTGTTCATCGCCTCGAACGCCATGCCGGCCGTCATCGCGCCGTCGCCGATCACGGCGATGCCCATGGCGTTTTCGCCCTTGAGCTTGCTCGCGATGGCCATGCCCAGCGCCGCCGAGATCGACGTGCTCGAATGCGCCGTGCCGAAGGTGTCGTATTCGGATTCGTCGCGCTTCGGAAAGCCCGAAAGGCCGTCGAGCTGGCGCAGCGTGGGCATGCGGTCGCGGCGGCCGGTCAGGATCTTGTGCGGGTACGTCTGATGGCCCACGTCCCAGACGATGCGGTCGCGCGGCGTGTCGAACACGTAGTGCAGCGCGATCGTCAGTTCGACCGTACCGAGGTTGGACGACAGGTGGCCGCCCGTTTGCGAGACGCTTTCGAGAACGAAGGCACGCAGTTCGTCGGCAAGCGGTTGCAACTGTCGGCGATCGAGACGGCGCAGATCCGCCGGGTCGTCAATGGTTTTCAGCAAGTCGTACATCGTCGTTCCATTGTAGGAAAACTGGCGCTCCCGCACTTTTTCTGCACATGACGCGGCGTGCCGCGTCGTGCGCGCGGGCGGGTTGGCGCGGTCAGCTCACCCGGTTCACCACCAGGTCAGCGAGTTCGGCGAGGCGCTGCGCGCGTGCGCCGAACGGTTCGAGCGCGGCATGCGCGTCGGCGCGCAACTGCTGCGCGAGGGCGCGCGAGGCATCGAGGCCGATGATCGACACGTAGGTCGGCTTACCGTCTTTCGCGTCCTTGCCGGCGGTCTTGCCCAGCGTAGCCGAGTCGGCGGTCACGTCGAGAATGTCGTCCACCACCTGGAACGCGAGCCCGACGGCCGCCGCGTAGGCATCGAGCGCCGCGAGCGTTTGCGCCGCGGGCGCTTCGCCCGCGAGCGCGCCCATGCGCACCGAGGCGCGCAGCAGCGCACCCGTTTTCAGGCGATGCATGGTTTCCAGCTCGGAGCGCGTGAGCGCGTGGCCGACGCTCGCGAGGTCGATCGCCTGGCCGCCGGCCATGCCGATCGAGCCGCTCGCCAGCGCGAGTTCGCGCACGAGCGGCGCTTGGCGCGTGGCCGCGACGGCGTCCGACGTCAGCGTAATGAAAGCCTGCGATTGCAGCGCGTCGCCGACGAGCAGCGCCGTCGGTTCGTCATATTTGACGTGTACCGTGGGCTTGCCGCGGCGCAGGTCGTCGTCGTCCATGCACGGCATGTCGTCGTGGACGAGCGAATAGACGTGGATCATTTCGAGCGCGCAGGCCGCCGCGTCGAGCGCCTCGGGCGCGGCGTCCGTGAGTTCGCCCGCCGCGTGGCACAGCAACGGGCGCACGCGTTTGCCGCCGCCCAGCACGGCGTAGCGCATGGCGTCGTGCAGCGGCGCCGGCTGCACGCCGGCAGCCGGCAAATAGTGATCGAGCGCGCTTTCGACCCGGTCGAGCACCTGCCGGGTCCATTGGTCAAATGTCATAGATCGTCGTCTCCGCCCGCAGCGGAGTCTGTCGTATTGAGGGGCACGGGCCGCAGCGTTTCACCGTCGAGCACGCGCACCTGTTGTTCAACCTTTTCGAGCTGCTGCTGGCAGAAACGCACCAGCGCGGCGCCGCGGCGGTACGCAGCCAGGGAGTCTTCGAGGCTCAGGCTGCCCCCTTCCATGCGCGCGACGAGCCCGTCGAGTTCCGCGAGCGCCGCCTCGTAGCTCTCGGGGAGCGCTTCGGCTTCGGCCGTGCCGGCCGTTGCGGCACCGTCGTTTCTTGCGGATTTCGCCATGAGTCGTCGCCAGAATGAAACAAGGCGGACATTCTACGGCAAAAGCAGACCTTTCGAACCGCTCGCCGGCGCGAGGGTCGTTTCGAGCGAAAACACGGCCCCACGGCGGCGGCATCGCGATTTCGCCATTCGGCGCCGAATTTTCATGAATCGGACATTTTCCCGACACAATTCGTGCGGAAATCAGTGACTTAGCTGCCCCCTACATCGGGTAAACCGGGTATAATCGCCGGCTCCCTAAATCGAATTTTCGATGGTTGGGTTGTTCACTGCTTTCACGTCTTCATCGGGAGTGGGAATGTCCAATCTGAGCAATGCATTGCAGCTGAAGTCTATCCACAGCCAGCTGCCAGTCACCGCTTATTTTGACGAAGCGCTTCTCAAGCGCGAAATCGACACGCTTTTCCAGAAAGGTCCTCGTTACGTCGGGCACGAGCTGATGGTGCCGGAAGCGGGGAATTATTTTGCGTTGCCCGGCGAAAAAGAAGGCCGCGTGCTCGTTCGCAACCAGAGCCGCGAGATCGAGCTGCTCTCGAACGTCTGCCGTCATCGCCAGGCCATCATGCTAAACGGTCGCGGCTCGGCAGACAACATCGTATGCCCGCTGCATCGCTGGACTTACGACCTCAAGGGCGAACTGCTCGGCGCGCCGCATTTCGCCGACAAGCCCTGCCTGAACCTCAACAACACGCCGCTGCAAAAGTGGAACGGCCTGCTGTTCGAAACGGCGGGGCGCGACGTCGCGCGCGATCTCGCCCGCCTCGGTCCGGCCAAACATCTCGACTTCACGGACTACATGTTCGATCACGTCGAGATCCACGAGTGCAATTACAACTGGAAGACCTTCATCGAGGTCTATCTGGAGGATTACCACGTCGTGCCGTTTCACCCCGGTCTCGGCCAGTTCGTCTCCTGCGACGACCTGAAGTGGGAGTTCGGCGAGTGGTACAGCGTGCAGACGGTGGGCATCCACAGCCAGCTCGGCAAGCCCGGCAGCCCCACGTACCGCAAGTGGCACGACGAAGTCCTGCGCTTCCGTAACGGCGTGCCGCCGGAGTTCGGCGCGATCTGGATGGTGTACTACCCGAATCTGATGATCGAGTGGTATCCGCACGTGCTCGTGGTGTCGTGGCTCGTCCCCAACGGCACGCAGAAAACGACCAATATCGTCGAGTTCTATTACCCCGAGGAAATCACGCTGTTCGAGCGCGAATTCGTCGAGGCGGAACGCGCCGCCTATATGGAAACGGCCGTGGAAGACGACGAGATCGCCGAGCGCATGGACGCCGGCCGCCGCGCGCTTTACGAGCGCGGCGAGTCCGAAGTCGGCCCGTACCAGAGCCCGATGGAAGACGGCATGCAGCACTTCCACGAGTTCCTGCGCCGCGAGCTTGGGCCGATCTGAGCGCAACGGCGAACACCCGCGCGGCGGTTCGAACGCGGCGCGAGGGCGGCAAGGAAAGACGGGCTTCGGCCCGTCTTTTTGTTTAGACTGACGGCACCGGGCCGCCGCGCGCACGCGGGCGGCCGCGCACGATTCAAGGAGCCGCCATGTCCCACGTCCACCATACGCACTACACCACGCTCATCTCGTCCGACAATCTGCACGAACGCCTGACGGCGGCGCCGGGCAGCGTGCTCGTGTTCGATTGCCGTTTCGATCTCGTCGATCCCGCGGCCGGCGAAACCGCTTACGCGCTCGGCCACTTGCCGGGCGCGCAGTATCTGCATCTGGACCGCGATCTTTCGGGCGCGAAAACGGGCAAGAACGGCCGGCATCCGCTGCCGGACCGTTCCGCGCTCGTGACCACGCTCGCGCTGCGCGGGCTCAACGAAGGTCAGCAAGTGGTGGCTTACGACGCGCAGGGCGGCTCGTACGCGGCGCGCCTCTGGTGGCTGCTGCGCTGGCTCGGCCACGACTCCGTGGCGGTGCTCGACGGCGGTCTGCAAGCGTGGGAAACCGCCGGCTTTCCGCTCACGCGCGACGTGCCCACGCCCGCGCGCGGCACCTTCAAGGCCGGCGCGCCGCTCCAGGTGACGGTGGACGCGCAAGCGGTCATGCGCAACCTCACGGCGCGCGAACTCACCGTGGTCGATGCGCGCGCCGCCGACCGCTATCGCGGCGAAAACGAAACCATCGACCCGATAGGCGGCCACATTCCGGGCGCGCGCAATCGCTTCTTCAAGGACAATCTCACGCCGGACGGCCGCTTCAAGTCGGCGCACGCGCTGCGCGAGGACTTCACCGCGCTGTTGCCCGGCACGACGCCCGAACACGTGGTGCTGCAATGCGGCTCGGGCGTGACCGCATGCCATAACGCGCTGGCGATGGAGATCGCCGGGCTGCACGGCGCGGCGCTCTACCCCGGCTCGTGGAGCGAATGGAGCGCCGATCCGTCACGCCCCGTCGCGACGGGGCCGAATCCGTAAGCCCCGCCCGAAAAACCGGCATCGAGCAACAGCACGGCGTCACGCCACGCCGTGCTCCTTGAACCACGCAATCGCGCGCTTCCAGCCGTCTTCGGCGTCGGCTTTGCGGTAGCTCGGCCGGTAATCGGCAAAAAACGCATGCGCCGCGTCGTCGTACACGACGAACTGCGAGCCGCGCCCGCCTTGCGGCCCCTGCGCGATGGCCGCTTTCATCTGCTCCAGCGTGTCCTGCGGAATGCTGTTGTCCTGGCGCCCGTAAAGGCCGAGCACCGGCACTTGCAGATTGCCCGCGAGGTCGAGCGGATTCTGCGGCGTGTTCGGCGTGCGATCGCCCGCCACACGGCCATACCACGCCACGGCCGCTTTCACGCGCGGATTGTGTTCCGCGTACAGCCACGTGATGCGCCCGCCCCAGCAAAAACCGTTGATGCCCAGCCGCCGCGTGTCGCCGCCATGCTGGCCGGCCCAGGCCACGGCCGCGTCGATGTCGCCGAGCACCTGCGCGTCGGGCACCTTGCTCACGAGCTGCTCGTTGAGCTGCTGGATCGTCGGATACACCGAGGCGTCGCCCTGACGCACATACAGGTCCGGCGCGATCGCCATGTAGCCGAGCTTCGCGAAGCGGCGGCATACGTCGGCGATATGTTCATGCACGCCGAAAATCTCGTGAATCACGATGACGACCGGCAGATGCGTCTTGCCGCGCGGCTGGGCGCGATACGCGGGAATCAGCGTGCCGTTCGACTGAAAGCCGATCTCGCCGGCCTCCAGCCCTTCGCTGTCCGTGTGGATGGTTTGCGCCGAAACCGGCAGCACGGCCGCGGCAAAACCGCTGCCGAGCGCCGCCTTGATGAACGTGCGCCGGTCGAACGGCACGTGCGGCACGAGACTATCGACTTCGGGTTTCAGCATGCTGACGCTCCTCGATAAAGGACGAACCTGCCAAGGGACAAACGCTCAGTGCAGCTTCACGCGCGGCAGCGTGGTGCGGCGCAGCCAGTGCGCGAACGTGTCGAGCATCATGCGCGCGTAGCCGTGCAGCGCCGCAATATGCAGGCGGTACAGCGACATGTACATGAAGCGCGCAAACAGGCCTTCGATCAGCATATTCCCGCCGATCAAACCGCCCATCAGACTGCCGACCGCGCTGAAGTGCCCGAGCGACACGAGCGAGCCGAAGTCGCGATAGGTGAACTCGGGCAGCGGCCGCCCCGCGAGCAAATCGCCGAACGACTTGAACAGAAACGTGGCCTGCTGATGCGCGGACTGCGCGCGCGGCGGCACGCCGCGTTCGTGGCCGGGCCATTCGCAGGCCGCGCAGTCGCCGAGCGCGAAGATGTTGTCGTCGGTTTCGGTTTGCAGCGTGCGGCGCACGACCAGTTGGCCGATGCGGTTGACCGCAAGGCCGTCGAGCTTCGCGAGCACGCCGGGCGCGGTGATGCCCGCCGCCCACACCGTGAGGTCGGCGCGCAACGCCTTGCCGCTTGCCGTGCGCACGACGCCGGGCGCGACTTCGGTCACGCGCTCGCCGGTGAGAATGCGCACGCCGAGCTTGGTCATCAGTTCCGCCGTGGCCGACGAAACGCGCTCGGGCAGCGCGGGCAGAATGCGCGGCCCCGATTCGATCACGACGATGCCCACGTCGTGACGCGGGTCGAGATTGTGCAGCCCATACGCCGAGAGCACCTGCGCGGTGTTGCGCAGTTCCGCCGACAATTCCACGCCCGTCGCCCCCGCGCCGACGATGGCCACCTGCACGCGCGGCTCGCCGCCAGCGGCCACGTTGGGCGCGTTGGGCGCGATAGGGGGCACATCGGCGGCGGCGTCCGGCGCGACGCGCTCCGAAGCCTGATGCTCGGCGCGCACGCACGCGGCGATCAAGCGCTTGCGAAAGCGTTCGGCCTGCTCGACGGTATCGAGCGCGATGGAATTTTCGGCCGCGCCCGGCACGCCGAAAAATGCCGTGGTGCTGCCGATGGCGATCACGAGCGTGTCGTATTCGAGCGTGCGCTCGGGCAGCATTTCCGCGCCGTCCTCGTCGAACACGCGGCCGAGCGTGATGCGTTTGGCCGCGCGGTCGAGGCCCGTGAGATCGCCCTGCTGAAACTCGAAGCCGTGCCAGCGCGCCTGCGCCGCGTATTCGAGCTGATGCGTGAACGGGTCCATGCTGCCCGCCGCGACTTCGTGCAGCAGCGGTTTCCAGATATGCGTCGGATAGCGGTCGACGAGCGTGATCGAGGCGCGCGGCCGCCCGCGCTTCGCGCGCGTTTCGCCGTAACGGTCGCCAAGACGCGTGGCCAGTTCCAGCCCGCCCGCGCCCCCACCCACAACGATAAACCGATGCATAGCTTCTCCGTGCATGTCGAATGACGATGGACGAACGCTGCGCACAAAGCGCGCCGCAACCTCTTGCGTGCGCGGCCGCGCCAGGGCGCTCACGTGCTCAGTGCGCTTCCTCCCAGTTCGCGCCCACGCCCACTTCGGCGACGAGCGGCACCTTGAGCTGCGCCACCGAGCACATCAACTCGGGCAGGCGCTTGCGCACATCCGAAAGCTCGCTGTCCGGCACTTCGAGCACGAGTTCGTCGTGTACCTGCATGATCATCTTCGTGCCGATGCCGCTCTCGTCGAGCCACTTCTGCACCGCGATCATCGAAAGCTTGATGAGGTCGGCGGCCGTGCCCTGCATCGGCGCGTTGATGGCGGCGCGCTCGGCGGCCTGGCGGCGCGGACCGTTGCCGCCGTTGATCTCGGGCAGCCACAGGCGGCGGCCGAACACGGTTTCGACGTAACCGTTCGATTTGGCGTCCATGCGCGTTTCGTCCATGTAACGCGCCACGCCCGGATAACGCGCGAAATAGCGGTCGATATAAAGCTTCGCCGCGTCGCGCGTGATGCCGAGATTCGACGCGAGCCCGAACGCGCTCATGCCGTAAATCAGGCCGAAATTGATGACCTTCGCGATGCGCCGCTGATCGTTCGACACTTCGAGCGGCGTCACGCCGAACACTTCGGCGGCCGTGGCGCGGTGAATGTCGTCGCCGCGCGCGAACGCGCCGAGCAATGCTTCGTCGCCCGAAATATGCGCCATGATGCGCAGCTCGATTTGCGAATAGTCGGCGGACACGATCTTGCAGCCCGGCGGCGCGATGAACGCCTCGCGAATGCGCCGGCCTTCGCCCGTGCGCACGGGAATGTTCTGCAAGTTGGGATCGTTCGACGCAAGCCGCCCCGTGACCGCCACGGCCTGCGCATAGTTCGTGTGAACGCGGCCCGTTTGCGCGTTGACCATGCGCGGCAGCTTGTCCGTGTACGTGGACTTGAGCTTGGAAAGCCCGCGATGTTCGAGCAGCAGCTTCGGCAGCGGATAATCCTCGGCGAGTTTTTGCAGCACTTCTTCGTCGGTGGAAGGCGCGCCGCTGGGGGTTTTCTTCACGACCGGCAGCTTCAGCTTTTCGAAGAAGATCTGGCCGATCTGCTTGGGCGAGCCGAGATTGAATTCGCCTTCCGCGAGCGCGTATGCCTGCTGCTCCAGTTCGATCAGGCGCACCGCGATTTCGGCGCTTTGCTTTTCGAGGCGTTCCGCGTCGATCAGCACGCCGTTGCGCTCCATCGTGCGCAGCACGCGTGAAGTGGGCAACTCGATGCTGCGATACACGTAGTCGAGGCCCTTTTCCGGCGCGATCTGCGGATACAGCGCGCGATGCAATTGCAGCGTGACGTCGGCGTCTTCGGCCGCGTATTCGGCCGCCTTGTCGAGCGCCACTTCGTCGAAACCGATTTGCTGCGCGCCCTTGCCCGCGACTTCCTCGTACTTGATCGTCTTGATGCCGAGATGGCGCAGCGCGAGGCTGTCCATGTCGTGCGTGCGATGCGATTCCAGCACGTACGATTCGAGCAGCGTGTCGTGCTCGACGCCGTTCAGCGCGATGCCGTAATTCGCCAGCACCTGTTCGTCGTACTTGAGGTGCTGGCCGACCTTCTTGTGCCGCTCGCTTTCGAGCCACGGCTTGAGGCGCGCGATCGCTTCGTCGAACGGCAGTTGATCGGGCGCGTCCGGCCCACGGTGCGCGAGCGGCAAATACGCGGCCACGCCGGGCTCCGTGGAAAACGACACGCCGACGAGCCTCGCGACCATCGGATCGAGCGCCGTGGTTTCGGTGTCGAACGCCGTGAGTTCGGCGGCTTCGATGCGCTTGAGCCACGCGTCGAACACCTCCCACGTTTGAATGGTCTCGTAATGGCGCGGCGCTTCGACGAACAAAGCGGGCTGCACGTTGGCGTCTTTCTCGGGCACGTCGCCGCTCGTGGCGGCCGGCACGGTTTCGCTTTGCTGCGCGGCTTCGTTCACTTCGCGCAGCCAGGTCTTGAAGCCGTGACGCGCGAAGATGTCGCGCAATTCCTCGCGCGCTTCGGGGCGCGTGGCGAGCGACGCTTCGATCGACTCCAGATGCGGTTCGAGATTGCACGCCGTTTCCACGGTGACGAGCTTGCGCGCCATCGGCAGGAATTCGAGCGCGTCGCGCAGATAGCCGCCCACGGCGCCCTTGATTTCGTCGGCATGTTCGATCACGCCGTCGAGCGAGCCGTATTGCGTGAGCCACTTCACCGCCGTTTTCGGGCCGCACTTGTTCACGCCGGGCACGTTGTCGACCGTATCGCCGATCAGCGAGAGATAGTCGACGATCCGTTCGGGCGGCACGCCGAACTTCGCGATCACGCCTTCGCGATCGAGCGTTTCGTTCGTCATCGTGTTGATGAGCGTGACGTGATCCGTGACCAGTTGCGCGAGGTCTTTGTCGCCGGTGGAAACGATCACCTTCATGCCGAGCTTTTCGGCCTGGCAGGCGAGCGTGCCGATCACGTCGTCGGCTTCCACGCCTTCGATCATGAGCAACGGCCAGCCGAGCGAGCGCACGGCCACGTGAATGGGCTCGATTTGTGCAGCGAGCGGCTCGGGCATGGAAGGGCGATTCGCCTTGTACTCGGGATACCAGTCGTCGCGGAACGTCTTGCCCTTTGCATCGAACACGCACGCGCTATACTCTGCCGTAACGTCCTTGCGCATGCGGCGCAGCATGTTGATCATGCCGTAGAGCGCCCCCGTCGGCTCGCCGTCAGGACCGCGCAGATCCGGCATCGCATGGAAGGCCCGATAGAGATAGCTAGAACCGTCGACCAGCAGCAGGGTCTTACCTTCCAGCCCGGCTTGTTGCTGCAGGGTTGTATTCACGCGTAGTTCTTCAGGCATTATGGACAAGAGAAAAGTGATTCCGAGTCTGCGTTCACTCGCAGATCAAGAGCGCGCAACGGCCAAGAAGGCGCGCGCATCGTGGCAGATGTTCACGATTATGGCAGAGTTTATCGAGGCGACCGAGTACCTGTCCGAGATCCGGCCAGCGGTCAGCATCTATGGCTCCGCACGCCTGAAACCCGATTCGAAGTACTACCAGCTCGCCACCACAATCGCACGAAAAGTCTCCGACGCGGGCTTCGCCGTCATCTCCGGCGGCGGCCCCGGCATCATGGAAGCGGCGAACCAGGGCGCGCACGCGGGCAAGTCGCCTTCCGTGGGCCTGAACATCGAATTGCCGCACGAGCAGTCCGGCAATCAATGGCAGGACATTTCCCTGCGGTTCCGGCATTTCTTCACGCGCAAGGTCACGTTCGTGAAGAACTCCGACGCGGTGATCGTCATGCCCGGCGGCTTCGGCACGCTCGACGAACTCGCCGAAGTGCTCACGCTCATTCAAACGAAGAAGTCGCGTCACGTGCCCATCATTCTCGTGGGCGGCGAATTCTGGACCGGCCTGCTCGACTGGTTCCGCACCGCGCTCGTGCCGATGGGCCTGATCAATCCCGAGGACATGAACCTGATGCAGGTGATCGACGACCCGGACCAGGTGCTCGAAGCCGTGCTGAAGTTCTACGAGGACGCAGGCGAGGAAGGCGGGAAGGAAAAGCCGGCAATCGAGGACCGCGACTCCGACGACGACCGCATGTTCTACCTCTAAGACACCGGGCAGGCATCAAGCAGTCATCAAGCAGGCATCAAGCGGGATCGCGTGTGCGCTCGTACACGCGATCGCCGTTCGCGGATTCGGCTTTTTCCGCTCTTTCGTCTTTTTCCCCTTGCGCCGCCTGCTCCTCCAGCCAGCGGCAAAACTGCATGACGAGCGGCGCCTGCGCAACTTCGCGGCGCGCCACCCACCAATAGCCGCGCGCATGATGCTGCGGTCCCGCCAGCGGCGCCACGAGGCGCCCCGACGCCAATTCGTCGTCGAGCAACTGCAACGGCCCGAGCGCCACGCCCAATCCGTCCACCGCCGCCTGCAACGCCAGATAGAAGTGATCGAAAGACTGCTTCTTGCGGCACTTCGCTTTCACGTCGGCCGCCGCGAGCCAGTTGCGCCACGCATCGGGACGCGTATCCGAATGCAGCAAAACGTGACGCGCGAGATCGCCCGGCTGATGAATCGGCGCACGCTTGAGCAACGCGGGACTGCACACGGGCAGTTCCGTTTCGTCGAGAAAATGGCCAGCTTCGCAATCGGGCCAATGCGCCGGACCGCGCCGCACGGCCACGTCGAAACCCTCGAGCGTTTCGACGGGCGCATTCGACGTGGACAAACGCAGCTCCACGTTGGGCGCGAGCCGCTGAAACTGCGAAAGGCGCGGCAAGAGCCATTTCATCGCGAAGGTGGGCAGCGCATTCACGCGCAAAACGTGAACGACGCCCGTATCGCGCAACTGCTGCGTTGCGCGCGCGATGTCGTCGAAGGCGGCTTGCACGGCGGTCAAATAGCGGCGCCCCGCGTCGCTGAGCGCGACCCGTTTGCCATGCCGATGAAACACCTGCACGCCGACCCACGCCTCGAACGCGGCCACCTGCCGGCTGATTGCACCGTGAGTCACATGAAGTTCGGCGGCCGCGGCGGTGAAGCTGTTGTGCCGTGCAGCGGCTTCGAACGCCCGCAGCGCGGGAAAGGGAGGAAGTGAGCGAGCCATCCTTGTGAGTGTAGATCACAAAGCGCCGCCTGAAAAATCGTTTTGCCGCGCGCGCGATCGGCGCTAACCTCGCAGCTTGCCTCAGAGGTTCTTATCGCCATGACACAACACACCGCTTTCCCCGCCAGCACCGGCGCCGAGGCCGGCCTGCACACGCCCACGGTGCGCGAAATATTTCTCGGCTTTCTCGGCCTTGGCTTCACCTCGTTCGGCGGCGCGCTGCCGCTCGCGCGCCGCGCGATCGTCGAGCAGCGCCGCTGGCTTGCCGCCAGCGAGTTCACCGACCTGCTCGGCCTGTGCCAGTTCCTGCCGGGCGGCAACGTCATCAATCTCTCGGTGGCGATCGGCATGCGCTTTCACGGCTGGCGCGGCGCGCTCGCCGGCATTCTCGGGCTGATCGCGGGGCCTTCGCTGGTCGTGATCGGCCTTGGCGTGCTGTACGAGCGCACGCAGAACGATCCGCACGTGCGGCATCTGTTTGTCGGACTGGCGGCGGCGGCGGCCGGCTTACTGATTTCGATGGCGTTGAAGATCATTCTGCCGCTGCGGCGCGAACCGGCGGCGGCGGCCGTGGCCGCGCTCGGCTTCGCGGCGATCGCGGTGCTGCGCGTGCCGCTTCTGCCGACCATGCTGGTGCTGACGCCCGTCGGCATCGCCATCGCGGCGCGCGCCGCGCGCAAGCACGCCGGAGACGCGCCATGACGGCCACGCTCGTTGCGCTGGCCACGATCTTCAGCCAGCTTTCGCTGCTCGCGTTCGGCGGCGGCAACACCATCCTGCCGGAGATGCAGCGCCAGGTCGTCGAGGTGCATCACTGGATGCCCGCGAGCGAATTCAGCGCGCTGTTCGCGCTCGCGCAGGCCGCGCCCGGCCCGAACATGATGATCGTCACGCTGGTGGGTTGGCACGTGGCCGGCTGGCCCGGCATGTTCGTGACGTCGCTGGCGAAGTTCGGGCCTTCGTCGCTCGTGACCGTTGCCGCGCTGCATGCGTGGGACCGTTTCAAGGACCGCCCGTGGCGGCGCGTCGCGCAAAAAGGGCTCGTGCCGGTGACGGCGGGGCTCGTGGCCGCGAGCGCCGTGCTGATCGCGCGCGCCTCCGATCCTTCGTGGATCGCCTGGGCGATTACGGGCGCGTGCGCGGTGCTTGCGTTCCGCACGAAGATTCACCCGCTGTGGCTGCTGGGCGCGGGGAGCCTGATCGGCTTGACGGGATTCGGGCAGTGAGCCGGAGGCGTTAGCGCACCGCCGAATGCGTTGCACGCGCGATAAAAAAGCCGGCTTTCGCCGGCTT